>PLYS01000410.1 GCA_003153455.1 Betaproteobacteria bacterium | reverse complement strand
CGTACATGCGCTGGCGCGGGTGGGAGGGTTGCGCGAAGAAGCGGCGGCATTCTGTTATGTCTTTAGGTGCTCCTATACCCATATGTGCACAATGCCACATACATCCCATGGTTGTCAAGGGGGTGCGGCGCCACAATCCCTTGTGGGCTGGAAAACCTTATGGATACTGGATTTAGCGAGGATTGCTGCCGATAGCGCTTATTGGAGCGGCAACCGGGACAAGCTAAAGAATAACCACGACGGAGTGCCTATAGGCGCACCATTGGGATAACAGACGCCAGGGGAAAACCAACCGCTTAGAGAGGAGACACTGGCCCGTCGCCCGGGCCGGTGTTAGCCAAATATCGGTCCGTGAAAATCCAGGCTAGCGGCTAACTGCGGTCATTGACGCTGCCGCTTCAGAACCGCACTGATAGACCGCTCCCAGCCAGTTGTTCATGTGTTTTTTCAGATCAACGCTTGATGCGAGAAATTTTTGTACCTTCCATGCTGAGGCTTGCCATGAGTCCCTGCTGGTCAAAAATGAAGGCGTAGGCATCGTTTCTTAATGTCGACGATGACAGATTCTTGGCAACTCCTTCATTCACCACGACCACGGTCGGTCCTACACCGAATTCCCATCCCTTCGACTTGTCTAGATATTTCACGGCCTTGTCGCTCATGAGAAATACGACGTAGGCGTATGACTCGGCGCCTGCCTGCCAGCCCCAGGACGCGGAAACGGAGTTGTAGTAGCCGGCGACATGCGAATCCTTGGTTAGAACACCTTCGCCATAACTTCCTCCGAATACGAGCCCGGCTTTGATGATATTAGGGAAAACCAGGACCGCCTTTGCCTTCTTAGAAATACTTTCGGCAACAGGATTGCTCTTGTACAAGGTTTGCAGTGCCTGAGCGGCGTCCTTATTCAGGTCTTCTGCGGTTGCAGCATCTGCATGGCTGCTGATCGCGCCCAGCGAGAATATGGCGGCTGCCACGAGAAGGATATTATGCAAAGTGCGTCGTATATTGGTCATTTTCTTATCCTTTAAGTAGTTCTGAAGTCGTTGTTGATTGCGATCGACAGCATCGAGTGGGAGAGGGATGTGTCAATTTACTTGCGCGACTATTATTTCCGTTCCTCATGAGGTGATCTGTTCGCCAGCACACATGGGACTCATAATCCCTTGGTCGTTGGTTCAAATCCAACAAGGCCCACCAGCTTAATTCAACGATTGTTTACAATTAGCCACTTCCAGCCGCGAGCGATGCGCAATGGGCGTTATTTTTTCTGTTCCTTTTCTTGTTTGCGTTTCTTTTCGGTCCACCAGTAGTACCAGAAAAAGCCAACAATCGAGCCGACGAAAATCACCACAAAGATAATTACGGCGGTCATACTGACTGTCGGAGTTGGTGCATCCTGTGGTGTCTGGGCGTACGCCGAGCCAAGCATGAGGAGAGGAAAAATGTGCAAAAGAAATCTGGCCATAAAGGACTCCTGGTTGGTAACCCTAGCATCAATCGAAGCTGATTCAACCTTGACGTAAGCCCCGCCTTCGTTTGCGGGAACGTCACCGTGAAACGAACATCATCACGCAACAACCTTACGGCAGGCTTACGCGGGTTTGTGTGAAAATGGAAAGTCGGCAGGACGCTGGCTCTTTGCGCTGCCATTTGGGAGGAAATGATATGCCTGTCAGGGAAGACGTATTGCTTAAGACCCAGGATGCCCGCGTCAGAATCATAGAATTGGGGCCGTGGGAAGTGGCTTTCTGGCACTATCACAATGAAGTAACCGACAACATGTTTTGTCTTTCCGGCAAGATGTCCGTTCGCCTCAAGGATCCGGATGAGGAAACCTTTCTCCTTCCAGGCCAAAGATGCAAAGTGGCGCAAGGCAGAGTTCATCAAGTCGTGAATGCCGGGGAAAATAGCGCAACCTATCTATTAGTTCAGGGGGTTGGCCATTATGACTTCAACGTGGTCAAGTCATGAGTTGGTGATTTTCAATTTACCGGGAAACCGAATCAAGGGGCTTATGGGATTACTATTGCGCGCTGTCGCATCGTCGCTTGCCATCCTGTTGTTAACTGCGGGTCTGGTCGGGGCCCAGGTTTATCCTTCCAAGCCGGTGCGCGTGGTGATTCCCTGGCCCCCCGGTGGCGGCAACGATATCGCAGGCCGCATCGTGATGCAGAAGCTGTCCGAATCGATGGGGCAGCAATTCACGATAGACAATCGGGGCGGCGCGGGGGGCACTATCGGCTCCGACGTGGTGGCGAAGGCGCCGCCCGACGGTTACACGATCCTGGTTCAATCGACAACGCACGTCGGCAACGCGCATCTGTACAAGACGCTGCCTTACGACACGCTCCGGGATTTCGCGCCAGTCGGGCTGATCACCGCGCAGATGGCCGTGCTCACTATCCATCCGTCGCTGCCGGTAAAATCGGTGAAACAATTCGTCGCGCTCGCTAAAGCGCGTCCCAATGAGATCCTCTACTCCTCCGCTGGCAATGGCAGCATCCCGCACCTGTCGATGGCGCTATTGGCCTCGATGACGGGGATCAAGCTGGTGCACTTGCCCTACAAGGGCGGCGGGCCCGCCGTGATCGCGCTGCTTGGGGGAGAGGCGCAGGCTTCTTTCGCGACCGTTGCCTCGGTGATCGCGCATATCAAGTCGGGGCGGCTGCGCGCGCTCGGGGTGTCCGCGGCCCGGCGCTCGGGTACCATGCCGAATGTGCCGACCATCGCCGAGGCCGGCGTGCCCGGTTATGAGATGAGTCCCTGGATCGGGGTGTTCGCGCCGGCGGGCACGTCCAAGCCCATCATCGACAAGCTCAACGCCGAAATCAACAAGGCGCTGAAGTTGCCGGACGCCGCGCAGAGCCTGTCGAGCCACGCGCTCGATCCGTGGATCAGCACACCGGAGGAGTTTGGGGCGCGGCTCAAGGCAGACTACGACAAGTACGCGCTGCTGATCAAGCTCACCGGTGCCCGGATCGACTGATACATCCAACTCTCATGAGGAGAACCAAATGACGATCGACGCAGCTGCGATGCAGCCCGGCAATGAACTCAAAGGCAAGGTTGCGCTGGTTACCGGCGCAACGCGCAACATTGGGCGCTCGATTGCGCTCTCGCTCGCCGCGGCAGGCGCTGCGATTGCCGTCAATTCGCGCGCATCGCGCGAAGATGGCGAGAAAGTCGTGCGCGAGATCGGTGCTGCCGGCGGACAGGCGGAAACTTTTGTCGCCGATGTTGCCGACGCGCAAGCAGTGAATGCGATGGTCGAGGGCGTGCTGAAGCGCTTTGGCCGCCTCGACATCCTGGTACTCAATGCCTCGGTGCGCAAGCAAACGCCATTCCCCGAGATGAGTTACGACGAGTGGCGGCGCATCCTCGCGATCACACTTGACGGCTCGTTTCACTGCGCGAAGGCATGCCTGCCGGCGATGATCAGGGCCGGCGGTGGCAGCATTGTCACGCTCGGCGGCATGATGGCGCTCTCCGGCGCGAAGAACCGGGTACACGGGTCGGTCGTGAAACACGGCCTGGTCGGCATGACCCGGGCGCTTGCGCTGGATCTCGCGCAATACGGCATACGAGTGAACAGCGTATCGCCGGGTCAAATGAATACCACCAGCGGGCCGGAAGTCCCGGTGCGCCCGGCCCCGAGCAACACAGTGCCGTTGGGACGCAAGGGAGAACCGGAGGAGATTGCCGCCACGGTGCGTTTTTTGTGCGGCCCCGGCAGCAGTTTCATCACCGGGCAGACCCTCCACGTCAACGGCGGCCAGATAATGCCGTAAGGCCCAAACGCCAGCCCCCCGGCGCGAATAGCTTTGAACCGGTGTAATCGACGAAAGGACCGATGATGCGCGACCTGTTGCCCTATGCCGAAAAAGTGGCTGTTCTCTTGAAAGCTCGTAGCGAGACCATCGCAGTTGCTGAATCGTCCGCCGGCGGTCTGATCACGGCGGCGCTGCTCGCCGTGCCGGGCGCCTCGGCCTATTGTCTCGGCGGCGCGGTTATCTATACGCGCCAGGCGTGGCATGCGCTCAGGGAATTCCGCGACGAACTGCTGACCAGCGCCCGGCCGGCGACCGAAGAGCATGCGCTGGTGCGGGCGCGGATCATCCGCGAGCGCTTCTCGGCCGATTGGGGCATCGGCGAAACCGGCGCGGCCGGGCCGACCGGCAATCGCTACGGCGACCCCGCGGGTCACACTTGCATTGCCGTCGCCGGCCGGCTTGAACGCGCAATCACGCTCGAGACGGGCAGCGCTGACCGGGTCGCCAATATGCACGCATTTGCAGCCGCAGCATTGAAGCTTTTGGCGGAGAGCCTCGGCGGAAAAAAACGGGTTCATAATCGAAGGTCAGCCATGCGATTATTTACGGCAGCATTATTGATGACTGCAGCCGCATCGAGTCTTGCCCAGGCGCCGGTCGAGGACACACGCCTGCGCCAGGATGCGATCCTGCAAGGCCAGCAGAAGGCCGGTGTAGCCTACCGCGAAATGCAGCAGGCGGAATACGCGGCGAAGCTGGCCGAGCAGGAGTATCGCCAGGCCGATGCCGATTACAAGGCGGCGCAAAAGCGCGCCGATGAATTGAAGCGCCCCGCGGACGCCGCGAAAAAGAATTTCGACGCGGCGAAAGCGAAGGAAGCAACGGCGCGCAAATCCTACGACGCCGCGGTCAACGCCGTCGACCAGAGTTCGCAGAGACCTGCGCAGAAATAATGCCGGCGCGCGCAACACAGCGCGCGTCTTTCTACAAGAGTTGCGTTTAACGAGACGGCAACGTGCATGGTCCGCACGTTACCGCTTACCGCGCGCAGCGCAAGAAACGAATTACCGTAACGATTAATGTGTAATTTGTACGCAGTTTTCAGATTAGGGTTTACCCTTAGATCAAATGACGATGGCATAATAAAGCGCTCAATAGTTTGCGCAAAATAATGTGATGTTGATCCATGTCAAAAGGCGCTTTAGAAAAGGAGACAATATTCGCGCAACAACTTGAAAAGGGACTGACATGAAACTCTTAGTGATCACTGTTACCACCGTGGCGGCGCTGTTGAGCATGGGCCAGGCTGCCGCTGCCGATGAAGGCAAGGCAACCTTCGACAAGGTCTGCGCTGTTTGTCATGCCAAGGGCTTAATGGGCGCCCCCAAGCTGGGTGACAAGTCGATGTGGGAACCTCTTATCAAGAAGGGTGGCGCCGCGCTGACCGCTTCGGTCATTGCCGGCAAGGGCGTAATGGCGCCCAGGGCCGGCGTGGCGTCGCTATCAGATGCCGACATCAAGGCCGCCGTCGATTACATGATAAACCAAGTGAAGTAACGCATTCAAAATCGGCGTTTCGGCGGCAGAGGCGGCAGGCCAGCCTAATATTTAGGCGCCCGCTTTAGCAGCTTGCGCTGCAGCGTTCTGCGATGCATGGAGAGCGTTCGTGCCGTGGCTGAAATATTGCCGTTGTTCTTCAGCAGCACGCGATTGATGTGTTCCCATTCGAGCTGTTCAACGCTTAGCGGCTTGTCCGTGATCGGTACTCTGTCGTCACCGCTGCGGCGGCCGAACGCTGCCACGATATCGTCAGCATTAACCGGCTTCGCCAGATAATAGGTTGCGCCGAGCTTGATCGCTTCCACCGCCGTGGCGATGCTGGCGTGACCGGTGAGCACAACGATGTTGGTGTGTGGATCCGCAGCTTTCAGACTGGATACCAAACGCAGTCCCGAGCCGTCCGGGAGCCTGAGGTCGACCACTGCGTATTCAGGCGAGTTTACCTCGATTTCTTTGAGCGCGTGGGTTCTGGCATGGCTGAGCGTCACCTCGAAGCCGCGTTTGTGCAGGGCGCGCGACACCACGGCACAAAAAGTCTCGTCGTCATCAATCAGCAGCAGGGTGGGCCGCGGGCCAGTAACGTTATCGGTCTCAGACATGTATTTGTTCCGCGGTAACAAGCAATGGTGCCAAGGGCAGTACAATTTCTGCGCACGCGCCGCCGTCGGGACGATTAAATATCCTTACGTCCCCTCCAAACCGTTGGATGGTGGTATTAGCGAGCATGACGCCCAGTCCGTTGCCCCGCCCCGGGACCTTTGTGGTAAAGAACGCCTTTCCGATCTTGTCGGCAACGTCAGCCGGCAAGCCCGCACCCCGATCCTTGATCTGCACACGCAGGATTTCATCGCGCCAGGAAGCGTCCAGGTGCACTGAGTCGGGCGAAGCGTCGACGGCGTTATTCAGGAGATTCCCGATCGCCTGGCCGAGAATTTGCTCGGCGACGATCTCCGGAACCGCATCCGTGGCAGAGATCTGGAAGTGGATGCGGGACCCGGGGTGCAGCAGGCGGCATTTCTCGACGACATCGGACAGAAATCGATCCAGCGGGACGCGCTGCCCGCCTGTGATTCGCACTTGTCCCGCTGCCGCCATCAAGTTTGACAACGTCATCCGGCAGACGTCGATTTGTCTGGAAAGTATCGCCAGATTCTCGCGGAATTCCGGGGTGCCGGGGTCATCGTTTTGCAGTTCGTTTACAACTACCGTCATCGTTGAAAGCGGGG
>PLYS01000657.1 GCA_003153455.1 Betaproteobacteria bacterium | reverse complement strand
CAACAGAGCCATTCTCGATACGTCGGGAAATAACTGTTTTCCGACCCTTGCCGATGGCTGACGGTTGGGAAGCGCTCGCCTCATTCGATCGTCTGTCTGTCAAGATTGCGCGTGTGTACAATCCAACAGACGGAGTTTGGTGATGAGTGTACAGGTGACGCCGCTGCGACAGCGCATGATCGATGACATGGCGATCCGCAACATGTCGCCGTTGACAAAGAAGTCCTATGTCCGCGCAGTCAAGAACTTCAGCAAGTATTTCCGGCAATCTCCGGACAAGCTGACGTTCGAAGACGTTCGTAATTATCAGTTGCATCTGGTTTCCCGCGGCCTCGGAGTACAGGCCATCAACCAGATCATGTGTGCCCTGCGATTCTTTTACGGAACAACGCTCGGCAAAACCGGCGTGTCCGAACACATTCCACTGGGGCGCAGGCCTGATACCCTGCCACCCGTTCTCGCGCGGGATGAAGTCGAACGCTTTTTGAAGGCTGTGAATGACCTTGAGTTCCGAACCGCGTTTGTGACGATCTATGCCACTGGCCTACGCGTGTCGGAAGCGGTCGCGCTCACGATTAAAGATATTAACAGTGCCCGGATGGTGATTCACATTCGCCAGGGTAAGGGTCGGAAGGATCGATATGTCATGTTGTCCGAGCAGCTGCTCGGCATTCTTCGAGTCTATTGGAAGTGCGCTCGTCCTCAGAACTTCCTGTTCCCTGGCGCTGATCCGGCCCGTCCCATCACAGTTCGCTCCCTGCAACGCGCGTGCCGCCTTGCCGCTGAAGTTGCCGGTTTGGATAAGACGGTCACTGTCCACACGTTGCGGCACAGCTTCGCCACACACCTGCTGGAGCAAGGGGTGGACATCCGCGTGATCCAGGACTTGCTGGGACATCGGCATATCGACTCCACCTCTCGATATGCTCGGGTCGCGATTAACACAATCCGACAGATAAAAAGTCCGCTTGAGGCCTTGAATATCGCGAAGCCGCCTCCGGCATAAGTCGCCGGACATGCCGAGCTCGAAGTTCGAGGTGGCGGATGTCTTCCGCCGCCACGGGGAGGCGTGGCGCACGGCCAATGCCGGGCATGTGAGCCTGGGCCAGCGCCGTGTCATGACGGCCATTGAGATATGTCGCACGGCAGCGCTCGGCGGTCATGTCGAGCGCTGCGAGGACTGNNACTGCGCCCACACGCGCATCGCCTATAATTCGTGTCGGAACCGGCATTGCCCAAAATGCCAATGGCGGGCGGCGGAACGATGGCTGGCGGCGCGAGCGGCCGAACTCTTGCCGGTCCCCTATTTCCACGTCGTGTTCACCTTGCCAGCGACGATCGGCGCCATCGCCTACCAGAACAAGACGAAGGTCTATGGCCTGCTGTTCACCGCCGCAGCGGAGACGCTCACCACCATCGCAGCGGATCAGAAGCATCTGGGCGCGCAGATTGGCCTTACTGCCGTCCTGCACACCTGGGGACAAAACCTCGATCACCATCCTCATGTTCATTGCATCGTACCGGGTGGCGGTATCGCGCCCGACGGCGCGTGGTGGGTGCGATGCAAGCCAGACTTCTTCGTGCCGGTTCGTGTTCTCTCGCGTCTATTCCGGCGCCTGTTCCTCGAAGGTCTTCAAGCATTGCACGATGCGGGAGAACTCCAGTTCTTCACCAATCTCGCTGGCCTCAAAGAGGCGGGCGCGTTCAGAACTTACCTTGCTCCGCTGCGCAACATCGAGTGGGTCGTCTACGCCAAGCGCCCGTTCGCAGGCCCGGCTCAAGTGCTTGCCTATCTCGCCCGCTACACCCACCGTGTCGCCATCGCCAATAGCCGGTTGCTCGATCTCGACGACCACCATGTCAGTTTTCGCTGGAAGGACTACCGCGCGGCCGGCGCTATGCGAAGCAAGATCATGCGGCTTCCGGTCGGCGAGTTCATCCGCGTCTTCCTGCTCCACGTGCTGCCAGACGGATTCCATCGCATTCGTCACTACGGCTTGTTTGCGAACGGCCATCGTGCTGACAAGCTCGTGCTGTGTCGAACGCTCCTCGATGTTCCCGCCGTCGAATGCGACCGCAACAATCACGAGGAGGAAGCGGAGCCCGCATCAACATCCGAGCCACCGCCCTGTCCGTGCTGTGGCGGTCGTATGAAGGTCATCGAGAGCTTCGAGGGACCATATTCGCGCCCGTTCCATTCTCGGAGGTCCGACAGCTCATGAATGGACGATCTTCCCTATCACTGGCTCATTACATTGTTCCGGAGCTCTGCCGCGCCGTGGCCGACGGCGCGGCATGGCCCGAGCAGCTAACTATGATGCGGTGTTTGAACGGGTCGATACCAAAAGTGACGCAGCGTCGGGAAACTTCCTGCAGTAGGAAGCAATGGCGTGGCTTCGGCGGCGAGCCAGTTCAATATCGGCCACTGCAAGTAAGAACCTCCGTGGCAACCGTTTCTGCCAAATCCCCATAGCGTAGCTCGCGGTCCGCGGTTTCGTGCAATAAGGTTTCTGCAACGCCTCTCGATGGCGTACGCGCGGTCCCCCGCTCGGTGCAGGGCGTCGCAGAAACCTCATCATTGCGCGACCTATTTTCTATCGCTCTGTTGAGCCATTCCCTGCTGATTAAGGTGGTGGTCGCACCGCGCCATTTATTTCAGAGGTGTCAAGCGTGCGGTCCACGTTCGCGGCGTTCGCCAAAATTCCGCGCGTGAGTATAATGTACGCATGACCACGCGAATTAATTTCAACATCGATAAGAAGCTCAAAGCCGCAGCGATCAAGAAAGCCAAAAAGATTGGCCTTCCACTCTCGACCGTACTCAATCAAGCAACGCGCGCTTTTGTTGAAGAGGATATGCAAATCGGATTTTTCAGTCATGCCCTCGTCGATGATATTGGGCTAGCACGCGACGACATTAGACACGGACGCATGCTGTCCCACGACGACCTTGTTAAGGAGCTGCGTAGTGCCGACAATTGATGGAAATCTTCTACACCGACACGGCAATACGGCAGCTCAAATCACTTGAGCGTGATATTCGAGACCACATAATTAAAAGGTACATTTGTACGCTTCCCAGCCGGACCCGCTCGAATTCGCCGAACCACTTACTGGCCTTAAGGCATATCGTTTTCGAATCGGCGACTATCGCGTGGTGTTCCAACGCGAGCAACACATAATCCATGTACTCTCCGTCCGCCGACGGGACGAGGCATATTGATGTCCACCACTTCCCCACCGGGGGACGGTTTTTTTGCACTTCAAGGGACAACCTACTGGCTGCCGCTCAATAGTTGCCGCGGGAAGAATTTGCAGTAGCGTTGCTCATCAAACCACGTGCATTTGAAGTCAAAGAGCAAAATGCCCGTGTGCTTTGCGAGTGCGAACGCGTAGATCGCAAGCTGGGCCACGGGTTGGTTGCGGCGGGCGTTGTTTAGAAAGGTGGCGCGCGCGGCTTGGGGCTGGGGGGCATTGCGCCACGCGCGCCGGGCCGAAGGGGGGACAATCGGCCTTTGCAGAATTAGCTAGGTATCGAGGACGCGCCATTCAATGGTCGGGATGACGCGGAAAAAGGTCATCATTCGCGTCGGGGCCGCCCTAACAACATGGCGGCCCAGAAACCTCATTCATTGTGCGATGTTGAAATACGGCTCAACAGAGCCATTAATTAGAGCCCTACCCTTTTGGATTTGGTGTGTTGAAAGTGCGCTCGACGACGGCACGCGCTCGGCCGAAATTGCGGCGGCTCTGCGCGATAATCTGCGGGCGACGATTGCGTGCGGGATATAGCGGCGGTTCGAGATAGATTGCTCGACGGTCCGCGTCTGCGCGCCGCAGCCACGCAGTGAAGGGCCACTGGTCGGCCAGCTCGGGCGCCGTCAACGGATGAAATTCCGGTGCGAGTAATTCTGCATCATTACTCGATACGCGAAAGGCTATGGACTTACGCCCAACTGTTGCAATTATATTGCATCCATTTCCGCACCGCGAATTTATGATCACGTGTACCAGTTTGGTAGTCTGGTGGAGACCATTGAAATCACTGGGGTTGGTCGCGCATCACGCGAGCGTTGCCGCAATTGCACACATCGATGCGCTGCTGGCGCTGGCCCAGCAGGCTGGATTCGCGGTGCGGCGGCTGTCCGTGCGTCGCACCGAACCCAATTTCCAGCTCCACGTCTCGCTGCCAGATCGCCGGCAGCCAGCGCGCGACTTCTTCGAAGCCATTCACTCCCTCGCTGAGCGCGCGCTGTCCTGACACGGTCCGGCCCACCTATTCCGCAGGCCCGGCAACCGCCGACCGCGGGAGCTTTGGCGCAGGTGCAGCGCCGTAACGCACGTAGGCCTTGTAGCCGTCCCAGCCAATGAGGACGGCCGCCACGAACAGGAGCACGGAGACCGCGATCATGGCCCACGCGCCGTAGACCGGCAGCCCCGTTATCTTCGGGTCTGCCGCGATGGTCACGTAGAGATTGCGCGCTGTGACGGCGGTGGCCGCCAGCGTGGTCACGTACATGAAGATCATCGGCAGCAGCGCGTAGGTCGGGTTGCGCTTCTCCGATTTGAGCCACACCACCACCACGAGCAGGCTCAGGGCCGCCATCAGCTGGTTGGAGGCACCAAACATCTGCCAGAGGTAGACCCATGTGCCGCTGAGCACGAGCGCGGCCGTGAGCACCATCGAGATCACGCTCGCCACGTGCATGTTGCGTACCAGCGGGATGGTATCGCCGATCCACTCGGTGAGCGTCACGCGCATCACACGGAAGACCAGTACGGTGACCGTGAGCACGATGATCACGAACGTGCCGAACCCGAGCGCGGTGCCGTATATCTCCGGGATGAGCCCGAAGGTTCCGGCGTAGACGAGCTTGCCGACCCCCACCGCGAACCGGCCGCCGCCGCCGCCGGCACCGGCGATGGAGACGGCGGTGAGCGACAGCAGCGCCAGCGCATTCTCTCCGAACATCCCGCCGGCGCCGACCGGCAGGCAGTCGGTCTCGTATTCGAGCTGCCGCGCGGTCCCAATCGAGCCAACAAGGGCGTGCCAGCCCGAGATGGCGCCGCAGGCGATGGTCACAAAGAGCATCGGCCACAGCGGCTGCCACGCCTTGCCTGCCTCAATCGCGAAGCCGAGGTCCTTGACCGCGGGTAGCGCGAACGCACCGATGAGGTTGCCCGCCGCGTCCTTCGTTCCGAGCAGCGGTGCTACAACCATCCCCGTCGCGCTCAGCAGGATAGTTATCAGCATGATCCAGAAGCCGATATAGGCCACGGGCTGCGCGTAGCGCCAGATCGGCAGATTCGCCCCGAGGTAGCTGAAGGCGAACAGGAACACCATCCAGAACAGGTAATTCGGCAACGTCTTGAGCAGGCCGGTAGGCGCGTCATAGGCGGGGGTGCTTGGGCGTGTGCCGTCCGCGCGCGGCGCCGGGATTCTCGGATCCGCCATCGTTGGATCCTGGACTGCAATGAGGGCCGTGTGGCCACTAATGCTGTCGACGTTGTCGTTCACCCATACCACGACGGACGCCACCGGGCCTTGCACCAGCACGCCAGCCGCGCCCGGATGCTGCCCCCATGGTCCGAGCGCCATGGCGCCAAGCGTGACGGCGACGACGATGCCAGTGACGGCGGTAATGCCCATCTTCCAGCGGTACATCATCTGGCCGCCGAGCAGCCCCATCAGGCCGAGCATAATGATGCCGAAAGGCATGTCCGGACGCGCCGATAGGATAGCCGCCAGAATCCCGATGAACGCGCCGGCCAGCAGCATCAGGTAGAAGAAGATAAAAATGAACAGGATCGTGCGCGTGCGCGGCGCGA
>PLYS01000538.1 GCA_003153455.1 Betaproteobacteria bacterium | reverse complement strand
GCAGCGCGCGCAGCACTCGCGCTGCCACCGCACCCCGGTTTGCAACGACTACTTTGCTGAACATTTCGTTCAGTCCTCGAGAACGGCAACGACCTGACCCTCAGCGACCGGGTCATTTTCCTTGACCAGAATTTCCTTGACGGTTCCCCCGTCTTCGGTAATTACGGGGATTTCCATTTTCATTGATTCGATCAGGATCAGCGTGTCGCCGCCCTCGAGCTTGTCGCCGGGCTTAGCCTTGAGCTTCCAGACAGTGCCGGTGATCTCCGACTTGACTTCGATTCTTGCCATGTAAGTTTTTCCTTTGTCGCGCAGCGCGCGCCGTTGGCACTCGTGACCGCACGCCTATTTATCGAGGCGGTATTTCTTGAGCTTCTTCGGGTCGAGGCTGAGCCCGATGCCCGGCCCCTCGGGCACGATCAGTTGCCCGTTCTTGATCACGAGATCCTGATCGGCCACATGATCCTTCGCGTCAAGAAAACTGCTGAATTCGTGCGCATGCACGGTGGTATACGTGCACGCGAAATGCGCTGCCGCGGCGCTACCGATCTGCATGTCGGCCTGCGTGCCGTTGTGGACCGGCGTGTAATAACCCCGGGCGAGAGCCAGGATTTGCCGCGACTGCGTGTACCCGGTGCGAAGTGATCGTTGATGACAACCATGAGCGAGGCCGCCTGGGTTTCGCCGTAAATGGCGGGGCCGGGCATCCGCGATACCCTGTGTGCCGTCGCTCGACCACACCGTTTACGATTTTTAGGAATAAATCAGCGTTTCCTTAGCGGATCTGGGATCCGCTAAGGCTACCCCTCCTGGCTGTCGAGACGACCGTGTTGAAGAACTGAAAGCATGAGCTATTCGCTTGGGACCTCGGGATCAGCGCATCGCGGCGCGCCTGGTACGACCGGTGGTCTGGTCCAATGGATGGACGTCGATCACCAGCCGCTCGTCGAAGGGATAGGTGGTGAATATCTCAGGTCCGGCATCCCGCACGACCAGGTTGTTCTCCAGACGGAACCCGCCCACGCCCGGCTTGCCCGCGTACGGCTCCAGGTTCACGATCATTCCCGACTTGAGCTCTACCGGCGCGTCCTTGGAGTCCACGGAGAAGAAAGGCGGTTCCCAGGGATTGACGCCCGCGCTATGGCCGAGCACGTGCATGATGTTCGGCCCCGCAGCATGGCATGCGTCGGCATTAGTGTTTCCGACTTTGCAGGCCCCGCAGGCGTTGAAGAGGGAGTTGTAAGCCGACTGATGCAGTTCTTTCTGTGCTTGGGTTGCACCGATGTCGCCGCACACCCAGGTGCGGGTGAAGTCGCCCCAGTAGCCGTTGAAGCAAGCGCCGATATCCATAATCACTATGTCGCCCATCCGGATCACTCGGTCAGAGGTGAAGCGGCGATAGGGGGCGGTGGAAGGGCCGGAGGTAATGATATTGGCGCACTGGGTCCACTCACTCCCCATGGCCGTGAAGACCCTCCACGCTTCCGCGAGCAGCTCGCACTCCCGAACGCCCGGGTGGAGCATGCGCAGGGCCGCAGCCAGGCCGGCCTCGGTGATCATAGTGGCTGCCTTGATGCACTCGATCTCGTCCTCGGATTTGATCATCTTGCCTTTTGAAAGGATCTCGAAGCCGTCCACCAGCTCGGAGTTGGGGAACAACTCCTGGAGGTGGTGCAGCATTGTCACCGTCATCATGTCGATGCCGATTTTCTTGCCGCGCAGATCTCCTACCATCTTCTGGAGGTCGTCGGCCCACTCCTTCAGGCGAGTATATTCTCGCCAGTTGACGGCTCGCGGTCTGATGCTCTCGGAGGCCAGCCACGGCATCCTCGTCCTAGCGTGGACGTGGTCCATGGTGTAAAACAGGACCGGGCCGCCGCCCTTGGCGAGGACCGCCGAATCCGAAGCGAAGCGGGTGACGGGCCCAAGATGGTTGCGGAAGCCGGTGAGGTAGCGGACATCCTCCATCCGCAGGACGATCAGCACGTCGGCATCCGAGGCCTCCAGGGCTTCTCGCGCCCGCTGGAGCCGGTAGCGCCGCATGCGGTCGTAATCGATCCGCTCCTCCCAATCCACACCCATGAAACCGAACTCTGGCATAGTATTCTCCTTCTCTGAGTTGTATGTACTGTGCTCCGATCGACGATCCGACCGAGCCTCATACCCTGACAGTGTTTCTAGAACAACGAAGCAAGTAGGCAAGAACTGCCACAACAGCAAACATCGCCACGCTCACGTGACGCGCCTGGAGCCCACTCACGAGGCCAACGTGGTCCAACAATTAGACCGGCAGCCGGAGTAACGTTAGCAGAGCCCCTGGGGGCTTGTCAATGCATAGCATCTACAATCGTAAACAGGATTGTTGACACTTTAGTCGCCAACGTCTACGATGCAGCGATGATCGAGAGTCGCCTCACTGCGCCGCGCGCGCATGGCGCCACCGCACTACTTGCCGGCGCTGCGCGAGCGCATTGCGCGTCACGCGCTGCCGCCCGGAGCCAAGCTGCTCGAAAGCGAGCTGTCGCGCGAGTTCGGCGTGTCGCGCGCCAAGGTGCGCGACGCCTTCGGTGCACTCGAACAGCGCGGGCTGATCCGGCGCATGCTCATGCGCATTGTGAGGTTTTGGCGTTCGACGTAGCTGGTAGAAATATGCGCTTCGTCTGGATTGCCACACACGGTTCCCTTGATCGATCCGGAGCATTCGCCAAGGCTATCCGATCATGCTCGACGCGAAGCGCATCAAGACCGTCGACGAAATCGAATGCCTGAAGGCCGCAAACAGCATGACCGAGGCGGCAATGGACGCGGCGATCCGCGCGATTCGCCCCGGCATTCGCGAGTGCGAGGTGCTGGCGATCGCATGGCAAACCATGACGGCATTGGGCAGCGAATGGACGCAGTGCTCGAACATCGTCGCGTCCGGACCCTAACCGCCGCTACACGTCCGACCGCATTATCCGCCTGGGCGACCTCGTGATCATGGACCTTGGCGGATGCTTCGCCGGTTATTGGGGGGATTTCACGCGTACCGTGATCTGCGGCGACATCATGCCCACGCGCCGGCAGCGCGAGCTTTTCCAAGGCACGTACAACGCATTGTTCAACGCTTGCGCAATGTGCCGCCCTGGGAAAACCACGGCCGACGTGTACAAAGCCGCGCAACCCTACGTGCTTACCGACATGCTCGGGCATGGCGCGGGGACGAATCCGTGGGAAAGTCCACATTTCAGCCTGATGTCGGACAAGACCCCGTTCACGCTGGTGCCGGGCATCGCGATCAACCTCGAGCCGTACGGCGGTGAGGTCGGAGTCGGCGATTTCCGCCTGGAAAACGACCTGATCACGACCGACGGCGATCCGGACATTTACACGACCTACCCGTTCGATGAACGGTTCCTGGACGATGTTCATCCGTTGGACCACACCACCGGCAGGACGAGCCAGCGGCTCTATGATAAAGTTTGCGACCGTTAAGCCGCTTTCGGTTTACGGCCACCTGGGCGCGAATATCCTTGGAATCTGGGCAGAGCTTGCACGAACCGCCGTCTGAGACGGCGCTGACCCAGCGCAACCGCGTTGCGGCGGCCGCGCGGCGTATGTTTACGCCTCAGGTCCTGCTTCCCCGCCTCGCCGTGCTGATCGGCGTGGCGCTGGTGGCAAGCCCGTTCGTTGCCACGGTCCTGCGCAGCGTGCTGGCGGGTCCGGATGATGGGCTCGCGTTCTCGCTGCACAACTTCGCAGCGCTGTTCCAGGATCAGCAGTTCTATAGCGCGCTCGGCGTCACGGTTGTCACGGGCCTCGCGGCGACCCTGCTGAGCTGCTTCCTTGGGCTCGCGCTTGCCTGGATAGTCGCCCGCACCGACACGCCGGGCCGCAGTTGGTTCGACACGCTCAACCTGGTCCCTTTCTTTCTGTCGCCGTTTGTCGGGGCCGTTAGCTGGGCCTATCTCGCCGCTCCTCATGCGGGACTGCTGAATAACATCGTCAGCAGGTATTTGTCCGGCCCGAGCGATTTTTTCAACATTTTTTCAGTCGGGGGCGTCATTTGGGTGCTGGCGCTGTTCTATACGCCGTACGTCTATCTGTTTGTCATCGGCCCGATGCGCCGCATGGACCCGGCGCTGGAAGACGCCGCGCGCGTGCACGGCGCCGGTTTCCTGCTCACGATGCGTTATGTGACGGCGCCGCTGATGCTGCCCGCGCTGCTCTCCGGTGCGTTGGTTGTTTTCGTTACGAGCGCAGGCCTGTTCGATGTTCCGCTGGCGCTGGCCTCGCCGCGCGCGATCCCCACGATTCCGGCCACCGTGTACTCGCTCGTACAGTATCCGTCCGATTACGGCCGCGCGGCCGCGATTGGGGTGCTCGTGATGGCCGTCACCGTGCTCTTCGCGCTCGCGCAGCGCACCCATCTGAGCCGCCGCAGCTACGCCACTGTGACCGGCAAGGGCTACCGCCCGCGCATCGTGGAGCTCGGCAAGTGGCGCTACGCCGCGCTCGCGCTGGAACTTTTTTACGTTGCATCCGGCGTGGTATTGCCGATGACCGCGCTCGTTTTCGTGTCACTGTCCTCGCTCTGGACGGGTTGGCCGGACGTCGCCTACCTGACGTTCGGCAATTTCGACCAGGTGCTGTTCCATAACGATCTCACGCGGCGCGCGCTGAAGAACAGCCTGATCGTCGCCGTACTGGGCGCGACCGTCGGCGTGCTGCTCGCGACCCTGCAATCGTATTACCTGCAGCGCGGGCGCAGCCGGCTGCGCACGATCATGGACTCGATACTGTCGCTCCCGCTCGGCATTCCCGGCATCATTCTCGGGCTCGGCTTCCTGATTCTGCTCATCCGCACCCCGCTCTACGCCACGTTATGGATCATACTTATCGCCTACATTGCGAGGTTCCTGCCGCTCGCGACCCGCGGCATCTCGGCGATGCTGCTTGCCATCGGCGGGGAACTCGAGGAAAGCGCGCGCGCAAGCGGGGCTTCCTGGGCACAAACGCTGCGCATGATCGTGCTGCCGCTCATCAAGCCGGCGCTGGTCGCCGCGTGGCTGATGCTGTTCGTGATATTCATTCGGGAACTGGGCGCGACCATTCTGCTCTATGCCCAGGGCACCGAGACGCTCAGCGTGGCGATGGTGATTCTGGGCGAACAGAATTTCGGCCACGTCGCGGCGCTGGCGATGGTGCAGACATTCATGCTGGTGGTGGCGTTCATGCTGTTCCGGCTTACGCGCAGCTCGATCCTGGAGAGCTAGCTGATGAATGCCAACGACGCGTCCGGCCGCTCTGGCGCCTCCGCATTTGTGGAGGTGACGGCGTTGCGCAAGAGTTTTGATGGCACGATGGCGCTGCAGGGCGTGAGCTTCGATGTCGCGCTCGGCACGACAGTCTCGCTGCTGGGCCCGAGCGGGTGCGGCAAGACCACTATGCTGCGGTCGATCGCAGGCCTCGAGACACCGAACGCCGGGCGTATCCGCATCGGCGACACTGTGGTCTTCGACAGCGAGGGCCGGGTCAACCTCGCACCGGAGACCCGGCAGGTCGGGATGGTGTTCCAGTCTTACGCGGTCTGGCCGCACATGACGGTCGCGGAGAACGTGGGGTTCCCGCTGAAGATCCGGCGCGTGGCGGCGCACGAGATCGCCTCGCGCGTGGCCGATGTGCTGGCCCTGGTCGGGCTTGCGGGTCTCGGCGGGCGTCCGGCGACAAACCTGAGCGGCGGGCAGCAACAGCGGGTCGCACTCGCGCGGGCCATCGTGCACGAGCCGCGATTAGTACTATTCGACGAGCCGCTGTCCAATCTGGNNCAGGCGGAGGCGCTCGCGCTGTCGGACAACGTGGTCGTGATGAATCACGGGCTGATAGAAGGCATGGCTCCCCCGCGGGAACTTTTTGCGCATCCCCCGACGCCGTTCGTCGCGAACTTCCTCGGTTTCGACAATCTGTTCGAAGGCAAGCTGGCGAGAGTTGGCGACGCCGGGAATGGCGATCCAGTTTCCGGCGCCAGGGGATGGCCGATCAGCGTTGCGCTCGACGCGGATATCACGCTGCGTTGTTTCTGGCGCGGGAACCAGCCGCCATCGCAAGGCGAGCGGGTGATCGTGGCTTTCCGCAGTGAACGCGTTGTCCTCGGATTGCCTGCAGGACAGAATGACCCGGACACGAATTGCTGCGACGGAAGCGTGGCAGCGTGCGTCTATGTGGGTACTTACCAGGATTACCTGATTCAGGCGGGGTCGATACGGGTGCGGGCGGTGGGGCCGGGCGATAGCACGTTCGGGCAGGGTGAGCGCGTCACTGTGAGCATCAGGCCGGATGACTGCCGCGTTTTTTCCCGCAAGAAGTTTCCAGAATGGCGAGGGTTCGGCGAACCGTAACTATGACAAACATTAAGGAGCATAGCCATGGCAAAGTTTTCTGAAAAACTGATGTTGGCGCTGGCACTGGTGCTGTTCATGCAAGTGGCGCCGGCTGCGGAGGAACCACCCGCGCTCAAGGCGGCGCCGGCAGCGCAGAAGGAGCAGCTGCGCGCGTTGATCGCGGCGGCGGCGAAGGAAGGCGAAGTCAGCTCATGGGATACGGTCATCCAGCCTACCACTCACAACGTTTTGCTCGAAGCCTTCCGCAAGGAGTACGGATTGCCGCCGAGCTTCAAGGTGAACTACAGCCTTACCCGTAGCGCCGATCTTGTCACCAGGGTGGACCAGGAATTGGCCGCGGACCGGGTGACGATGGACGTCGCCGCGGTTGCCTTGCTACCCTGGGTGCACGCCAAGGTGAGAGGCGGGCACGTCATGCGCTACGACTCGCCCCAATACGCCGCCTATAAGCAGGTGTTCGAGAAGGGCCTCGGCAAGGAAGGTCACTTCGCGTTCAACGGTGCGTACATCTTTGTGCCGATGTGGGATGCGGGCAAGCTCGATTTCAAGGGCACGTCGTGGCAGGATGTGATCGGCGCGGTGCCAAGCGGTCGCATGAGCGTGGGCGATGCAGGCCTTTCCCTGACCTACCTCGCGACCTACATGGGGCTCAAATCGGTTCTGGGCATCGATTATTTCAAGAAGCTGGCGGAGATGAAGCCCACGTTCGTGGTGCGCTCGGAGCAGACCGCGAACCAGATTGTTACTGGACAGGACACGTTTGCGTTTTCGGGCATGCCGACACGGGCCTATCAGTTCAACAAGCGCGGCGCGAAACTGAAATTCCTGCTGCCCAAGGAAGGCGTGATTCTGCTGCCGCAAGCGATCTTTGTGCTCGCCAAAGCGCCGCATCCCTCGGCCGCGAAGCTGTGGATGGACTTTATCCTATCGGAAGCCGGCCAGAAAATTCTCGTCGAGTACGAGGCGCTGATCTCCGGCCGCACCGGGTTCGCAAGCCCCATTCCCGATTATGCTCCGCCGATCGACAAACTCAATGTGATCAAGATCGATTGGGAGAAGATCACGGCCGAGGACGAGAGCAAAGCGAAAGCCGAATGGCTGAGCATTTTCAAGCCGTAACGGCGCAGCCTGGTGGGTCGGCTGCAGTGATGCCGGATTGGTGTCAATCAGGAGGTGTCATGCCGCCGGCCTGAAT
>PLYS01000287.1 GCA_003153455.1 Betaproteobacteria bacterium | reverse complement strand
GAGGTGTCATGCCGCCGGCCTGAATCAGGCCCAGCCGAACGCGACCGTTTTCATGGAACTGAGCAATCTTTATCACTTCCCCCTATTTCACCTCTATCCAATCGGCTTCGTGCGGCGGATTCGTATAAAACTCCATGAAACGAAATTCCTCTCCCGACTCATTGGTTATCGTATGCTTTTCTCCTGCGGAGAGATAAATGATGTCGCCGGCCTCGATGGGATACTCTTTGCCTTCGATCTTTATCGTTGCCTTGCCGCTGATGATCACAAAGATACCTTCCCGTTTTTCATGGTAGTGGTAGCGCCCATGACGGATCGGCGGAAACACGACAAAAATGCCTTCCATATCCTTCGCATTATTTTCAGCCGTCACTATCTTTGTCAGAGACTTTCCGGGAGGCGTCGGATCCTTCATCTTGCGATACTCGTCCGTTTTAAAGATCTTCATTTCATGCCCCTCCTTTTCCGTGAGTAGAGCGCCTCTTACTGGCGCAGACTGGTTCTTCAGGATACTACGGATTTATAGAGATCCAGAAACTGCTCGTCGTCGATGGCCTTCCTGAAATCATGCAGTCCCCGGGCGCGCCAAGTCAAGCGCGTGGCAACTATTATCCTATCAGGGTGGCTGAAGTCTTATTCTTTTCCTGGAGCGGCCAGTTGCCGTAGTTCTGCTCGCGGCAACCACGCTTGGGTTTCATGATACTGTGGTGGGCAAGACGCCGGTAGGCTCACGCGGTCCCGGGAAGGGAAACCTGAAATTTCAAGGCGGACGTAACTTTCGCAAACCAAAGGAGATATTCTAATGCTGAAGGACTATGAATCACGCAGCAAGCTTGGCACCCCCGGCCGGTCCGATCTTGGCCTGATGCAGGACGAGGAAGCGGCTCTATGATAAAGTTCGCGACCGCTAAGCCGCATTCGGTTTACGGCCACCCGGGCGCGAATATCCTTGGAATCTGGGCAGAGCTTGCACGGACCACCGTCTGAGACGGCGCTGACCGGGCGCAACCGCGTTGCGCTGGCCGCGCGGCGCATGTTTACACCTCAGGTCCTGCTTCCCGGCGTGGCCGTGCTGATCGGCGTGGCGCTGGTGGCGAGCCCGTTCGTTGCCACGGTGGCGCGCAGCGTGTTGGCGGGCCCGGATGATGGGCTCGCGCTTTCGCTGCACAACTTCGCCGCGCTGTTCGAGGACGAGCGGTTCTATCGCGCGCTCGGCGTCACGGTTGTCACGGGCCTGGCGGCGACTCTGCTGAGCTGCTTCCTCGGGCTTTCGCTCGCGTGGATCGTCGCTCGCACCGACACGCCGGGCAGAAGCTGGTTCGATACGCTCAACCTGGTCCCTTTCTTCCTGTCGCCGTTCGTCGGGGCCGTCAGCTGGACCTATCTCGCCGCCCCCCATGCGGGACTGCTGAATAACATTATCAGCAGGTACCTGTCAGGCCCGAGCGATTTCCTCAACATTTTCTCGATCGGGGGCGTCATCTGGGTGCTGGCGCTGTTCTATACGCCGTACGTGTATCTGTTTGTCATCGGCCCGATGCGCCGCATGGACCCCGCGCTGGAAGACGCCGCGCGCGTCCACGGCGCCGGCTTCCTGCTCACGGTGCGCCACGTTACGGCGCCGCTGATGCTGCCCGCGCTGCTCTCCGGTGCGTTGGTTGTTTTCGTTACGAGCGCAGGCCTGTTCGACGTTCCGCTGGCGCTTGCCTCGCCGCGCGCGATTCCCACGATCCCGACCACCGTGTACTCGCTCGTACAGTATCCATCCGATTACGGCCGTGCGGCCTCGATCGGGGTACTCGTGATGGCCGTCACCGTATTCTTCGCCCTCGCGCAGCGCACCTATCTCAGCCGGCGCAGCTACGCCACCGTGACCGGCAAGGGTTACCGCCCGCGCACCGTGCAGCTCGGCAGGTGGCGCTACGCCACGCTCGCGCTGGAACTGTTTTACGTTACAGCCGGCGTGATGCTGCCGATGATCGCACTCATTCTTGTGTCACTGTCCTCGCTCTGGACGGGTTGGCCGGCCTTCGCCTACCTGACGCTCGGCAACTTCGACCAGGTGCTGTTCCATAACGATCTCGCGCGGCGCGCGCTGGTGAACAGCCTGATCGTCGCCGTGCTGGGTGCGACCATCGGCGTGATGCTGGGCGTCCTGCAGTCGTATTACCTCCAGCGCGGACGCAGCCGGCTGCGGACCATCATGGACTCGATATTGTCTCTCCCGCTCGGCATTCCCGGCATCATCCTCGGGCTTGGCTTTCTGATTCTGCTCATCCGCACCCCGCTCTACGCCACGTTATGGATCATACTCATCGCTTACATTGCACGGTTCCTGCCGCTCGCGACCCGCGGCATCTCGGCGATGCTGCTTGCAATCAGCGGGGACCTCGAGGAAAGCGCGCGCGCAAGCGGGGCTTCCTGGGGGCAAACGCTCCGCCTGATCGTGCTGCCGCTCATCAAGCCGGCGCTGGTCGCCGCCTGGCTGATGCTGTTCGTAATATTCATTCGGGAACTGGGCGCGACCATCCTGCTTTATGCCCAGGGCACAGAGACCCTCAGCGTGGCGATGGTGATCCTGGGCGAACAGAATTTCGGCCACGTCGCGGCGCTGGCGATGGTGCAGACACTCGTGCTGGCGGCCGCGTTCATGTTGTTCCGGTTCACGCGCAGCTCGATCCTGGAGAGCTAGCTGATGAATGCCAATGACGCGTCCAGCCGCCCGGCCGCCCCCGCCTTCGTGGAGGTGACGGCGCTGCACAAGAACTTTGACGGCGTGATGGCGCTGCAGGGCGTGAGCTTCGATGTCGCACTCGGCACGACAGTCTCGCTGCTCGGCCCGAGCGGATGCGGCAAGACCACGGTGCTGCGCTCGATCGCGGGCCTCGAGACGCCGAATGCCGGACGAATCCGCATTGGCGACACGGTCGTCTTCGACAGCGAGAGCCGGGTCAACCTCGCACCGGAGACGAGGCAGGTTGGGATGGTGTTCCAGTCGTACGCGGTCTGGCCGCACATGACGGTCGCGGAGAACGTGGGGTTCCCGCTGAAGATTCGGCGCGTAGCGGCATCCGAGATCGAGTCGCGCGTGGCAGATGTACTGGCCCTGGTCGGGCTTGCGGGCCTCGGCGGGCGTCCGGCGACGAACCTGAGCGGCGGGCAGCAGCAGCGGGTGGCGCTCGCGCGCGCCATCGTGCACGAGCCGCGCCTGGTACTGTTCGACGAGCCGCTGTCCAATCTGGACGCGAAACTGCGGGATCAGATGCGCACGGAACTGAAGCTGTTGCAGAGTCGGCTGGGCTTTACTGCGATTTATGTGACCCACGACCAGGCGGAGGCGCTCGCGCTGTCGGACAACGTGGTCGTGATGAACCACGGGCTGGTGGAAGGCATGGCGTCCCCCAGGGAGCTTTTCGCCCATCCCACGACGCCGTTTGTCGCCAACTTTCTCGGCTTCGACAACATGTTCGAAGGCAAGGTGGCCTGGGTTGGCGATCCCGGAAATGGCGCCCCGAGCCCTGCTTCCGGCGACGGTGCGGCGCTGCCGATCGGCGTTACCATCGGCAAGGACGTTACGCTACGCTGTTTCTGGCGCGGCGGTGCGCCGCTCGCTCGCGGCGAACCGGTGATATTGGCTTTCCGCAGCGAACGCGTTACCCTTGGTCCACCCGAAGGACAGGATGACCCGGGCGCGAACCGCTATGATGGATGCGTGGAGGCGAGCGTCTATCTCGGCACTTACCAGGATTACGTGATTCAGGCGGGGTCGATACGAGTGCGGGCAGTGGGGCCGGGCGATAGCACGTTCGGGCCGGGCGAGCGTGTTGCGGTCACCATCAGGCCGGACGAATGCAGGGTTTTTTCTGGCGACAAGTCCCGGGGATGGGAAGGGTTGGGCGAACGGTAACTTCGACAAACATTAAGGAGGATAGTCATGGCAAAGTCAGCTGAAAAACTGATGGTGGCGCTGGTACTGGCGCTATTCATGCAGGTAGCGCCAGCGGCGGAGGAACCGCCGGCGCTGAAGTCGGCTGCCGGGCCGCAGAAGGAGCCGTTGCGCGCGCTGATCGCCGCGGCGATCAAGGAAGGCGAGTTGAGCTACTGGGACACCGTCATCCAGCCCGCCAGCCACAACGTCATGCAGGAAGCCTTCCGCGCGCAGTACGGATTGCCTGCGAGCTTCAAGGTCAATTACAGCTTGTCCGTCACCACCAACCTGGTGACTCGTGTGGACCAGGAATTGTCCGCGGGCCGGGTAACGATGGACGTCGCCGCGATTGCCTCGCTGGCGTGGGTGCACGCGAAGGTGAAGGGGGGGCACATCATGCGCTACGACTCGCCCCAATACGCCGCCTACAAGCAGGTGTTCGAGAAGGGCCTTGGCAAGGACGGCTATTTCGCATTCAACGGCGCGTATGTGTTTGTGCCGATGTGGGATGAGAGCAAGCTCAATTTCAAGGGCACGTCGTGGCAGGATGTGATCGGCGTGGTGCCGAGCGGCCGCCTCAACATAAGCGATGCGAGCCTGTCGCTGACCCACCTCGCGACCTACATGGGGCTCAGGTCGGTCCTCGGCGTCGATTATTTCAAGAAGCTGGCGGCGATGAAGCCCACGTTCCTGGTGCGCTCGGAGCAGACCGCGAGCCAGATTGTTACCGGGCAGGACATGTTTACGTTTTCCGGCATGCCGACACGCGCCTATCAGTTCAACCAGAAAGGCGCGAAACTGAAATTCCTGCTGCCTAAGGAAGGTGTGGTGCTCCTGCCGCAGGCCATCTTTATTCTCGCCAAGGCGCCGCATCCCTCGGCCGCCAAGCTGTGGCTGGACTTTATCCTTTCGGAAGCCGGTCAGAAGATACTCGTCGCGCACGAGGCGTTGATCTCCGGCCGTGCCGGGTTCGTAAGCCCCATTCCCGAGTACGCTCCGTCGATCGACAAACTGAACGTGATCAAGATCGATTGGGAGAAGGTCACGGCCGAGGACGAGAGCAAGGCGAAAGCCGAATGGCTGAGCATTTTCAAGCCGTAACGGCGCAGCTTGGGGGGTCGGCTGCAGTGCGGCGTGCTGGTCTCATTTGAGCAAGTGACGGCGCCGCCAATATTTCAACGCAACTCCGGTAGCTCCGGGAACAAGAAGAAGAAATGTCGGAATTCGGAATGATGGGAGTGGATTGGGAGGAACGGGTCAATTTCGACCGGATGCGTCGCGAGCGGTTGAAGAAAGCTCAGGACGCCATGGAAAAATCAGGGGTCGACGCGTTGTTTGTGTTTGCCCTGGAAGACGTGCGGTACTTGACCGGGTTTCGCTCCCACCTCGGCCCGGTGACGATCCTCGGCCTGGCCGCCGCGGTGCTGCCCAGGGGTGGGGATCCCATTCTGTGTACCCTGGATATAGTCCATGCCAAAGAGCGCATGCCGTGGATTCATCCGGACAACATCCTGGGGCGCCCCTTTATCCGCACGGAGGGGGGCACCCGGAAGTGGGCCGAAGAGATCAAAGCAAAAATCGGAGAACTCGCTGCAGGGAAAATCGGCGTGGACCTGTTGTCCTTCGGCCTTTCCGAATGGCTGCCCAAATGTTTTCCTAAAGCCCAGTTCGTGGATGGGAAGGAGATCCTTTCCCAGGCGAAGATGATCAAGACCAGGGACGAGGTCGAATGCCAGAAGATTGTCACCATGATGACCGAGGCCGGCTTCCAGGCGCTCTTGGAAAAGCTGAAGCCGGGCGTGAAGGAATGCGAGCTATTGGCCGTTGCCTGGCAAAAATTCACCGAGCTCGGCAGCGAATGGACCCAATGCGCCAACATCGTCTGCTCCGGCCCGTATACCGCTCCCTACCGCCGATTCACCTCCGACCGCGTGATCCGCGAAGGCGACATGGTGATCGTGGATATCGGCGCCTGCTACAACGGCTACTGGGGAGACTTCACGCGCACGTTTGTCTGCGGTGATGTCCGGCCAACCAAAGCGCAGATCGATCTGCATCAAGAGGCTTACAACACGCTGTTCAATGCGCTCGCGGAAGCGGTGGAGGGCAAGACCAATGCAGACATCGGCAAACACCTGAATCATCCCCAGACCAACCCCAATTCAGATGATCTCTCCGGCGGGCACGGTGCGGGGGTAAATCCATGGGAGCCGCCGTGGGTTGCCAGTCTCAGCCCGGATGCGATAGTCCCGCTGAAGCGGAACATGCTCTTCAGCGTCGAACCGTATGCGGGGAAAATCGGCGTTGGCGGCTTCCGGCTGGAGAACCAGGTATTCGTCGGCGAGAAAGAGCCGGACATCTTTACGACCCTGAGCTTTGATGAACGGCTGCTGCGGGATGTCCATCCGCTGGATAAAACCACCGGCAGAAAAATCCGCTACCCCAAATAATGAATCTCCCCCGCTCGCCGGGATCAGCCGATGCGGCGAGCGTATTCGCGGATTTTGCCGCGGGGCTCGACTTCGGCAGGATCCCGCCCGCGGTGGTCGGGTGCACCAAGAAACTGGTTATCGACCAGATCGTGAAACTGGAGAACGTTTCGGACGTCGCGCACATCGTATCGCTGCTCGCCTGATTTCCTGCAACCATGCGATTACTGAGTTTCCACTTTTGAACCAGAACTCCGCACTCCACGGCTGAAACGATATCCCTTGTAGCTGAATATCATGCCGTCAGGCGTGATCTGCTCCAACCCGAGACCGGGTGCGACATACCCGCCTTCATGCAACATCCGTTCGTTGATTCTGACGAGACGTTTCTGGGGTTGGCTCGAATAGGCATGAATTGAAACCGACATTGCCGGTATCTCCTGCTGGATCGAAAGAGGCAGTTCGGNNCAGCTATGGGAGGCGTGCCGGGCGTATCGGTCTCGGCGCGTGCAGGCGTGTCCCGTTTCATGGCGGCGCGCGCAGGGGAAGGTTGCGCGGCTGACGTTGATTTCTGCACCGGCAGTTGCCTCTCCGGCTTCCTGGCCATTTCAGGCGATGCGGGCAGAGGTGCCAGTGCGGTTTGGCGTGGGGCCGGTTCGGGCTGCCATGGGCGCAGCCAGCCGATCGCAATTCCGGCGCTGACCAGAACTGCCGCAATCAAGCCATAAAACAAGTACGCGGGCTGTTTGGGCGCCACCGTCGCCGCCTGCGCCGTCAGCAGCGTGGGCACTGCGCCGCGCTGACGCTGCTGATCGGATTTCCTGAGAGCGTCGAGGATATATGACATTCTTATTTTTCCTCTTGCCCGCGGAACAGCTTCGGCGCCGTTTGATCCGCCACGCTACTCAAGTGCATCAGGGTCTGAGGTCCGACGGCGCCGTCGGGTACCAATCCCTGAGCGAGTTGAAACTGTTTGACGTGACGCGCCAAGGCGTCATCGAACGCCGGATCTTTGATCGTTTCCGCCACNNCGGCGGCATGCGCCACAGCAAGGTATAGTGCCCTGACCATTGGGTCGCCAAGGCGCTGATGGCGGCCGACTTGGTTTCGGCGCCGACGGCGAAGGTGGCGGTCTTATCTTCAAGCGCAGTCAGCGTCGCATAGAATTCCCGTCCATGATCGTCGCGCATTTGCAGTACTGCGGGCCGGTTCAATTGACGCAGATCAGCCAATCCCCCGCGGGACGTTCGACAGCGCAATCCCAGGCCTTCAGCCTGCTGGCACGCGCCAGTCCCTCGATAGTCCGTACCCCATTCCCGGAATAGCGCAGCGTACGCCATCGCCTTGCTGCGCGCTCGCGGTGCATCCGCCGGCCATTCCAGAGTATCCGGCAACGCCGCTCCCGGCTTGGCATCCTTGGTTTTGTCTGCAGCCTTCGTCCCTGCCGCGGGCGCGGCGCCTTTTGCAGAGGTCTGCTGCAACGTCGTCGTCTTAGCATCCTTCTGTTCCTGCTGATACACCACCATGACCAGCGCCCCGCCAGCCAGCAGAATCAAGCCCGTCGAGAGAGCACGGAACATGCTGCGGCGCCGTGTCGGCGGCTGGTGGAACACCTCGCGCGCCGCTTGCGCGAGAGTCGCACGATCGATCCGCTCCTTGCCTTGCACGTAGGCACCCAGCAGCGCCCGGTCGCACAGCACGTTGATGACCCGGGGAACGCCGCCGCTCAAGCGGTACAACCGGCCCATGAGCGCAGCGGGAAACAACTGCCGCTGTGCGCCCGACACCTCGAAGCGATGCCTTACGTAGGCTGCGACTTCCGGCTTGGTCAGCGGCCCCAGGTGATAGCGCGCGACAATACGTTGTGCGAGCTGCCGCAGCTCCGGCCGCTCCAGCATCGCCGCCAGCTCGGGCTGACCCAGCAGGATGATCTGCAATAGCTTGCGTTGGTTGGTTTCCAGATTGGTGAGAAGCCGCATCTGCTCCAATACATCGGCGGAGAGGTTCTGCGCCTC
>PLYS01000573.1:3203-4231 GCA_003153455.1 Betaproteobacteria bacterium | reverse complement strand
GCAAGAAGCTGCCCGAACTCGACGCCCTCACCATGGCCTACAATGCCGTGCGCCAAGGCGCCTCTGGCGTCGACATGGGCCGCAACATCTTCCAGTCCGATGCGCCGGCGGCGATGCTCGCGGCGGTCAACGCGGTGGTGCACAACAACGCCAAGCCGGCCGAGGCGCTGGATATCTACAAGTCGCTCAAGGCCAAGGGCTGAGCACCGCCACCACCCCCGCCATTTGCTCTCGCATCATCCGCGCTTCCAAAGGGCGCTTCAGCCCGCCTGCGCGCGGGCAACCACGCTGCCGTTTTCGTGCCCTTCCAGCCTGAACTCGAACATGGCGATGATATCGGCCGCCGGGCGCGGCGGTGAGAACACGTAGCCTTGGATCTGGGTACAGCCGGCGTCGCGCAGCTTGGCGACCTGGCCGGTGGATTCCACGCCCTCCGCCGTTGTCGACATGCCGAGCGCGTTAGCGAGCGCGACGATCGCCCGGATGATCGCAAGGCTCTCGTCACGCGCCGCCACGTCGTCGATGAACGACTTGTCGATCTTGATCTTGTCGAACGGAAAACGCCGCAGGTAGCTCAGCGACGAATAGCCGGTGCCGAAATCGTCGAGCGAGGTGCGAACGCCGAGCATGCGCAGGTTTTTCAGCATTTCCAGGGTGCGTTCGCCGCCGTCGAGGAAGATCGACTCGGTCACTTCCAGCTCGAGGCGCCGTGGCGGCAGCCCGCTGTCCGCCAAGGCACGAACCACCGTCGCCAGCAATCTCTGACTCCTGAATTGACCCGGCGACAGATTGACGGCAACGACGGTATCGTCCGGCCAGCGGCGCGCCTCCTTGGTGGCCTCGCGCATGACCCATTCGCCGATCGATTCGATCAGTCCGGTTGCTTCCGCGACCGGGATGAATTCCGCCGGCGACACGACGCCCCATTCCGGCGATGTCCACCGCGCCAGCGCCTCGCAGCCGGCCAGCCGCCAATTTTGCAGATCGACCAAGGGCTGGTACGCGACATGGATCTCGCCGTTTTCCAG
>PLYS01000573.1:0-3196 GCA_003153455.1 Betaproteobacteria bacterium | reverse complement strand
GCCGATCGCGATGTCGCCGTGCTCGAGCTTGAAGGGAACTTTGAAGGCATCGATGAGCTGGCGCGCCAACACCATCGTTCCGGTCGGCAGGTCGGGGGAAAGTTGCAGGATCGCAAATTCGTCGCCGCCGAGCCTGGCCACGATGTCCCGGTCGCGCGCACAAGCCCTGATGCGTTCACCGACGCGCTTGAGCAGCGCATCGCCGACATGATGCCCGAGCGTATCGTTGATCGATTTGAACTGGTCGAGATCGAGACAAAGCAGCGCGGCCGGCTGGCCGTGTTCGCGCGCGCTGGCGAGGGCACGATCGATTTCTTCGTGGAAGAACACGCGGTTCGGTAGCCCGGTCACCGTGTCGTAGCGCGCAAGATAGGTAATGTGCTCGTCCGCCAGTCGCTTCTCGGTCACGTCGGCGCCGGCGCCATGATAACCGGTGAACCTGCCGGCAGCGTCGAAAACCGGCTTCGCCGACAGCAACCAGAACCGCCAATGTGCGCCGGCGGCAACCGGCACCACGACATCGCGAAACGCGGTCCGCCCCGCCATGCGATTGAGAATGTCCAAGAGTTCCGGCGGGCGATACGCGTGCTGGCCGCCGATGACGTCGGAGAACAGCGTACCTTGAATTTCGAGCGTCGGCTTCTCGGCGGCTTCGGCAAGGCGGTCCGATACATGCGTCAGAATGCCGTTTGCGTCGGTCTCCCACAACCAGTCGCTCGCATGTTCCTGGAAGTCGTTGAGCAGGAGGCCGATGAGTTCGTGCTGCGCCTCAAGCTTCAATTCGTCGCGCAGGTGACGAACGAACAGGGCGCTGTTGGCGACGAGATGGCGCGAGATGAACACCGCATAGAGAACCAGCAACAGCGCCACGAAGACAAACACCCTATGCCCGGCGAGCAAAAGTGAGGCCGCCGATGCGAGAACCAGAATCCACGTATAGGCCAGTCCGGCATTGGGCACCGTCGATAAGCTGAAGCCACCGCCGGAAATCATCCCGGCCATCAGACAGGCAAGCACCAACTGACCCATCAAGTCGGTGCCTGGAAACATGACGAGCGGCGCCGCGCCCCAGGTCGCCGCAAGAATTACTGCATGCAGGGTAACGCGCCTGATCGAGCGCGCAGAGGCACCCGTGAGTCGAGTTTTTTGCTTCCGGCTCCAAGACAAAATGCTAGCGGAAGCCAGCAACGCGATCAGCGTCCCCCAGGCTATCAGGAACACGGTCGGCCCGGTGTCCCAGAAGACGCCGGCGATAATGGCTGCGTTCAAAATATTGATCGTCATGGTCAGCGGTACGAGCTGAACCACCGAATCGATCTGCGCCGCGCGGACTCGACGACGTGCCTGCTCGTCGAGATCGTCGAGCGTGATCCTAACCCCGAACAGGAGCGCACACAGTGATCTCGTCAGCGAGCGCGGACCCACTGTCTTCATCTCCAACGCACGTGACATCACAATTGAGACGACGGCGTTATTTGTTCCCGATTTTACGCTTTCACCTTGCCGATCATTCACTAAGCAACCATGACCGAGAACACTAAGGCAGAATGTTAAGGTAGCTTGTGTTTTCCGGGGAACGCATCGCTGCGGCGATACGAGGACATCGACGGCCCAGCAGGCCGCGATAGCGCGCAAAGCGCTTCTGCGCGACGTGGTCCCAACAAAAAAAGGGGGCGCCCTCAGGCGGTGTGTGGCGACAAGATGCCCGCCCAAGAGCGCCCTCGAAGCCAGCGCCGAAGCTCATCAACAACGCGCCGCTGCAATGTGCATCAAAAGCAAAGCTGGGCGCCGCGACCGCGTCAATGATTTGGATCGGACAACGTAACCGACGCGATTTTGACCGCGCCCTTTGTGTGCGCTGTAAACATGCGCCGGCAGCGCGGCGAAAATGGTGGGAACGGCGCAGCCCGACGGCCGCCGATCCGACGCCCCAGCCTTGATCCAGCGCAATGCGGCGTCTTGCGAAGCATGAAGTGATAAAAGTTACGACATCAGCCCTGGGGAATATCCATGCGGTTGCACCTTGTGGGAGCCCTTATAGGCGCCCTGCTCCTGGTCGTGCCGGCACAAGCGGAAGACAAAGTGCCGAGCCCGGTTCTGCAGGAAATCCTAATCAAGACTACCTTGCTCACGTTCAGCGATGCAAACCTGACCGGCAATTACACGGTGCTGCACGCCAAGCTGGCAAAAGCGTTTCGCGACAAAATCACTCCGGACGGCTTGAAACAGGCGTTCAAGAACTTCGCCGATCAGAAAATCAATTTGGGACTCGTTACCGCAATGCCGCCGGTCGCGTCCAGCGAGGCGACAATCTACAATCGCGGCGCGCTGGTCCTGCGCGGTTACTTCGCTACCAAGCCGAGCCGCGTCAGCTACGAGCTCTATTTCCTCCCCTCCGAAGGCGAGTGGAAACCCGCCTTGATCGATGTTCGCGTCAAGCCGCCGAATGAGGGCTGACCGCTCCTTCGCGTTCGTGTCGCCGCAAGGCAGGATGAAAGGTGCCCCATGTCGCAGCCCGCTGTCTCTCAGCCGAAACCCATTTCCACCTGGCGCAAGGTGTTTGCCGCCATTCTCGATTTCATCTTCGTCTTCGCGATCGCCGGCTATGCCATCGCTTCCATGACCGGCAACACCAGCGAGGAAGGCTTCGAGCTCAAGGGTGGGCCGGCGTTCATCCTGTTTGCGATCGTCATCCTCTACTTCGTCGTGTTTACGAGATATCTCGGCGGCACGCTGTGGCAGCGCCTGTTGGGCGTCCGCTAGCGAGGTTTCGAGCGAAGCCCGCTCGCTGAGGCCGCCGGTCAATTGCCCTGGCCAAAACGACTTGCTGCAAAAGAAGAGAGCGCCCTCGGGCGGCGGCGTGGGGACACGAATAGCCGCCCAAGAGCGTCCTCGAAGTGCGCATTCGAAGCAAGCTTCGAAGCTCCTCAACCACGAGCCGGTCCAATGCGCGCGTAAAACAATGTCGAAAACCGCGCCGGCGTCATTGATGTGGATCAGACAGCGTCACTGACCCGATAGTGAGCAGGCCGTATCGAGACCTTAGAGTCTGATTCACTTGGGCTGAATCAGCGCCCCCTAACATTCTGCTTGCGCATGATCTTTTCCGAAAACCGGTACCCACTTTTCGGGATCATGCGCTAATTGCGCAGCCTCGGGTCGAGGATATCGCGCAGCGCGTCGCCGAACAGATTGG
>PLYS01000547.1 GCA_003153455.1 Betaproteobacteria bacterium | reverse complement strand
CGCGCTGCATATTCGAGCACGTTAGCGAGATGTTCGCTGAATGCGGCGCGATTAGGCAACCCAGTCAGCGAATCGTGATGTGCCAGATATTCAATTTGCTGCTGTGCCTGGCGATGTTCGGTGATGTCCTCGTGCGTCGCCACCCAGCCGCCCCCCGCCATAGGGCGGTTCGTCGTGACGATACAACGGCCGTCGGAGAGCTCAGCGACGCGGCTAGTGGTCTTTCCCTGCGTAATACTGGCAAGAACTTCCTCGCAATATTTTTCCGGATCGCCGGGAAAACCGTCAACATGGTTTCTATAATCCGCCAATTGACGTAATGAACAACCCGCTTTTACCACGTCCGCAGAGAGACCAAAAAGATCGAGATAGCGCTGATTGCAGAGAACCAGCCGCGCATCTCCATCGAACATCAACAAGCCTTGCGACATGTTGTTGATGGCCGTTTCCGTCTGTAGCTTTTGCTTGAGCAGCGCATCCTTCGCTTGTTTTCGGGCGGTGACATTGACGATTGCGCATAGGCGGGCATTGCGTCCCAGATAGTTCATCAACCGAGCATAGACGGAGACGTAAATGCACGAGCCATCCGATTTTTGATGACGCCAAATCTTGGTCCCTTGGCTCAGACCGCCATTGCGAATGTATTGTGCAATTTCCTCACGGTCGTCGGGTGGGCGCACGTCAACAATCGACATGGCAAGAAACTGCTCGCGGCTATAGCCGTAGTGCTCCACCGCGGCGTTGTTCACCGCCAGAAACTTCTGGCTCTCAATATCGATAACCCACATGGGCATCGGATTGTTGTCAAACAGCAAGCGGAACGATTCTTCGCGCTTCTTCAATTCAGTGATGTCGACGCGAACACCGACACTTCCGCCATCGGCGGTGCGGCGCTCCTCGATTCGAACCCAGCGGTCGCCTGAAAGATGTTGCTCGTATGTGCTCGACGGTTGCCGGTGACGCGCGAGACGATCGGACAGCCACTCGTCTTCGTGCCCCAAAGCATCGGCATGCCAGCCGCGCGCAAGATTAACACGGAGTACATTTTCGAAGGTCATGCCGACGGCAATCGGATCGCTGCTCGCCCCAAACATCTCGGCATAGCGGCGGTTCCACATCACATATCGATCATCGGCGTCGAACAGGGCAATTCCTTCAGATACGACTTCAAAGGCATCGACCAGTTGCTGATGCACTTCGCCCAGTTCTTCGATCATCAATCCTATTGATCGGTCGGTTCGGCGGCGGTCGCGCTCGACCTCTTCGTAGGCGTTCACCACCAGCTCGCCGAGCGCCATCAGGTCGACTTCACCTGTTTCGCGTCTCGCCTTTGCGAGCTGCCTGGCAAACAATTTACGCATGGCTAGGCTACTGCTTCGGTAATTGTCGTTACGGTCATTGTCTGGTTGTGCAACTCACAGATCCCCGACGCGGCATGCGGGGAGATTTCGCCGTATGAATAGAAACCGAGCCGGTGTAAATGCGAACCGAGTGCCGCGCCGGCAGCCTCGATCTCGTCCAGAGCCCGTTGACCCATCAACAGCCTGCGCCCGATGCAGCTGACGAGAATGGCCACACCATCGTTATCGCGGCAATCGTTCAGGCCATCGCGTGCCTGTTGCGCGGCATCGGCCGCGCCCAAAGCCAGGCGGTCGAAATTTCCTCGCATCAGCTGTGCAACCCAGCCCTCCGGCATATCGCCGGCGAAGGTCATGGATTTGTTATCGCGATCGACAGCGAGAATCGTGCGCACGATTTGATGATCGGGACGTTTTGGATCGTGGATTTGCAATGGAAAAAGCAGGGCCGATCCCGGCAGCGCCTTGATCTCGTCCTCGCCAAGATACCGCTCGTAAAGCTCCAATGCCGGTCGGCCGTCCAATTCCAGAAGAACGTTGCCCTTGGCGCGCGTGATCCGACGTTTCGGTCCGAACACATCCCAACCGCCCGCGCTTCCGTGGCCGATCTTGACGGCGCTTCCGTAAAGTCCGATCGCGGCTATCATTCGGCTGCGGGGCGGGCTATCGATACCGACGAGCGTTTCAACGAATTGGGAGCCGTCCCCGGCCAGTCCCCCGGTAATCGATACGTCGCCGACCTGCGCATTGATGCCGGCCACCAACTCGCTGCCGTTGACATTCAAGCCATCCGATAACACGAACACTCCGGCAAGGTCGGCGGACGCCAGCTTGCGCCCAATGTCCTCGCCGCAGCGCCGCGAATCATTCGCATTATTTATTTCTTCCGATGTCGCTTTGATTTTTGTGGCATCGAAGCGAAGCGCGATCGCGTTGATGTCGTCGTCGACAATATCATCGCCTTGGATTTGACCGCCGGTCGTGCATCCCATTAAGCAAGCTTTGGGAAACATCGCACGCAGCTCGCGATACCGATCGCCGTCGGCGAGCATCTCGCGGCTGCCGAAGTAGAGCACCAGATCAGGACGCAGCTGTGCGGCCGACTGCGGCTGCCAACCATTAGACTGCCTCCAATCGAGTGATGCTGCGTACATAGCGATCCCCTGTTTCCGGCAGAAGTCGCCGGATGACCCGCGGCACCATAGTTAACGAATGTAGACCTCTGGTTGCGGCTTTGAGGAATGTTACGCAGAAAGATTTCTGTTTGACTTAATCCGATTCCTACAAGTGTCGACAGCCGAGAAAAGGACGCCCGATGCTGGGAGATACCAATGGCTACGCGCACCGCGCTGCCGGCAACGGCAGCGGCACGGCAAACCCCGCCAATTTTACCATCACCAATTTCTGCACGGGCCGGCGGAGAACCCACCACAAGTCGGCTTTAGCCGACTTGTGCATTTTCCAATTCAATGTCGGGTAAACCCGACATTGATGCGCCCCGCCAATCTTGGCATGGCTGTGGCGGCCGAGGCATGCGCTCGCAGCATTGCGGGTCCATCATACCGGCGGCGTTCATGCTCGTAGAAGCCGCCATGCTCTCGGCCGTAAGCGGCGCCAAGGGTCGCGATGCTCGGGTGCGAGGATGCCGGCCATGCGCCAGCTATTCGAAATCCGCGGAAGCCGGAAATTCATGATCCAAATCAAAGACTTTTGGCCACGGTCGGGCGTTACTGTCGATGGTCAGAGCCAACAGCCCGTGTGCCGCCATGCCGCAGCCGTCCAGTGCCCCGCAGGCCGCGGTGTTCCGCGCCCGCGGCCTGTCGAAGGTCTATGTCATGGGCGAAGTCGCGGTGCATGCGCTGCGCGACATCGACCTCGACATCTATGAGGGCGAATTCGTCGTGCTGCTGGGGCCCTCCGGCTCCGGCAAATCGACGCTGCTGAACATCCTCGGCGGCCTCGATACGCCCACATTCGGTCAGGCGATGTGGCGCGACCACGATCTCGTTAATGCCAACGACACGGAATTGACGCGCTACCGGCGCGAGCATGTCGGCTTCGTGTTCCAATTCTACAATCTGATTCCGAGCCTCACGGTACTCGAAAACGTCGCGCTGGTGAACGAAATCGCCGATAAGCCGCTCGACCCGCGCGCGGCGCTGGCCTTGGTCGGGCTGACCGAGCGGCTCGATCATTTTCCTTCGCAACTTTCCGGCGGCGAACAGCAGCGCGTCGCCGTCGCCAGAGCCATCGTCAAATCGCCGGATGTTCTGTTGTGCGACGAGCCGACCGGAGCACTCTATTATGATACCGGCAAGGTCGTGCTGGCCGCCATCGCGCGCGTCAATGAGCAACTCGGCACCACGACCGTGATCATCACGCACAATGCCGCGATCGCCGGAATGGCCGACCGGGTGCTGCGGCTCGGCGGCGGACGCATCGTCGACGAGCAGCGCAATGCCCGCCGCCTGGCGCCCGAGGAGTTGCGCTGGTGAGCCTGCTCGATCGCAAGCTTTGGCGCGACATTTCCGCCCTGCGTGGGCAGGTCATCACGATTGCGCTGGTGGTGGCGGCGGGCGTCGCGGTCTTCGTGGCATCGATCTCGACTTACGATTCGCTACAGTCCGGCCGCACCCGCTTCTATGACAGCGCGCGGTTCCCGAACATATTTGTCACCCTGAAGCGCGCGCCACTCTCGATCGTCGCTCGGCTGGCGACGATTCCGGGCGTCGCGGCGCTGGAACCGCGCATCGTGCGCGATGTCATCGTCGACTGGCCGGCGTCGTATCTGCCCGTTTCGGCACGCATGATATCGCTGACTCATGGCGGCGACGAGCCGCTCTCCCGTCTCTATCTGCGGCGCGGCGCAGCCCCCGGACCCAATGAAACGCACGGCGCGGTCGTCAACGAAGCTTTCGCCGACGCCAACGACGCGACGCCTGGCATGCAGCTCCGCGTCATCCTCAACGGCCGGCTGCAAAGCTTTGCCATCACCGGCATCGCGCTTTCACCGAGCATGTTTACGCGGTGAAGCCGGGGATCGCTATTCCCGATGACCGCTTTTTTGCGGTTCTGTGGGTCGACCGCAGCGCGGCGGAAGGCGCTTTCGATATGAAAGGGGCCTTCAATGACCTCGTCGTTTCGCTGGCGCCGGGCGCCGATGCGAAGCCGGTCATCGCCGAGCTCGACCGCTTGCTCGAACCGTACGGTTCGGTCGGCGCAATCGAACGACGCGACCAGCCGTCCAACCGGTTTCTTGAGGACGAACTCAACCAGCAAAAGGTGACGTCGATCACCATTCCCTTCATCTTTTTCGGCGTTGCGGCATTCCTGCTCAATGTCGCGCTCGGTCGGCAGGTGGTGGCGCAGCGCGAGCAGATCGCCGCGCTCAAGGCTCTCGGCTTTCCCAACGCTCCGCTCGTCCTGCACTATCTTAAGCTGGTCGCGGTCGTCGTACTGTTCGGATCGGCGCTCGGTGTCGCCGGCGGTATCGTGTTCGGCCGCGCCATGGTCGCGAACTATCACGGGTTTTTCCGTCTTCCCGTGCTCGCCTTCGAGTTGACGCCGTGGTCGGTGGTGGCGGGGACGACGATCAGCTTCGCCGCCGCTTCGCTCGGTGTGCTGACCGCCTTGCAGAAGGTTGTCAGCATGGCGCCCGCGGTCGCCATGCGTTCTGCCGCACCGCTGCGTTTCCGCCGGTCGTGGCTGGAGAACTTGCTGTCGGTCCGCTGGCTAACGCCGCGCCGCATCATGGTGCTGCGCAATCTCGCCGGCCGCCCCTTGCGCGCGGCCCTCACCACCCTCGGCATCGCCTTTGCCGTGCCGATGGTCGTGCTCGGGCTATTCTGGTACGACGCCATCGACCGGATGATCGAGATCCAGTTCAACCTGGTGGAACGCGGCAATGCCTCGGCGAGCTTCCCGCACCCGCTCGATCGCCGCATTATTGGCGATCTCAGGCGGGAACCCGGGGTGCTCGCCGCCGAGGGCCAGCGGTTCGTCCCGGTGCGGCTGCGCGCCGGACACCGGAGCTATCTGACCTCGGTGATCGGGCTGCCGGTGCGCGGCGAGTTGCGGCGTCCGCATGATTCGAGGCTGCGGCCAATCGAGATTTCGCCGGACGGCATCACGCTGACGCGCCGGCTGGCCGAGCGTTTGGGCGTCACGGTCGGCGAGACGATGACTGTCGAGGTCATGGAGGGTAAACGACTCAAGCGCGATGTACCGGTGAGTGCCATTGTGGACGAAGTGATCGGCATGGCCACTTACATGGAGATCGCTACGCTCAATCGCCTGACCGGTGAAGGCGACGTAGCCTCGGCGGCGGCCTTGTTCGTTGAACCATCGGCGTTGCCGGCGCTGTCGCGGCGTTTCAAGGATCTGCCGGTGATCGAATCCGTGGCCATGAAGGCTTATTCGCTGACGTCATTCTTCGACAAGATTGCCAATATGTTGCTGGTCAGCGTCGGAATTCTCACGACTTTCGCCGTGATCATCGCCATCGGGGTCGTCTACAATAGCGCCCGCATCGGCTTGCAGGAGCGCGCTTGGGAGCTGGCGAGCCTGCGGGTGCTGGGCTTCACGCGTGCCGAAGTCGCGCGCATCTTGTTTGGCGAATTCATGATCGAGATTGCACTCGCTATCGCCATCGGCGTCGCGCTTTCGCCAGGCATTATCGCCTTGATCACCCGGTTTCATTCCAACGAGAGCTTCCAGATTCCGGGGGTCATCGGCGCGCGCACGTTTGTCGTCGCCTGCGTCGTCGTGATCGCCGCCGCGGCCGCCAGCGCTTATGTGGTGCGCCGGCACATCGACCGGCTCGATCTGGTTGCGGTTCTCAAGACACGGGATTGACGCATGAAGATCACCCTTGGCCGTGTCCTCACTGTTCTCGGCATTGCCGCGGCGCTGGCGCTGGCCGTCTGGGCGATGATGCCGCGGCCGGTTCCGGTCGAGACCGCGACGGTGAGCAAGGGCAAGTTTACCGCGACGGTCGACGAGGATGGCAAGACCCGAGTCCGCGAACGTTACGTGATGGCCGCGCCGCTGCCCGGCCGGCTGACCCGGGTCAGGCTCAAAGCGGGCGATTCGGTCAAGGCCAACGACGCGGTTGCGACAATCATGCCGTCGCCGGCGCCGCTTCTCGATCCGCGCAGCCGCCGCGAGGCTGAAGAACGGCTGGGCGCCGCCGAAGCCGCCCGCGAACGCACGAAAGCCGTGGTCGAGCGCACACAGGCGCAGGCCTTGCAAGCCAAGAGCGATCTCGACCGCATCCGCACCTTGACCGAGCGCGGCGTGTCGACGACGCAAGCGCTCGAGCGTGCCGAAACCGCCATGCGCGTGGCCGAGCGAGATTTGCGCGCGGCGAAATTCCAGGATCACGCAGCCGCGCACGAGGCCGACCAAGCGAAAGCTTTGCTGGCGCAATATCACAACGACGACGGCAATACGCCGCCCGAGCGCTGGGCCGTCACGGCGCCGGTATCGGGTCTCGTGCTCAAGGTATTGCAGGAGAGCGAAACCATCGTGCAACCCGGGACGGCCATTCTCGAAATCGGCGATCCGCTCGACCTGGAGATTGTGATCGATGTGCTCAGCACCGATTCCGTCGAAATTCACCCCAGCGCCGAGGTTGCCATCGAGCATTGGGGTGGGCCGGGCGTGCTGGCCGGACGGGTACGCCGGGTCGAACCGGCCGCCTTCACCAAGATATCGACGCTGGGCGTGGAGGAGCAGCGTGTGAACGTGCTCATCGACGTGGTCTCGCCGCCGAAAGATTGGGCTGGTCTTGGCGATGCCTATCAAGTCGATGCCTGGATCACCGTGTTCAGTCGCGACGATGCGACGATCATTCCGACCGGCGCGTTGTTTCGCAGCGGCGAGAATTGGAGCGTCTATCTGGTGGCCGAAGGACGGGCGCAGCGCCGCACAGTGGAGCTGTTGCGGCGATCCGGCCGCTTCGCCGCGGTGACCGCGGGCGTGCAGCCGGGCGATCATGTCATCGTCTACCCAAGCGACCGTATTACGCCGGATGTTCGGGTTGAAACGCGCTAGCGGCGACGTTCATGCTCTGATACCAACCTGCATAACTCATGACA
>PLYS01000032.1:493-4910 GCA_003153455.1 Betaproteobacteria bacterium | reverse complement strand
TGTCGCACAATGACACCGCATGTGATGCCTGTGAGCGATCGAAACATGCCTCTTCGACCACAGCAACACGGTAATTGTAACTAAAAGCGTCGATAACAGTCGCGCGAACACAGCCACTCGTCGTTGTGCCGGCTACAAGCAGACTGTCGCATTTTAAATCGGTTAGAAAACTGGCAACAGGCGTGCCGAAAAACACGCTCGGCTTATGCTTGTAGATAACGATATCCTCAGGCTGAGGTGCCAGCTCCGCGATGATGGCGTTTCCGTCGAAATTAGATGTGCTGTTGACTACATCTTCGGCATTTCGGCTGTTCTTCCATGCCCAGCCGCCTGCGTCCCAATTATCTGGTCGTTTAACCCCCGTTGAATAGATGACAGGCAAGCCCTTGTGATGCGCAGCATTAATCAGACTGCGAATAACAGGTACGGCGTCCCACGCTTCTGTGCCGCACGAGTTACGCCAGCGCTTGATAGATTCGAGAATGGGCTCCGATCTATCCCCCGTAAAATTGTAGTTTACATCGATTACAATTAAAGCTGGGCGTGAGCCGAAGCCAACTCGCGTGCCATATCCGCTCGCCGCCCACATCTGTTTGTCGCGCGCTGTGAGAAATTGATTCCAAATTGGTTCAGTCGTCATTGTTGGTTGGCCTAAATGGATTTACTGACCTGACGGCTTTTTTGCGCTGACGGATGAGAGATTACCGCATGTTATGATCTCATCTAGATGGTGAGCGGATAGCACAAATATCTGCTGCGCCGACGCCCTATGGTTCCACATCGATCCTAACGATTGCCTCAACCAATATTTATGATGGGTGGCGAAAGCTCACGGAAGCGAGCAGGGTCGCGACGCGCTACTTGCGTGAGCCCCCCGCATCCTTTTTCACTTCGCTCTTCCAAGCCTCCCATGCGTCGTCGAGCCGCTTGGGGTCTTGCGATTCATCCGGCGCGATAAAGGTGATCGGGCGCTTGAACGATAACGCCATAGCGAGTTGCTGGGCATTGGTCTCGGTATAGAGCGCGCGATGAACAACACGCTTAATATCGGATGCGACCACAAGATTGCCATGTCCGCGCATGAGTGCGACAGGTCCATCGCCGAGCGTCATCGCTAGTGACTGCCCCTGCGTGTTGTTCGTCACCAGCAACCCTTGTGTGATGCCGACGTCGCGGATCTCCCATACGGGCACTTCCTTTACCAGGAACGATGCGATGTGGGATATTGCTTTTAGCGGTTCCCCCGTAACGCTGAACGGTATCATCGTGGGAGAATGGCTGTGAACCACGGCGTTCACATCCTTTCTCGCCCGATAGGCTTGGCCGTGGATGAAGCGTTCAAGAAACATCCGCCGGCCGCGCTGATCAACTGGATTGGAGTCGAGGTCAAACTCCATGATGTCGTCGGCTGACACCAGCGCGGGTGCCCGAGCGCACGACAGAAGATACCGTTCCGGATTTGCCGGATGCCGGATGCTCACATGGCCCCAGGCGTCCAGCACGCCGTGCTGCACCAGGATGTGGCTCGCGGTGAGTAGATCGTCGATGATCTCCGCATCGACGGGACCGGCGGTGGGTATGGGAATATCGGCCAATAGAAGCACCTGAAGTTCGGGGTGGGGAACGCTTGTGAAGAGCAATATATCCTAGCCTGTATGTAACAAAAACGATGACGTGACCTGACGGATTATTTGTACCAGGCGGTTTGAGAAAATTGTTTTGTGCCAGGTGGGCTTGTGATGCAAGTGATTTCCGCCCAGTTTCGCACCCCGACCGTTTTTTGACCTACCGAATACAATCGTTGATCAATGCACCAGGCCATCCGCAGCATGTTGGCGCCGCGCGTCCCTCCGCTGATCAAGCGCAACACGCTTTTGTTAGCGCTCTCCCAATCGTTCACCGGCGCGGGCATGACGATGGGCTACGGCATCGGGCCGCTGATGGTGGTCGCGCTCACCGGCTCAGCGTCGCTCGCGGGCCTTTCCGTCGGCCTGTTCGGACTCAGCCGATTCATCGTCGCCTATCCGGTCGGTAAGATCAACGATGCCTACGGCCGCAAGCCCGGCATCCTGCTCGGGCTCATGCTGGCCTTGGTGGGCTCGCTCGGGCTCTGGCTCTCGATGTCGGTTGCGAGCACGGCGACACTCGCGCTCGGCATGCTGCTGTTCGGCATGGGCATGAACGCCGCGCAGCAAATGCGCGTGGCCGCCACTGACATGTTCCCGCCCAATATGCGCGCGCAGGCTCTGGGCTATGTCGCACTCGGCTCTCTGGTGGGGCTCATGATAATGCCCGTTCTGGTCGGCGGTGGCGAGATGCTCTCGCAGCGCGCTGGCGGGCATGCACTCGTCCTGCCCTGGTTGTTGCTGCCAACGTTGATCCTGCCGGGCATGGCGCTGGTCGCGCTGGTGCGCCCCGATCCGAAGGAAATCGGAATGCNNAGCCCGCGCAATCTGCTGCGCGACCCGCGTATGCGGCTTGCCATCGTGTCAAACTGCGCCGGGCAGGGCAACATGGCCATCGTAATGGTGCTGACCTCGCTCGTGCTGCACCGTAACGGGCACTCGCTCACGGCGATCGCGTTGTCCCACATGTTCCACTCGATGGGTATGTTCGCATTCACTGTTCCGCTCGGAAAGCTCGCCGATCGGTTCGGGCGCGAATGGGTTATGTATCCCGGCGTCGCGACGACGCTGGTTGGCGCGATCCTGGTGACCTACACCGAGCCGTTTTTGTCGATTACGCTTGGTACGTTTCTGGTCGGCGTCGGCTGGGCGGCGGCCAACGTCGCCGCGACGGCCCTGATCGCCGACCAATACGAATCGGCTGAGCGCGGCCGCGCCATCGGCGTTGCCGATAGCTTTGCTGGCGGCACGGCAGTACTAGCGGCGGTCGTAACCGGTCCGTTGATCGACTGGAGCGGCCTGCCGGCGGCCGGCCTTACAGCTGTGTTGGTCGCTGCGGTGCCGCTTGTGATGCGCACAGTGACGCGTCTGGCGCCATGACGAGGCTGCTGCGCGCGCCGTCCCGCTTCTACCCCTTCTTCTACCCCTTCGCCTCTGTGCGTGCGCGGCATGACGATCGAGACGCCAGCGGCCCGGTCGTAAGTGGCACTTCGCGACCATTCGGCCTCATGCCTGAAACGGTCGCTATCGGAGCATAGCGGACAACGGGCGGCACTGGTGCGGAAAACGTCGGTAACGAATGACCCAAAGCGGCGCCGAAGAGACCAAATGGTCGAAGGTGGTCAGGGATTCCGATGCGCAACAATAGCGCGCCGGTACGGCTCGATCACGATCATTCGGGCTTGAGATTGATGGCCTCGACCATGCTCCGCCATTTGCCGATGTCGGTTCGAAACATTGCCTCAGCAGATTTCTGATCGAGGTTGAGCGGCTCAAAGCCGAGCTGCTCGAGGCGCGAGGCCACTTCGGGATCTTTCAAAATCTCGTTGATCGCCACATTAAGCTTGATGGCGATCTCGTCAGGCGTTTTCGCAGGCAAGAAAAAGCCGGTCCATGCTGACGCGACGAAGCCCGGGTAGCCGCTTTCGCTGTAAGTAGGAACATCGGGCAGGATGGCCATGCGCTTCTCGCTGGCAATTGCGAGGCCTCGCAGAGCTCCGGCCTTGACCGGAGCGGCCGCGCCTGCGGCAGGAGGGGTGGCGACCAACGGAATCTGATTGCCCATCGCTGCCGTCACAGCAGGTGCGCCGCCTTGAAAAGGAATATGCGTCGTCGGGATCTTGGCGAGCCTTTCAAAGAAGTACTGGGTCACGATGTAAGAGGCGCTGCCAGCGCCGGCGGTGCCGAATTGCGCCGTCGACGAACGCGCATTATCGACGAACTCCTTCAACGTCTTGGCTCCGTTCGGCGGTGCCGAAATCATCTCCGGAGAAGTCGCGGCAATTGATATGGCTTTGAAATCGTCCGCCGTGTAACCGCGCTTCGGGTAAAGAGTTTCATTGATCGGCAACGACGTTGTTGCGCCAAGAATCGTATATCCATCCGGCCCCGCTGTGGCGACGCGGCGATGCGCGAGATTGCCGGCCGCCCCGGCGCGATTTTCAACGATAACAGTCTGGCCGAGCTTGCCTTGCAGCTTCTGGCCGACGAGCCGGGCGATCACATCGATGAGCCCACCCGGCGCAAAGCCAACGACGATGGTGATGGTCTTCGAGGGATAAGTGTCGGCACGCGCCGCCGTCACCGCCGACAGACTCATGGCAGTAGCCAATGCAATGGACAGACACGTGCGCCACGAAAAGGGGTGTTGTTCGGCGTTCGAAGACAGGGGGGCTGGGCAGAGGGGCATGGGGAGGTTTCCAAATAAAATTAGCTAAAGCTATAGGAGGTAGATTATCAGCGGCAAGCTGCGCCGGCAAAGTGATCGAATAGAGACGCTGTTTGCTGCGGTG
>PLYS01000032.1:0-437 GCA_003153455.1 Betaproteobacteria bacterium | reverse complement strand
GACGGAGTTATGGGATCGCTGGCAATGGGGTGAATTGCTCAAAGCGATTGGACGATGCCGATCACGGCTTGCGCCGCTACAGGTGCATGTCCTCAAGCATGAACCCAAAATGCTGCACGAAGGCGAAGCTTGCCTGCATGAGATAGATCGTGAGCGCCGACACGTAGATCGCCGCCGTGGCGCGCGGAAACGGACCAAGCGCATTCAGCACCAGGATCAGACCGGTCAACAGCGCCGCGGCGACATGCAAGCGAACGTGCAACGGCGTGCGCTCGCCGGTCGCTCGCTTGCGCAGAAACGGGTAGCTCCCATTGGCCAGCAGCAGAAACATGCCGCTCACGACGCTGGAGATCTGCCAGGCCGCCGCCGGCTTCAACTCGTAAGCCGCCAACGCGACCGGCATGACGGCACCGTAGGTGACGGTGAAGCCCCACACC
>PLYS01000485.1 GCA_003153455.1 Betaproteobacteria bacterium | reverse complement strand
ACCGGGCACCGGCGAGATCAACTACACCTTTCTGCTCGATTTCATCGACAAGATCGGCTACGCGGGTTGGGTCGGCTGCGAATACAAACCGGCCGGCAAGACCGAGGACGGTCTGGGCTGGACCAAACCCTATCTAGGGCAGACCGTTTGACCCGTACTGCACCGCGCGATCGGCGGCGCGGCAGCGCATTTTCGAAGCGAAGTATTTGCAACACTGGGCCTCCAATGCGCCTGCTCGCCGTTGTCGCGCTGGCGCGTTACTGCAATTCGACGTTAGCGTCTTTGATCACTTTCGCCCACTTGACGATTTCGGACCTGATATGTGAGTCGAACTGCTGCGGCGTGCTGCCAACGGGTTCCGCGCCCAACTCCGACAAGCGCGCGTTGACATCCGGCAGCTTGAGGATGCGGGCAGTTTCGACCGACAGCTTGTCGAGGATGTCCTTGGGTGTTTGCGCCGGAGCGACCAGCCCGAACCACGCAACGGTTTCGTAACCGGGTACCCCGGCCTCGGCGATGGTCGGAATGCCGGGGGCGGCCGGCGAGCGCCTTGCCGTGCTGACCGCCAGCGCGCGTATTCTGCCTGCCTTCACTTGCGGCATGTAGGCCGGCAGGTTACTCAAAGCCACCATGATCTGCCCGCCCATCAGATCGGTCAGCACCCCGGCGTCGCCTTTGTACGTGATGTGCATGAGACTGGTTCCGGTCATAGCCTTGAACAACTCCATCGACATGTGCCCGGTGCTGCCGATACCCGGTGAGCCAAAGTTAAGTTTGCCCGGGTTGGTCTTGGCATAGGCGATCAGTTCTTTGACGTCCTTTACCGGCAGGGCGTTGTTGACCACCAGCACATTGGGCACGATCGCCACCAGGCTGATGCCTGCGAAATCCTTGACGGCATCGAAACCCAGCTTGCGGTAAAGGCTGGGATTGATACCGTGCGGCGCAGCGGTCGTCATCAGCAGCGTGTAACCGTCGGGGGCGGCTTTGGCGACATACTCGGTGCCGATGTTGCCATTGGCGCCGGGGCGGTTGTCGATTATCACCGGCTGGCCCCAGGCCTCAGTGAGCTTCTGGCCGATAGCGCGCGCCAGGATATCAGTCGTGCCAGCTGGCGTGTACGCGACGACGATGCGTATGGGTTTGTTTGGATAGTCAGCTGCCATCGCGGCGGCGGCGAACGCGAGGAAAACGAAGGCAAATGGGCGCATGAAATTCATGTGGATATTCTCCGGTAGAGTGGAACGAATGCGGTCGATCGCCGCAAGACTTGCGGCTATTTTAAGCGTTTCTTCCAACGCTTGCGCAACGCCCTCAAAGGCCCTCGGCAAAAGCATTGGCAGAGCTATCAAGATCTTCGCTATTCGCTTTCTCCACGATTTCCCCACGTCTGCAAAACGGCGGCTTAGAGGCGCGTCTCTAAGTTGTTGAATTGAATGGTCGGCCTTGTTGGAGTCGAACCAACGACCAAGGGATTATGAGCCCCGTCCGGCCTGTCGCCGCACAACCACCCACCAAGTAGACTTTTAAGCTACACAAACTCGGAGAAAACCAAAGGCACTATAATCGCGTCTTTGTGATCTCTGTGTCCCCTGTGGCCGCAGTTTTTGAATTCTTCGGGAGAAATCATGAGCAATATCGGATTCATCGGCCTCGGCATCATGGGCAAGCCCATGGCGCTGAACCTGATCAAAGGCAATCACAAACTGTTTTTGAACTCACGCAGTGGCGTACCGCAGGAGCTGACCGCCGCAGGCGGCACCGCGTGCGCGAGCGCTAAGGAAGTCGCGCAGAAGTCCGACCTCATCATCACCATGGTGCCTGACACGCCAGACGTCGATAAAGTATTGTTCGGCGCCAATGGTGTTGCCGAGGGACTCTCCAAGGGCAAGATCGTCGTCGACATGAGCTCGATTTCGCCGATCGAAACCAAGAAATACGCAAAACGCATCAACGAACTCGGATGCGAGTACCTCGACGCGCCGGTGTCCGGCGGCGAAGTCGGCGCGAAGAACGCTGCGCTCACCATCATGGTCGGCGGCCCGCAGGCGGCATTCGACAAAGTGAAGCCGATTTTCGAGCTGATGGGCAAGAACATCACGCTCGTCGGCGGCAACGGAGACGGCCAGACCTGCAAGGTCGCGAACCAGATCATCGTCGCGCTCAATATCGAGGCAGTCGGCGAGGCGCTGCTGTTCGCCTCGAAAGCCGGCGCCGACCCGGCCAAGGTGCGCCAGGCGCTGATGGGCGGTTTCGCGGCTTCGCGCATCCTCGAAGTGCACGGCGAGCGCATGATCAAGCGCACCTTCGATCCCGGATTCAGGATCGAATTGCATCAGAAAGACCTTAGCCTGGCGCTGGCGGGTGCACGCGCGTTAGGCATCAGCCTTCCCAACACCGCCACCGCGCAAGAGCTCTTCAACTCTTGCACCGCCAACGGCGGCGCGAAGTGGGACCACTCGGCAATGGTGAAAGCGCTCGAGAAAATGGCCAACCACGAAGTCGCGAAGTAGCTATGAGTAATGCACCCCGGTCTTTAAGCATGCTCTCGCTTGCGGCCGGATTGTTTTGTGCCTTGGGCGCATATTCCGCAAAAGCGCAGCAGGAAGCCGCACAAAATTATCCCGTCAAGCCGATCAGGCTGATTGTGCCGTGGGTGGCGGGGGAAGGCACCGATATTGTGGCCCGGATCATCGCGCTAAAGTTGTCAGAGAATCTTGGCCAGCAAATCGAAGTCGAATCCTGGAGAGGCCTGTTCGTGCCGGCGAGAACACCCAGAGAGGTCATCAACAAGCTGCACGACCAGGTTGACAAGATTGTGCAACTGCAAGAGATACGCGAGCGTATTATGGCCGCGGGATTTGATACCGTGACGAGCACGCCCGAGCAGCTTGGCGCATTCAGCGTAGCGGAGCTGGCGAAGTGGGCGAAGGTGGCCAAAGAGGCCGGGGTTCGAGTTAAATAGATGATTGCCGAATCGAGAAGAACCCACGATCATGGAAGCCCACTGTTACTTCAACCCGCCAAGGCCTAGCGCATATGACTCTCACCCACGAAGATGTCCGGAAGATATTGGCGATCCTCGATGAATCCGATTACGAGGAAGTGCATATCGAGTTCGGCGATCTGAAGCTTGATTTGCGCAGGCGCGGGGATTCATCTGATACGCAGCACGTGCAGCGCCACGGGAAGCCGGAGGACGGGACGGTATCGCCGCAGACTCCGAAGATTGTCGCTACAGAGGCGACCCCATCGACTGCGCCGGCCCCACCCAAAACAAGCCGGGAAGAAGCGTTGCCCGAAGGCGTTGCCGCGGTAATCGCGCCGATGCTGGGTACATGTTACCGGGCGCCGTCTCCCGGCGCCAAGCCGTTCGTTGAAGTGGGCGACAAGGTAAAACCCGACGATACCGTATGTTTGGTCGAAGTGATGAAACTATTCAACTCTTTGAAAGCCGGGGTGGCGGGAACGGTGGAAAAAATCCTGTTCGAAAACGCTACGTTGGTTGAATACGGGCAGCCCTTGATTCTCATCCGGAAGGAAGTTGCCTGATGCCCGAGGCAGGACGGAGAAAGTGAAGCGCCCGATCACGCGCCTGTTCGTCGCGAACCGCGGAGAGATTGCAGTGCGTATCGTCGAGGCATGCCAGAAGCTTGGAATTGAGACCGTGGCGGGGGTTTCGGACGCGGACCGCCAGACATTAGCCGCCAGAATGGCCGACCGCGCCATTTGCATAGGGCCGGCGCCGGCCGCCGAGAGCTACCTGAAAATGGAAGCCATCATCACCGCCGCCGAAGGTAGCGGTTGCCAGGCCATTCATCCCGGCTACGGATTTCTCGCGGAGAACGCGAAGTTCCAGATCTTGTGCGAGGAACATGGTCTGATATTTGTCGGCCCGCCGGCGAGTGCGATTTCAGCGATGGGCGACAAGCTGACGGCACGACAGACCGCAAAAAAGCTGAAACTACCCGTCGTTCCGGGAACGGGCCACGTGGACACATCGGCCAAGGTCGTCAGGTTTGGGCGCGAAATAGGGTACCCGTTTCTGCTGAAAGCAAGCGCTGGCGGAGGAGGACGCGGAATGCGGGTAGTACGCTCTCCCGAAGAGGCAGATGGCGCATTTGCCGGCGCGAGCGCGGAAGCTCGTGCTGCCTTCAACGACCCGACGCTCTACATCGAGCGCTATATCGAACGGGCAAGACATGTTGAAGTCCAGGTGCTGGGCGACGCCTGCGGGACGATCATCCATCTCGGTGAAAGAGACTGCTCGATCCAACGCCGCCACCAGAAGCTGACTGAGGAGTCGCCCTCTCCCGTCGTCGATGCTTCGCTGCGGGCGCGAATGACCGATGCGGCCTTGCGCCTGGCGACACACGTGAACTATGTCAGTGCGGGAACGGTGGAATTTGTGCTCGACCTGGATTCGATGGAGTTTTATTTTCTCGAAATGAACACCCGCATCCAGGTGGAACACCCGGTCACCGAAATGATCACTGGCGTCGACCTGGTCGCCGAACAGATCCGCATCGCCGCTGGAGAACCGCTTTCGATCTCCCAGGATGAAGTGCAATCAGGCGGCCATGCCATCGAGTGTCGCATCAACGCCGAAATCCCTGAACAGGACTTCGCGCCATCGCCGGGAAGGATCGCTGAATGGGAACCGCCAGCGGGACCCGGGATTCGCGTGGACACTCATTGTTATCCCGGTTACGTCGTGCCGCCGTTCTACGATTCCCTGCTCGCCAAGGTCATTGTGCATGGGCAGGATCGGGACGCGGCGATATCCCGTATGGCGGACGCGCTCGACCGCTTCAAGCTCAAGGGGGTGCATTCAACGCTTCCTTTCCATCGAGCCGTACTCGCACATCCCGATTTCAAACACAGCCGCGTCACCACGCAATGGGTCGAGCACAAATTTCGACAGGACGTCTATCGGGCAGGGCAAACGCTATGAGGCCGGTAAAGGTCATGGATACGACGCTGCGCGACGCACACCAGTCATTGTGGGCGACGCGGATGACCACTGCAATGATGCTTCCGGTGGCCGAGCGCCTGGATCAAATTGGATTTGATGCAATCGACCTGATGGGGTTGATCCAGTTCGACGTGGCCGTTCGCTACCTGAAAGAAGATCCGTGGGAGCGGGTGCGTTTGATGCGCCGGAGAATAACCCGTACCCCGCTTCAGGCGTCGGTGCGCAGCAAGAGTCTGACGGGATTTGGGGTCGTTCCGAACGACATATTGCTGTTATGGACCGATCGGCTGATCGTTAACGGCTTGAGGCGGATTCGCGCATTTGACGCATTGGCGGATCTCGACAACATCGTACCCATACTCAGGTTTGCAAAAGAACGGGGCGCTTACACGGTCGGGGCGCTGGTGTACGGTCATAGCCCCGTGCATACGGACGAGCTCTACGTCAGCAAGGTAGCCGAGCTCATCGAACGCACGAACGTTCACTCCATCATGCTCAAGGACGCGTG
>PLYS01000011.1 GCA_003153455.1 Betaproteobacteria bacterium | reverse complement strand
GCACCCGCGCCGTGATCGTCCAAAAATTATTCTTACGCCATCCCGCCGACAAAGCCTTCGTTCTTGTCCTCGTGAAGCAGCGAAATACGCACGCCGCCCCGGCAGAAGCGGTTTGAGCAACACAGGCTGTATTCGACCTGATCAAGATAGAGATTATTGAACCCTGGCTCCGTAATGAGTTTTGCTTGCGTCTCGTAGCGGCCAAGTCCGCATCGCTTGCAGATAATCTCAATCTCCGTGCCCGGTTCTAGGTCGGAGAGTTTCAAATCGGTTTTCCAGTTCATCCCCGAATGAGAACACAACGAGAACAAATAAGTCAACAGGAAAATCGGATTACTGTCCTATTTCAAAATAACCCATTCTGGCATTTGGCTAAATATCGACCTTCTCGATCAGCGTCGCATCGTCGCCGTCGGCGCGCGAGCTGTTGACGCGCTTGCTGACAAGGTGACACGCGAGGACACGCTCACCCGCCGACTTGAGCATCTTCACCAACGACGCCGGCACTGCGCTGTCGTCAAGCCATGCATCGAACTGCCTTTCCTCCAGAATGACCGGCATGCGGTCGTGCACCCCGGCAACGAACTTATTGGGCTCAGTTATTATCATCGTGCAGGTATTCTGCGGCTTGCCCGTTTCCGGGTTTGTCCATTCGGACCACAGACCGGCAATGGTTATGATCTGGCCATCGCGGCGCGTGAAATAATACGGTTGCTTTTCCTTTCCGACGGTCTGCCACTCGTAATAGCCGGACACCGGGATCAGGCAGCGCGTGCGTTTGAATGCTGAGCGATAGAACGGCTTCTCGGCGACTGTCTCGGCGCGCGCATTGAAGGTTGCCAGCCGCAATTCCTTCAACGCCTTGTTCCACCAACTGGGTACTAGGCCCCAGCGCATTTGCTCCAACACGCGCTTGCTATCGCGCTCGATCACCGCGTCAATCGTAGTCGTGGGGCAAATATTGTAACGCGGTTGAAGGTTCGACGGTGGAGATGAGTCGGTCAGCCGGTAGAGCGCCACCAGCTCGCGCCATGTGTACATTCGGGTGAAGCGACCGCACATGACGTCCGGCTCCGACGATGGTTTTAGGCTGCAATTATAAAGCGGACCTAGAGCTGTTTGCTAGATCGCAGCCGCGACCGAGACACCACGCGGCGAGATTGCGCACGCCGTTGGCGCGCATGTTGCCGAACGTCATGGGCGGCCTGCTAAATCTACGGATGAGCTTGTTGGTACGAATCGAGTTCAGCTTTCGAAACATCTTTTGGATAGCACTTTGGCTCCGCACCGCCCAGGCGACTGTAGGCGTCCATCCAAATGAAGATCAGCGCCACAAATCTCAACCATTTACTTTTTTCGGCAGTTAGGTATAATATCCTATCTCCATGAACCAGTGGAGATAGACCATGGCAATCCTGAAATCCCTCACGTTTACGAACGTACCGGCCCGCGCCCACGACCCCGTCGCCAGCCGACGAGCCAAGCTGGTCGAGCGGCTGGAGGAGCAGAAAAGGCTATTCCAGAACCCCAGCCACGTCCGCACCGTCCAGCGCTGGACGGGCAAGGGCGACGAGCGGCGCCAGATCGATAAGCAGCAGCGCGTGCGCCCCTGGTGGCGAACGGAGGCCACCGGCCAGCTGGTGATGTCGGTCTACTACGGTACCAAGCCGATCGAGTTCGAGAAGGGCAAGGCCGGCATCGTCGTAGCGTCCAAGGACAAGCTGGCCGCGCTCATCGACGCGCTGATCGGCGCAGCGCGTGGCGGCGAGCTCGACGAGCTGATGGCGCGCATGAGCAAGCCGGTCGGCTCGGCCAAGTCGCGCAAGGCCGCCTGAGCGACGGGATCGGGGCGCGGGCGGGCATCGTGGTGGCCCGCGCCTTCTCCGCATGCCCAATATGAAATCAAAACGAGGTAGGCCCCGGGGCACGTCGGGTCGCGCGGCCGTGCTCACGCGGGCGCAAGTCCGGCAGGTCTTTCGCGTCGCCAAGGCGCGCGGGCGCTTCGCCGATCGCGCCGAGGCGGTCTTTGCGCTGTCGGTCGGCCTGGGGCTGCGCGCCAAGGAGCTCGCGTCACTCAAGTGGGCCGACGTCTACGAGGCGGACGGCAAGGTGCGGGCCGTCGTTCACCTCAAGGCGGCCTATACCAAGGGCGCCAAGACGCGCGACGTCTTCGTCTCGTCGCCGCCGCTGCGGAAGGTCCTCGCCCGCTACGGCTAGGAGCGCTGGCTGATGAGCGCGCGAGCCTCCCCGGCGCCGCTGTTCCCCAGCCAGAAGGGCGGGCATCTCACGCCCGGCTCGATGGTGCGATTCCTCAAGTATCTCTACAGCGAGGCGGGCGTCGCGAGCGCGACCTCGCACAGCGGGCGACGGACCCTGATCACCGGGCTGGCCGAGCGGGGCGTCGACCTCAAGTCGATCGCGCTGATCGCGGGTCACTCGACCATCCGGACGACCGCGATGTACGTCGAGGCCAACCCGGCGCGACTCGCCCGCATCCTGCAGGACGTGACGTTTTGAGGACGGACATGACTCACCGAGATGGCGAACCGCAGCGGGTCGAGATCATCCTGCCGCGCGCACGCTCGATCGTATGGCTGGGGATCAAGGTCTATCTGATCGTGGTGCTTGGCATTCCGCTGCTCGGCATGATCGTGGCCCTTATGGCCGTCGTCCTAATCGCCGTGATGCGTTGACCGACAAACACACCCGCGTTTGTCCGCTCTTGGACAATAGCGGACATTGCTGGGTTTTGGCTGGGGGACGGTTTGTCCGCTTATGACCGATAGTGTTGAAAAAGTCTCCGTAAATTGGCTGTGGAATT
>PLYS01000359.1 GCA_003153455.1 Betaproteobacteria bacterium | reverse complement strand
TGCTTGTAGGGCCGGATTGAGGTGAGTGCATCATAGACGTCGGCCAGCGCCACGATGCGCGATTCGAGAGGTATGGCCTCTCCTTTGAGTCCGTTTGGATACCCACTGCCGTCGTATTTCTCGTGGTGCCCGAGCGCGATCATCGCGCTCATCTGCAGATATTCCGATCTGCTGTCTTTCAAAAACTCATAGCCGATCACGGCGTGGTTTTTCATTACTTCCATATCCTGTTGGGACAACTTGCGGCTGGATTGCAGGATGCGATCCGGAACGGCGATCTTTCCCAGGTCATGCATAGGCGCCGCTAATTCGATCGCCTCCTGCTGCGCAGCGGACAGACCGTGACCTCTGGCGATCAGCGCCGAGTATTTAGCCATACGCTGCAGGTGCAATCCGGTTACTTTGTCACGCGATTCGGCCGCCCGGGAAAGCCGGAACAGGATATCGACTTCGCGCCGGCGCAACTCCTGCGTTGCGATCCATACTTTGTCCTCCAGCCACTTGCGGCGGTTGGCGTTGTCGATATCGTGGCGGCGCAGCGCCAGCAGGTTCATGAAGCGCTGCCGGTATTCGATACGGTCGATCGGGCGTGTCAGGAAGTCGATCGCGCCGCTGTTGAGCGCCTGATACCGCACTTCTGGTTGCTTGTCGACGGTAATCACTACGATCGGGATGGTGTCGTCATGGAACACCTTACGCAGCTCGCGCACCAAATCGATGCCATTCATCTTCGGCATAAGGTAGTCGGTGATCACCATGTCCACGCTATGCGTCCGGGCGTAGTCGAGCGCGGCCTCCGGCTCCTCGAATGTGACCGCGTCGACGAATTTATCAATACCGCGCACGATCTCGGCCAGGATTACGCGTCCCGTGGATTGATCGTCCACGATCATGACCGTATTTTTCCTGGCGGGTGAACTTGTTATGGAATGCACCAGTGACACAGGGCGTGGCAAGGTAGCCATGGAATCCTCCTGACATTATCGGCGCCTGACGAGATTACTTGAACCGCGCCGCAAGGCATGGGCGCGGGATGTCGCGCCAAGTGTATGTATCTGTCTGTTTAATAGGGCTGATCAGGTTACGCCGGGATTGTGCCTTTGTCAAAATTCGGCAATAGCCGTGTGCCTTCCAGACGCCAGAGTAGTGGTGTCGCCACGTCGCTGGGGTTCCTTAACTGAATCGCCGTAACACCACGGCCGCGTTATGCCCGCCGAAGGCAAAGGATTGCGATAACCCCACGCGCAGATCGAAGTGCCCGGCGACGCGGACGAAGTTAAGGTCGCGCAACGGTGTGTCGAGATTCCTGCAAATATGCGTCGTTTGGTCGCGCAGGGACAGGGCTGTGACCAGGGCCTCGATGGCGCCGCTGGCGCCGATCGTGTGGCCCAACAGCGACTTAGTCGAATTGACCAGCACGGATTTCCCGAATACGCGGTCGATAATCTCAGCCTCCGTCTCGTCGTTGTTCTTCGTTCCCGTGCCATGGGCGTTAATGTAATCAACATCGTGCGCGGCAACACCGGCGTCGGCCAACGCGGCGCGCAGCATGAGTTCCATCTGTTCGCCACCCGGGGCGAGACGCATCATGGAGTAGGCGTCAAAGGTCTCGGCGAAACCGATCAGCTCCGCCATGATCGTTGCGCCCCTGCGTTGGGCGTGCTCGAGTTCTTCGAGAACGAGCACCGCCGCTCCGCCCTGGCTGAACAAAAAGCCCGAGCGTTTCTCGTCAAACGGCCGGTTCGCTGTTTCCGGGTCCGCACAATCCCGCACCAGCGTGCCCGGCACGTCAAAGCTGCGAAATATGTGACCGTGTTCGTCAGCAAAGTATTCACAACCGCCGCTGACGGCAACGTCAACACGGCCGTCTCGCACCGCGCGATAGGCATTGCCGACGGCGACCGTGCCCGAGGCACACGCGACGCTATAAGTCACGTTCGGGCCGGTGAGCGTAAACTTGATCCCGACCGCTGCCGATGGGGCGTTCGGCATCACCATGGACACTTCGAAGGGATTGAATCTCGGCCCATGGGTCATCAGCGCGAGAATATTTTCTAATGTCTTGCGATCAGCCGAGGGCCCATGTTTCTCAGCGTAGGTTATAAGATCAGCTCGCGGCTTGCGCAGCAAATGGTAGGTATGGTTCTGAAGAAAAGTGATTGCCCCGCCGAGGCCGGTGCCGAGAAAAACGCCGGTTCGTGCACTGTTTGCGCCGGGCAAGGTGAATGTGCGCGAACCTCCTTCCACTGGGGCAAGGGCAAACCCAGCACGTTCGAGCGCCTCGCGCGCGGCCCCGAGGGCAAGCACGGTAACCGGATCGAGCTGCAACCGCTCGGTTCGTGCGATACCCAAGGACTCGGGATTGATATCGGGCAGGGGCGACCAGAGCCGGGAGTGCGGCGCGGCGTAGCTTTCCCAATGTGCCGGGATGGGCGCAACTGCCGATTTGCCCTCAAGGCAATGGCGCCAGAACTCGTCCACACCGATGCCGATGGAGCTGACGACGCCGGCCCCCGTGATCACAACCCGCCGGTTCATGTCGGAGCAGGTTCTTGCAGCTTCCTGTCTATGAAATCGATGATGTCTTTGACGGTGACGATTCCCATTAAGTCTTCAGGCGGGATGGTGCGGTGAAACTCGTCCTCTAACAGGATAGAAAGCGTCATCTGCTTTAGCGAATCGAAGGCAAGATCATCACGAAGGGAGGCATCCAGCCGAATCTCAGTTTCTTTTCGCTCCAGAACTTCGGCGATAGCTTTAAGCACGCGGTGTTGCACGTCGTTGTTCATAAATCTCCAGCCAGAACAGGTCAAGGTTGCCGTCAAGTATATCTAATCCCTTGGGTGCGCGGGCGGTTACGGGGTCGCGTGTTCCACGGGGTGCTGCACGCGCCAGTCAATCCGACGGTTCAGGGCCTCGTCCTTGCCAGACAGCGAGAGACTGTCTGGCAACGGCACAAGATCGATGTCAAAGGCCGCCCGGCGCAGAGCAGCGTAGTCCGTTGCACTGTCCAACCACAACCGGTCAACGCCGCCAGACATGGGATGCGTCCGTTGTGCCGCCGTGTAACGATGGTAAATGGCTATACGCTGTTCTTCGTCCGACAACCCCCCGGTCTTGAGCAGAAAGCCGTAATAGCTGACATAGCAGTGATAAAGCAGATCCTCGAGTCGCTTGGGTGACAAAATGGGATGCGACCAAGTCGGGTAGGTGGCGTCGAAGCGATCCAGGTTCCGTTCCGTAATCCACCCGGCCTTGCGGAAGTCGTCATACTGCTCGGTGCCTGGAATAGGAGTCAGGATAAAAAAAGATGCCACCGTGGGGCGCAATCCCTTTAAAACATTCAGATGATTTTGGATCTCGGCCTCGTCATCATTGGGAAACCCTATGATATTTGAGAAGTGGGGCCGGATCCCAGCCTGCTTGCAGAGGCGGATAATCTCAACATAATGTTCGGGATGGTTGTGGTGCTTTCCTGCCGCCTTCAGCGTTTTTCGGTTAAAGGACTCGACACCCACGAACATTTCGAGACAGCCGGCACGGCCCAGCAACTCTACAAGGTCCGGATCTTTTGCAATCTGGGTATCGCACTGGCAAGAGAACCGGAGCCCCAATCGCTCGTCTATCATCGCCTGTAGCAACTCCTGAACTTTCGGGAACTTGTTGAAGTTGTCCGACACGAACATGATCCTTTCGACGCCGCCGCGTTTTGCCCGCCGCAAGCTCTCGAGGGTGCTCTCAATATCCGGACTGCGCTCCTGCCGGCCCGCTATCTTGATCACGGAACAGAAATTGCACTGATACGGGCAGCCCCGCACGGGATAGAGGCCGAGCATAGGTGCTGTGTAACGTGCCAAATCTGCCGCGCTCGGAGGATTGATCACCGTGCCTGGAAGTTTCTCCGCCCACCGCTGGTTACGGCCATACAAGGGCTGCAATTCACCCGCCAGGGCATCATCCAAAATCTGCTGCCAGATCAGTTCCGCTTCTGCCAGCGCGAAGCTCACGCCACGACCCTGGAGCATGGAGGTATCGCATGTCATGGCATGCGGTCCGCCGATCACGCAATGACGCACGCCGTGATGGCGGGCGTAGGCGGCGAGGTCGAGCGCCCGATGAAATTGGTGGGACTGCACGCCGACCAGCGCCACCAGCGTGATCACATCCGGATCACNNGTGAACGGTGACCGGCACATCGCCGATTCGCGCGGGCGTCAGACTGGCGATGTAATATAAGGTGGTGTTGGGCGGAAAGAATCCTTTTTTGAAACGCTCCACCGAGCCATCAACGCCATATTTGCTCGGCTTGATCAGAACCACCCGTAGCTGTGTCATAATTTCACCGGCAAAAGAAAGATCAATAAATTTTACCCTACCCCGCGCTTGGTGGGGTTGCAATCGAAGTGCGGTTTCCGTGCGTCAATAACCATGATTCGCGCGCTGGTTCTTCGTATTTATCATGCGCCTGGCGTGACGGTTTGCAGCTGATCCGGTAGATCGCGCCAGCGTGATCGTCTGAGACCACAACAGGCCATGACGCTCCGGAATTGTGCGCCCTGCGCCTCCAAACCCAGTAGCGGAACACTGGAGGCGGCGAATCGCGAACTGGAGGCCTTCACCTACTCGGTGTCCCACGACCTGCGCGCACCGCTGCGGGCCATCAATGGCTTTGTGACCCTTCTGAGTGCAAATGAAATTTTGTGCGCGACAATGAGGGACTTTAATATGAGGTATGCCGGCGATATGTTCAAATTGTTTCGGCGGCTGCGCACCGAATCTGGGTTTCCCGGTACCGGAGTGGGCTTGGTCATCGTCAAGCGCATCATCGAACGGCACGGCGGGAAAGTGTGGGCCGAGAGCACACTTGGCCAAGGCGCCACCTTCTACTTCACCATGGCAATGCGACATAGTCATTGCCATTAAGTCTATCGAGTATTATTCCACCAAGCAGCGCGCGGCGCAGGTCGAGCGGCTGCGCGATCTCCAGGCGGAAGCTGCCGCGCATGCGCAGGACGTCGATCATTCGCGCAAGGAGGGTGGGCCGTTTCAGAATGCGGCGCGGCCGGCGTCCGCAATCCTGACCGCGGACTTCAATTTCCGGCCCGCTGATCCGCTTTACGCACGACTCCAGGAGCCGTATGCCGATGCTACGCCGCGCTATATGGACAGCTGGCAGATCAGGCATCCGGGCCGGCCGCACGCTCCAACCATCGGCGTATTCGACCGCGAGCAATGGCCGGAGCCGTTCACCTGCGACTTCGTTTTCGTCACTGAGGACCTGGCGGACCGGGTGCGTGAGGTGCGCGTAAATGGCGATACCGACGCATCCGATCACCAGCCGGTGTTGCTTTCCCTGGCTTGACGAGAAAACTTGTTTTTGAGATTGCTTCTCGCGACAAGTCAGCGAGGTTCGTCAGCGAGCGGCGGGAGCGAGCGCAGGTAGGCCATCAATGCCGCGAGGTCTTCGGCCGTGAGGCGGCTCGTGGTGTTGCGGATCACCTCGTCCATCGTCTCGTTTGCTGCGTCACCGTCCGGGGTAGCACCGGTCAACAGGAATTCCTTCAGCTCCCCGTCGCTCCACTTTTTGAGCCGGGTTGGCGTCAGGTTCGGAACGCGTTTACCGTCTGGACCCTTTCCGCCGGCGAGGAACCGATCCCGTTGCGGGCCGCCGAGGAAGTTGCGCGGCGTGTGGCATTCGCTGCAATGGCCGAGGGCCTGGACCAGGTAAGCGCCGCGATTGACTATTTTCGTGCTCCCTGCCGCAACCACGAAGGGATCGGGTGAGAAGAAAAACCACTTCCAGATTGTGACGAAAAAACGCCAGCCAAATGGGAAACGCAGGTCGTGCTCCCGATTGGGCCGGCTGCTCGGCGGAAGCGTTTGCAGATAAGCCCAGAGATCGCGCAAATCCCCGTCGGAAATCCGCGTAAACGACGGGTAAGGGAACGCCGGGAAATAGTTGGCGCCGTCAGGCCGGTCGCCCTGGCGCAACGCGCGGATGAAATCGATCTCGGTCCAGCGCCCGATCCCCGTCTGCGGATGCGGCGTGATATTTGGCCCGTAAAAAGTTCCGAAAGGAGTCTTGAGGGCGCGGCCGCCTGCAAAGGGAACGGCGTCCTTCCTGTCTTCGGTATGACAGGCGACGCAGCCACCTGTATTCGCAAGATATTGCCCGCGCTTCGCGTCGCCTTGGGCGGAGGCGCCCATTAGCGTTGTCCCGAGCAGCAGAAGTAAGCCCGCCTGCAGCCCGCATCGCAGCCTGGCTGCCTTTTTGCGTATCATTAATCCCAAATTAGCGAAAAGCCCGCCGCAGCGGGCTTATTTCGGAAAACCGGAACTGCTACTGCTTCTCGCGGAATGATTCGTGGCAGCTGCCGCAAGCCTTGTCGACAGCGAGTATCTGCGCTTTCACGGCTGCTTCGTCGCCGCTCTTGCTCACGGCGACTAGTTTGGCGACTTCGCTTTGCAACCGGTCCTGGGACTCCTTGAACTTGGCGGTATCCGTGAAGACTGGAGGTAGCGCCCCGCTTTTCACATCTTTGGTGCTGGGAGCGAAGCCGTCCCACGCCATCTTGGTCAACGCGTCGAGATAAGTTGTATTGCGCGCGACCACGTTTGCGTCGTACGGAATCTTGCCCTGGGCCATGGGGCGCAGTTGACCCCATAAGTACTTGCTCTGCAAGGTCATCGCTGCCTGGCGCTGTTTGACCAATGTCGCGGGCTTCACCTGCGACAACGCAGTCAGCGAGTAACCCGCGCCCAGCATCAGTGCAAGACCGATCGAAAAAAGCCTGCCGTTCATTCACTTCTCCCCATTTAAGATCGACATGCTTATCCTGTGGCGGCGTCCGCCGTATGTAGAGTGTTACGTTACAACAGCCATTGACGGCGGTTTATTCCAGGGCTTCCGTCATCTTTTTTCATTATACGTTATACGGAATCGAGCTTGCCGCTGCGACCGCGCTTGATTTCGCCGCGCCGGCGCTTGCTTTCGAGACGGCGCCGTCTGGCGGCGGCGCTCGGCCTGGTTTTCTTGCGCGATTTGGGCCGATGAGCGGCGGCGCGGATCAACGTGGCGAGCTTTTCCCGCGCGTCGGCGCGGTTCCGCGCCTGGGTGCGGTGGCGCTGCGCGGTGATGATCAGATCGCCGTCCGCGGTGACACGGTTGCCGGCGAGTGTGACGAGCCGCATGCGAACGTCGTCAGGCAGCGACGGCGACGCAAACACGTTGAAGCGCAGTTGCACCGCGGTCGAGACCTTGTTGACATTCTGGCCGCCCGGCCCCGAGGCGCGCACGAATTGTTCTTCGAGTTCGCTGTCGTCGAGCGCGATATCGCGTGTGATTCTGAGCATGAAGAGAGAATTCTATTCGGGCTTGATACCCGCTGCTTTGACTACTGCGCCCCATTTCACTATTTCGTCACGCAGAAACCGCGCAAGCTCATCTGGTGAATTGCCGGCTGCTTCCGCCCCGGAGCTGGCGAGAATTTCCTTCACTTTAGTCGCGCGCAAGCTTTCAACCAGCGCGCTGTGGATCTTGAGCACGATATCGCGCGGCGTTGCTCCCGGCGCGACCAGCGCGTTCCACGACGTTGCCTCATAACCGGGCACGCCCGCTTCGCTGATGGTGGGCACTGCGGGCAGCGTCGCCGAGCGCGTGGCGCCGGTGACGCCGAGCGCACGCAGCCTTGCTGCCTTGATGGGAGGCACCGCCGCGGCAATCGGCACGAAGGTCATCGCGACATGTCCGCCCATGATATCGGCGACAGCCGGCGCCGCGCCCTTATAGGGGATGTGCGCGATTTCGGCGCCTGTCATCGTATTGAAAAGCACCAGCGCAAGATGGTTCGAGCTGCCCACACCCGCCGAAGCCGAGTTGAGCGTGCCGGGCTTGGTTTTTGCCAGAGCTAAGAGTTCCCGTACCGAGCGCACGGGCAGCGAAGGATGTACCACGAGGACATTGGTCATCGTGACGACGAGGCTGACCGGCGCGAGGTCGCGCGTTACGTCGTAAGCGAGTTTCGAGTACAGCGCCGGGCTGCTCGCGAGCGCCGTCGTGCCCATGAGCAGGGTATAGCCGTCGGGGGCAGCGCGTGCGACGGCTTCAGCGCCGATGTTGCCGCCGGCGCCGGGCCGGTTGGCGACGACGACCGGCTGCTTCCACAGTTCGCTCATCTGCTGCGCGACGGCGCGCGCCACCAGATCGACCGACCCCCCGGCGGGAAACGGCGCGATCATGGTTACGGGTTTTTCCGGGTAACCCTGTGCGGCAGCCGTTCCGGCGATGAGCATCCAGACCGCCGTGAATCGAACAGGGAATCGCACCAACCACATCCTCTTCCTCCTGTGCCGCACAGCGTGGCTCGGATATTTGCTAGAATGCTGCGAGTTTATACCCCGGCGCATGCCTGCATCCACATGTTCTCCAAGCTGACTCCCCGCCTCGGATATTCCGCGGGGTTTCTCATTTGCGGACTGCTGTTCGCGTTCGCGCTTTATCTGCAGTATTACGAAGACCAGAATCCGTGCCCGCTGTGCATTCTGCAGCGCGTTGCGTACATCGCGTTAATGGTGGTTTTTCTGGTTGGCGCCATCCATGGCCCGCGCCGCGCCGGCGCATATTTCTACAGCGCATTGCTCGTCATCATCGCCACGATCGGCGCGGGTATTGCGGCGCGTCAGGTCTGGCTGCAGCATTTACCCAAAGATCGGGTGCCGGAATGCGGCCCGGGGCTGGAATACATGCTCGACAAGTTCCCGCTCACGCAGGCGCTCGAGAAAATTTTTCGCGGCTCGGGCGAATGCGCGGAAGTGGGGTGGACGTTCCTGACCCTCTCGATTGCCGGGTGGTCGCTGCTGTGGTTTGTGCTGCTCGGCGCGCTTGCGGTGTACATTGCCGTGGCCGCTCGCAAGCGGTGAGGCGGCAGCGCATGATCATCGGTTGCGGCACGCGTTGCCTGCCATCCGATGCCTATGACGGCCCCGGCAATAAAAAAACCGCTGCGATGGCGAGCGGCTTTTGGTCTACGCCCTAATGTCGGGCGTCAGCTGGCGTTCCAGGTGTGAGATCTGGTCTTTGATCAGAAGTTTTTTCTTCTTGAGGCGCTGCAGTTGCAATTGGTCCTGGCCGGGTTTTTCTGCCAGTCTGGCTATGACGTCGTCGAGATCGCGGTGTTCGAGGTGCAATTCGTTAATCCGTTGTTTAAGAGATTCGATATTAGTCTGCATGGGCACGCCCCTCCGTTGCGGATGGTGACAAAAGTATAATCCTTTTCTTTTTGAAAAACGAGAGTGGCAATAGGTTCCCGCACGAAACTCCAGTGCTTGTGTGCGGGTGGTAACCTAATGTTTTTTTGTTGAATTCTACTTTAGCTCGACATTTGAACGCATCCTCAACGGAGGGGACATGGCTATAACGATAACAGTCAACGGCAAGCCGCACAGCGTCGATGCGGCGCCCGACACGCCGCTGCTCTACGCGCTGCGCAACGATCTGGAGTTGAACGGCGCCAAGTTCGGCTGCGGGCTCGCCCAGTGCGGCGCGTGCACCGTGATCATCGAGGGCAAGGCGGTGCGCTCGTGTGCTACACCGCTCGCCTCGGTCGCGGGCAAGGCCATTACCACCATCGAAGGGTTGGGCACGTCCGCCAAGCCCCACGCGCTGCAGAAAGCGTTCATGGAAGAGCAGGCGGCGCAGTGCGGCTACTGCGCCAACGGCATGATCATGACCGCCAAAGCCCTGCTCGACAAAAATCCGCGCCCGACCGAGGCGCAGATCAAGAAGGCGCTTGCTGCGAACCTGTGCCGCTGCGGCACGCATAACCGCATCGTGCGCGCGATCCAGCGCGCGGCCAAGGAGGCGGCATGAAGAACAAAAAATTTACCGAAGGGCGCCGTGAGTTTCTCCAGCAAAGCGGCGCCATCATGGTCGGTTTCAGCCTGGCGCCAGCCGCATTCGGCCAGCAACCCGCGCCCAAACCCGCGCTGCTGCCCGGCAGCCTCAACGCCAACCGCATGCTGGACAGCTGGCTGCGCATCAATCCTAACGGCACGGTGACCGTGTTCACCGGCAAGGCCGAGCTCGGGCAGGGAATTCTCACCGCTCTGGCGCAGATTGCCGCCGATGAACTCGATGTCTCGTATGAGCGCATCGAAATGATTTCGGCCGACACCTCGCGCAGTCCCAATGAAGGCATGACCGCGGGCAGCCTGTCGGTCGAGCAAAGTGGCACTGCGATCCGTTACGCCGCAGCGGAGGCACGCGACATCCTGCTGCAGCTTGCCGCGACGCGCCTCGGTGTAACCGCCGACAAGCTCGCGGTAGGCGACGGTATGGTGACAGTGGGCGGCGCCAAAACTACCTACTGGGATCTCGCGCAGAACGTGAATTTCAAGCGCGAGGCGACCGCGCGCATCCAGCCCAAAGCGCCGGCGCGGCATCAGGTCATTGGCAAACCGGTCAAACGCCGAGACATTCCGAAGAAAGTCACAGGCGGTTCCGCTTACGTGCAGGACATGCGGCTGCCGGGGATGGTGTTCGGACGCGTGGTGCGTCCATCGTCACGCCGTGCGCAGCTTGAGTCGTGCGACGAGGCGGCGGTGCGTCGCATGCCGGGCGTAGTGGCGGTGGTGCGCGACGGCAATTTCCTCGCCGTTGCCGCCGAGCGCGAGGAGCAGGCGATCAAGGCGGCGTACGCGTTGCGCGACAGCGCCAAATGGCGTGAGTCGCCCGATTTGCCGCCGCAGGGCATGGCGCTCTACGAGCATTTGCAGAAGCTGCCGTCGCAGGATTCGGTGGTGAATTCAAAGGTGGGTGCGCTAGCAGGCGGCGGGCAGGTCAGCACGCTCGAAGCCAGCTACACGCGACCGTATCAATGTCACGCCTCGATCGGTCCGTCGTGCGCGGTCGCGCAGGTGAAGGACGACAAGCTTTCGGTGTGGACGCACAGTCAGGGCGTGTATCCGCTGCGCCAGCACCTGGCGCGTGTAATGCGCATGCCTGAGCCGAGCGTCACCGCGATCCATGTCGAGGGTTCCGGCTGCTACGGGCACAATGGCGCCGACGACGTCGCGTGCGATGCCGCGCTGGTCGCGCGCGCCACCAAAGGCAGGCCGGTCAAGCTGCAGTGGATGCGCGAGGACGAGTTCGGCTGGGAGCCGTACGGCTCGGCGATGGTGATGAAGCTCAAAGCGCGACTGGACGAG
>PLYS01000072.1 GCA_003153455.1 Betaproteobacteria bacterium | reverse complement strand
GTGCCGGACCTGACAAGATAGGCCCTGCTGTCTCCGGCATGGGCTATGCTCAGCCTGTCGCCGTCTGCCAGCGCGGCCACGATGGTGGTCCCCATTCCCTGCCAGGCGGGGTTGTTTTTCGCCGCCTCGCATACGACCTGGCTTGCAAGCCTGATCCCCGATACGAGCCTGTTCGATGCATCGGACCGTCCGGCGCCGGAGGGACCGATGAGCGGCTCACCTCCGGAGCATGATTTTCTGATATGGTCGCTTAAGACATCGACCGCCATTCTGCTGGCCACTTCGCCTGCAGAATGCCCGCCCATGCCATCTGCCACGATAAAGAGTCCGAGGTCCTTGTCGGCAAAAAAACTGTCCTCATTGTTCTTTCTCGAAAGCCCCTTGTCCGTAAGTCCGTGCGCGAGAATCTTCATTTTGCCTTCTCTACTGCAGCCGCGGCGGCAGTCGCAACGCGTTCGTCCTTGGCGCCGCCTAACCGCAAGCGCGTAAGCCCCACGCGAAAAATCTCGCCGTCCTTGAATGCGGTAGGCATTGAAAGTCTGCGTGCGGCCTGGAACTCGCCGATGAAGGTTCCGTTGCTGCTGTTCAGGTCTTCCAGCATCCAGGCTGAGCCGTTCCAGAAGATTCGAGCGTGGCGCCGTGAGAGATCGATGTCATCGGAGATCACCAGCTCGCAGGGCGCGACGCGTCCGATCGAAACGGACTCCGGCGAGCCAGCGGTTTCGAGTCGTACTACCTCGCCGTCGCGCGATCCGCTCATGAAGGTTAGCGTCAATGTCCGTGCCATCTTACAAGTCCCCGCCTGTTAGTCTTGCGAAAACGTAATCGCGTTGGCGCTCGATGAGGCAGCCCGGCTACCCGCACCGCCACGCGCGCCGCCAAGCACGGTGACGTTATCCGGAAGATCGCGCGGCGAAGACTGCGCCGGCGCTGCCACAGTAAATCGAACCCGGCCAACTTTTAGCCGATTCGCGAACCATGCATCAACCAGCGGCTGAACCACCCACTCATCGACTGCGCGCTCAAGTGGCCGCGCGCCCAAATCCGGGCTGTAGCCACGTTCAAGCAAAACTCTTCTGGCTGCCTGATCGACTTCGATAATCAGGCCCTTCTCAGCCTCGAACAATCGCGCCTTCTCCGTGAGGATGTGGTCGAGGATCTTCGCGAGATGTTCGCGCTCGAGCGGCCGAAATCCGATGACGCCGGTGATGCGGTTCACCATCTCGCGGCGCAGGAAGCGCTCGGCCAGCGCTCGCAGTTCGTCGGTCTCCGCAATCCGGAAATCTACCTCGCCCGCGCCGAAGTTCGATGTCAGAACGAACAGCGCGTTTGAGCAATCGATCAAATGCCCCCTGTTATCGGTAATCCGCCCTTCGTCGAACACGCCTAGAAAAATGTTCATCACGTCCGGGTGGGCCTTCTCGATCTCGTCGAGCAGCACCACGCTATAGGGATGGCGCCTGAGCGCCTCGGTAAGCGCGCCGCCCTGATCGCTGTCGATGTATCCGCGCGCCGAGCCGATAAGATTGGCGACCGTATGGGCATCGTGGTATTCGTTCATGTCGAACCGTAGCAGCGCATCGGGTGTGTCGAACAGAAAATGCGCAAGTTCCTTCGCCAGGCTGGTCTTGCCGACGCCGGAAGGCCCGAGGAACAGAAATACGCCGACCGGCCGGTTGGTCGTCTTGACGCCAGCCAGAGCAGCGCGGACGCGCTGGCTTAGGGCTTTGACCGCCGCATCCTGACCGACGACCTTTTCGCCGAGCACCTGCTCCATGCGCGTAAAACGGGCGCGGTCGTCCTCGGTCATCCGCTGCACCTGGATTCCGGTCCATTCCGCAACGACCGCGGCAATGTCCTCGGCCGTGACACGACTACGCCCTCCGATCACCGCGCGAGCGGCGGCGATGTCAATCGCGTCGATCGCCTTGTCTGGCTGATGGCGATCCCTTACATAGTGGTTGGTAAGATTGACGGCGGCTTTGAGCGATTCCAACTCGAACTCGAGCAGAAAGCCGCTCGCCGCATGCTTTGCCGAGACGCGCGGCGCGACGCCCTGAAGCACGCGGAGCGTGGCCTCCTCGGACAATTCGTTGATGTGAACGGGGGAAAATCGCCGCTCCAGCGCCGCGTCCTTCCGGATGAAGCGGTCAAACTCGTCCTGCGTCGTCGCGCCGATGCAGTCGATCTCGCCGCGGGCGAGCGCCGGCTTCAGGATTTGAGCGGCGTCGAGCGCTCCGCTTCCGCCGCCGGCGCCGACGATGGTGTGAATCTCGTCGATGAACAGGATCACATCCGGCGCCTGTGACGCTTCGCGCACGATCTGCGAGATGCGCTCCTCGAACTGACCACGCAGTGAGGTTCCGCTCATCAGCTCGCCCATCTGCAGCTCGACAATGCGCTTGCCACGCAGGATCGGAGGCATCACGCCCTGCGCGATTCGCCAAGCCAGCGCCTCGACGATTGCGGTCTTGCCAACGCCTGCTTCCCCGAGCAGGATCGGATTGGATTTCTGCGTGCGCGCCAGGACCGTGATCATCTGCTCGATCTCGCGCTCGCGCCCGATTGCGTCCGCAAGGCGTCCCTGCTCGGCGAGATTGCGTAGATCGCGCCCCCACTGATCCAATGTCGGCGTGGGAAACGTCACCGGGATCGCCGTTTTCGGCTGGATTTTGGCGCCAGCGCCAGCCGGAGGGGACGAAGGTACGCCTGACGGCGCCGGTGTACTAGGAGAAGAGATTGCAGTCGCGGCGCTTCGTCCGATGAGGCGGGTCGCATCGGCCGAGGTTTCGCTTGGTTCCGCCCCGTCAAGGACACGCAGCAGTTTCTGAATGGCAACACCCTGTGCGACGAGGAACCGAGCGAACAGGCTTTCGCCCTCGATCAACAGGCTGCGCACCAGTATACGGGGTGTTAGTTCGCCTTCTGCTGCGGCAAGCGCAAGGATCGCCGTGAGTCGAGGTGTCGCCTCGGCCGTGGTCGATTGGGATTTCCCAGTACCCACTTCCTTGTCGAATGCGCGCATCAGCATGGTCGCATCGAGGCCGATCCGCTTCAATGCCGCCGCGAGCGGAGACGCCGCATCGCCAAGCGACGCAAGCACAACGTGCTCAACGCCCACATGCGCATGCTGGAGGCGCTGCGCCTCGGCCAGAGCGCTGCTGTAAAGCGCCGAGCATTCAGTCTGAAATCGCGTGAGCATCAGCTTTTTCTCCTACCCCTGGGGGATATTCTTGAATGCGTGATTCCATTTCACGTCGATATTTCCATTGATCCCTAAAGATTATCCGTAACCTTTAAGGCGTCGGCACCTTCCCCGCAATGCGAAGGCGAAGTTTGCGTCGATTGCTATCGCACGGTCGTACGCGGACAACAATTATTTGCTCCACAATCGTGCCCAAAACGATTGGGGCTGCCGTACAGAGAACGCCGCCTCATGGCGCTTAAGTTCTTGTAGCGAGAAGCTCTTCGTGCTCTGCGCGATCGCGAGAGTCGGATTGATGGCGAGCGCCCGGTCGCACGCGCAGATCGACTCCTCATAGCGCTTCAGCTTTTGTAGTGTGAAGCCCTTGATAAATGAAATTCCACCTTTTGTATCGAGGGGGGATGCGCGGTCAAACGCTGAGAGTGCCTCCTCGTAGCGCTCGAGACGTAGCAGTGCGTTGCCCTTTTTGAACCAGACATTCGCGTCGTCCGGATTGAGGTGAAGTGCCTGGTCGTACGCGGAGACCGCCTCCTCATAGCGCTTACCCTCTGCCAGCACGTCGCCCTTCTTTAATTCGCGTGTAAAGTCGTCCCGTGGATCGGGCGTACACTGCTTCATGCCAAGCGAAATGCGGCGGCGCTCCTCATCGATCTCGATAATCATCACCTCGACCTCGTCGCCCACCTGCACCACCTTGGACGGATGCACGTTTTGCTTGGTCCAGTCCATTTCGGAAACGTGCACCAGGCCATCGATGCCGGCCTCGACTTCGACGAATGGGCCGTAGTCCGTGATGTTGGTAACCTTGCCGAACAGGCGCGTTCCCTGAGGGTAGCGGAGCGAGATGCCGACCCACGGATCTTCGCCGAGCTGCTTCAGGCCGAGAGACACCCGGTTCTTCTCGGTATCAATCTTGAGCACCTTGGCGGTGACCTCGTCGCCGATATTCACCACCTCGGTCGGATGCTTCAGGCGGCGCCACGCGAGGTCGGTGATGTGCAACAGGCAGTCGATGCCGCCTACGTCGACGAACGCTCCGTAGTCGGTGATGTTCTTGACGATGCCCTTGACGATAGCGCCTTCGGACGGCATCGAAAGTTGTACCGCGATGGCACGGTTTTCCCGAGCGCTTGAACTATTCGGATCGAGTATAAGGACCCGGTCGTACGCGTCAATCGCCTCCGAGTAGCGCTTGAGATTGTAAAGCGTGATGCCCTTGTTGCACCACGCAACAGCATTATTCTGATTGATCGCGAGCACTCGGTCGTAGGCCTGGAGCGCCTCATCGTAGCGCTTGAGGCAATAAAGCGCGTTGCCCTTGTTGAACCATGCGTCGACACAATTGTGGTCGATGGCGAGTGCCTGATCACAGGCTTGGATCGCCTCCTCATAGCGCTTGAGATTCCAAAGCGCATTGCCTTTGTTACCCCACACCCTCTCATTGCCCTGGTCCAACGCGAGTGCCCGGTCGTAGTCTTGGACCGCTTCCTCGTGGCGATTAAGAGCGTGAAGTGCATCGGCCTTGCTGCACCACGCATCAGCATAATTCTGGTTGATCGCGAGTGCACGGTCGTAGGCCTGGATCGCATCCTTGTGACGATCGAGCCGGCCAAGGGCAATGCCTTTAAAAAACCACGCAGCGACATAATTCTGGTCGATCGTAAGTGCCCGATCATAGGCCTGGATCGCCTCCTCGAAACGCCCGAGAAAGAAAAGCGCAGTGCCCTTTCCGTACCAAGCACTAGGATAATTCTGGTCGATCGCGAGCGCACAGTCGTAAGCCTCGATCGCCTCCTGGTGGCGATGGAGATTGGAAAGTGAGTCACCCCTGCTATCCCACATCGTCTTTCGATTCTGATCGATTGCTAGACCTCGATCGAAGGCCATTAGACTTTCTTCATAGAGTTCGCATCCAGCAAGGGCGACCCCCTTGAGCCACCAAATAAACCAATCATTCTGGTCAAGCGCCAACGCTCGGTCGCATGCCTGACTCATTTCCTCATATCGATCAAGATTCAAAAGCGAATAACTTGCATTGATCCATTCGGAAACATCCAGCGCAAGCGAGGAAAAATCCAAGACCACCGCGTTTCCAGTCAGCCGGTGATACCACTCGGCAAAAAACGCGACAATCTCGTCCCAGCTTTGCGGCCGCGCCGCCGGATCTTTTTCAAGGCAACGCCGTACGAATTGATCTATCTCGACGGGCAGTTCCGGAACAATACTGGTCAATGCGGCGGGCGAGCTTTCAAGGTGCGCGCGCTCCCAGTCGCGCTCGGTCAGCGCGGGGAACAGCCGGTGCGCGGTGAACATCTCGAACAAGATGCACCCATAAGAATAGATGTCGCTTCGCGCATCGAGCGCCACCGCCCGCCATTGCTCGGGCGACATGTACGCCGGTGTGCCTGCGCCGGACTGCGCCGCGTGCACGAGACCGAAGTCCGTCACCATCGCCTTCCCATCGCCGTTGACCAGGATGTTGCCGGGCTTGAGATCGCGGTG
>PLYS01000248.1:4105-16409 GCA_003153455.1 Betaproteobacteria bacterium | reverse complement strand
CTCAAGATCTATGAGGAGTACAAGAAGGCGCCCGACGTCACGCGCCAGCGTATGTATCTGGAAACCATGGAGCGGCTGTTCGGAGGCACCGACAAGATCATCCTGGATTCCGGGCCGGGAACGGGGTCGTGCCGTATCTGCCGCTTACCGAGTTGACGCGGCCGCAGAACCCGAGGCCGGCGGCGCCGCCAAACGCGGCCCAGACTCCGCAGCCGGGAGGCAGCCAATGAGGCTCAATGTCGCCGGCGGTATCCTCGCTGCTCTCGTGCTCGTGGCGTTGGTCATTGCCAACAGCACCCTGTTTGCGGTCTACCAGACCGACCAGGTGCTGGTGGTGCGGCTGGGCGAACCGATCCGCGCGGTCACCGAGCCGGGACTGAACTTCAAGCTTCCGCTCCTCGACAGCGTCATTTACGTCGACAAGCGAATTCTCGATCTTGAAAACCCGGCGCAGGAGGTCATCGCCTCCGACCAGAAGCGGCTTGTGGTCGATGCGTTCGCGCGCTACCGCATCAATAACCCGTTGAAATTCTATCAGACCATCGGCGCGATCGAGGCCGCAAATTCACGGCTGTCGACCTTGCTCAACTCGGCGCTGCGCCGCGTGCTGGGCGAGGCGACCACGACGGACATCGTGCGCGACAAGCGCGCCCAGCTCATGGCGCTGGTGCGAGGTCAGCTCGAGAACGAAGCGCAGTCGTTCGGCATATCGGTGGTGGACGTGCGGATCAGGCGCGCCAATTTGCCGGAGCAGAACAGCCAGGCCGTCTATCAGCGCATGCAAACCGAGCGTCAGCGGGAGGCCGCCGAGTTCCGCGCCCAGGGCAGCCAGCACTCGCAGGAGATCCGCGCCAAGGCGGATCGCGACGTGACCGTGTTGATCGCGGAGGCGCAGTCGAAGGGCGAGCAGACGCGCGGCGAGGGCGATGCCGAGCGCAACCGGATTTACGCCGAGGCCTATGGACGTGATCCTGACTTCTTCACGTTCTATCGATCCATGCAGGCCTATGAGAGCGGCTTGCACGCCAGCGACACGCGCATGGTGCTGACGCCTGATTCGAGCTTTTTCCGCTACTTCGGCAACCCCTCCGGAAAGGCTCGCGAGGGGTCTGCGAAATAAGCGGTCGCCGCCCGGGTTCCCGGTTCAAGTCACAAAGCAGGTGGCGCGGCGCGTTGCCGGAGGTACGACGAATTCGCAAAGCTTCTAACCAGGGAAGGGCCGCATGAAGTTGGACAGGGAGGTTCCGGGCTGTTTCGGGCACAANNTGCGGAAGCGCGAAATCAGCTGGGAAGCCGCCAGCGCGCAAATCGTCGACTATCTCAAGTCGAGAAATGCAAGCGACGCATGCATCCAGGAGCAAATCGAGCGCGCATCCAATTTCCTCAAGCCATGGCTTCGAGATTGAGCGGCCCGGACATGCCGATTTCCACGCATGTTCGGACGAAGAACCGGGCTTCACCGGATGATGTCCGGTTTTGCTTTGAAAATGCTCTAAAGCGGCGCTTCTCTGGTTCGGCGCTTCATCGTACGGATCGCCGGCAGTCGGCCGCGTCGGCGATTGGTCCATTACATCTCGGCCCGCACAGGCGAAAATGGCAACTCGACAGGCCCGGCTGGATGCCTTTCTCAGCGATGCGGAAAGACCGGAAGGCCAGGTCTTTGAGATTCTCTGTGGGGATCATGTGGGGACCTACGCGCTCCCGTTCCTTTGCCTTTGGCGGGATGAAGACTGGTGGAGGGCTGCTACGAGCTGTTGCCCATTCCTGACCCCGAGCTCAAACCGCGCAAGTTGGACGTCGCCACTACGTACAATACCGAGCGATACCGTCCCATTTACGCTAACAAGCGCGGGTTGCCGGTCTTTCTGAATCGCGCCTCACAGGGCCAAGCGGGTGCAGCGGCGGCCGTCAGCATCGCCACCACTCCTTCACGAGCTGCGCGCCGATATACCTATCCCTGCTCAATAACCTATCCGGTCTGGGAATCGGTTTGCCGCCCGCACCTGGAATATTCTCGACATAAACTTGCTGGCCCCAGCGCTCGGATAGCTTCTGCGCGACGATCTGCGGCGATTGCCCATTGCGAGGCCGTGCTGCCGCGACCAATGCTACTGCGAACCTGGAGCTATTTCGTCGCCAAGGCCTTCTCGACGAAGGCTTCGGTATAGGTCTTGGACAAGTCGATTTTCGCGGCGGCGACCGGCGGATTGAACTGCTTCAAGACGGCGTAAGCCGCTTCCGCCGCGCCCGGCAGAAAGCGTCCGTCCGGCGAATACATCGCCTTGCTCGCAGCGATCGCCTGGGCATAGACGGGCATATTGCCGAGCGCATATTCCGGCGGCATCAGATTGGCGATGTCCTCGGCCGAATGGCTGGCGATCCACTGCAATCCACGCACGAACGCGTTGACCACCGCCTGTGTTGTCCTCGGATTCTTCTCGATGAAAGCGGGCGTCGCATAGACCACGCCGCCCGGATAGGGCCCGCCATAGACTGCCTGCGTACCCTCCGGTGTGCGCGTGTCGGCGACCACCTTGATCAGTTTCTCGCTCGTCATCAAGCTCGCCATCGGATCGGAGGTGACGATGGCGTCAATTTCCGCGCGTTGTGCGGCCGCGACCGCGGTCGACGTCGTGCCAGTGGAGATGAACGCGGCGTCGGTATCGGGATTGAGCCCGTTGCGCACCAACATATAGGCGGCCATGAATTGCGTGCTGGAGCCGAGGCTGGTGACGCCGATCTTCATGCCCCTGAGATCCTTCGGACCGTGGTAGCGCGACGCTTTCGCGGTCATTATGCCGAGCACGAAACCGGGATATCGGCCCATCTGTACGATGGCGACCACCGGCTGATTCTTGGCCTGCATCTGGATCGAATGATCGAAGGTGCCGGTGCCGATTTCGGCGCTGCCGCCGACGATCGCTTGCAGGGTCCGGCCGCCGCTCGACACATCGGTAATCTCGACATTGAGCCCGGCATCCTTGAAGTAATCAAGCCGTTCCGTCACCGACAGCGGCAGATAAAACAGCGCCGACTTTCCGCCGACCGCAATGCGGATATTCGGTGTTTCCGGCTTGCCGTCCTGCGCAAACGCGATGCCTGTCGTCGCCAGCGCCAACGCAAGCGTCAGTCCGGCACCCCGCATCCAGGTAAAGCTCAACGATTCCTCCCTCGCCTGTCACCACACGCTAATATAAGCTGAATTCCCCGAATTTGTGTAAATTCGCGCCGAAATTCGCTTCCGCCTCAAGCCCGGCCCATCCAATTGATATCGTGCGAACCGTTCCAGGTATGCATCAAAGCGAAAGTTCGGCGTATTACCGGTGACTGCCACAAGTTAATAATATCACGACGCGGTCATACTTATTTACAATCTCGTAGGAGACAAAAGCGCTCGTCCACGAACCAAGTCGGCAGCCTTTTCAGCAATCATGATCACGGACGCATTGATATTGCCGCCGACGAGATCGGGCATCACAGAAGCATCCACGACCCGCAAACGCTCTGTTCCGAACACCCGAAGATTGCTGTCGACGACCGCATGAGGATCGCCCGATGGTCCCATTCGACACGTGCCGAGCGGATGGTGCACTGTGATTGCGGTCTTGCGGATGTATGCGTCGATTGCGGCGTCCGTGCTGATCTTGGGACCCGGGGCGATTTCCGCCGCGAGATAAGGCTTCATTGCAGGCTGGCGCGCCACCTCTCGCGCCACCCTCAACGCATTCCGCAACGTCCGGAGGTCTTTCTCGCTTGAAAAGAAATTCTGCCGGATGCGCGGCGCCTTCCGTGGGTCGGCCGACGCGAGTTCAATCTTCCCTCTACTTTCTGGACGAAGGCCGACCACTCGCGCGGCGAAGCCATCTTCATAAGGAGGTACGATCGGCGCAAGGTAGGGGTGGGCATTGAGAGGAGCGGCGTTGAACAAAATCTGCATGTCAGGAATCCGCTCAGCTGGGTCCGTCCGGAGGAACGCCATTGCCCCTGTGGGGAGGTCGTTTGTGATGCCGCGCCCAAAGAGATACGTCTTCGCAAGCTCAAGGCCGATCCGGTCGTAACGCATCTTTCGATGCAGGGGCCCTGGAGCGCACCGCCTGTAGAAAAGGGCCACCGACATATGGTCCTGTAGGTTAAATCCGACAGCAGGTAGATCAACGAGAGGCGCGATGCCATGCGCCCGCAATGAATCGGCTTCGCCNNAATGGCCCGGACAGTCCGAAACGCATTCCTGCGATAGTATTCGACGCCAACGGCGCGGCGGCCTTCCATAAGAATTCGGGAGGCCAATGCATGCACCTCCACGCTCAGATTTGGCCGTCGCAATGCCGGTCGGAGGTAGGCCGTGGCGCCGCTACAGCGACGTCCGTTCCGGATCGTCATCTGCCATTTCGTGAAGCCGTCTTGCGACGCATGATTATAATCCGGATTGTAGGAAAAGCCGGCCTCTTGGCCTGCTCCAATATACGCGTCGACAAGTGGGTCTTGATAGCGGCACGCTTGGGTGGTGAGCGGCCCATCGTCGCCGCGGTACATGTCAGCTCCACCCTCCCAACTTTCCTGACGCCGGAAATAGGGCAACACATGCGCATACGACCAGTCCGGCAGACCGTTCAAGGCCCAACGGTCATAATCCGCACGGTGACCTCGGACATATGCCATCGCGTTGATAGAGGAAGACCCGCCGATGACGCGGCCTCTCGCACACTCAACGCTGCGACCGCATACTCCCGCGTCGGGTTCGGCGAAATATTTCCAATCATGCATTCGGTTGAGAAAGATGCGTCCCCAGGCCAGAGGAATGTGAATCCATGGATCACGGTCCCAACCTCCGGCTTCTAGCAAGAGCACGCGAACATCGTGATCTTCGGTGAGACGGTTCGCGAGCGTGCAGCCCGCGGATCCGGCTCCGATGATGACGTAGTCGAACTCCTCAGGACGCGCCCCGCTCAAAGGACGTGCGGGTGGCGCCCCGGCCGTTCTAATCGCGGCCACGATCGCCTCCGAACGCAAGGCTCTCGTCGACGCCGCCGCGCGTGCCTCCCTGCGAGGTCTGCGACGATAAGGCTACGTCGTTCAACTGGTCGCCGTGAAAACGCCGCCGACAAAGCTGCAACAGCGCAAAGCAGGCGAACGCGCCAATGGCGAGTGGCACCGCAGGCGCTAAGAAGAGCGCGAACGTCGGCAACTTCATAGCTATCAACCACGCACCCAGCATCGGACCGCCGATTCCCCCTAAGCGGCCGATACCAAAAGCCCAGCCGGCACCGGTGGCTCTAATCCGCGTCGGATAGATCAGAGCGGCTGCTGCATTCAGACCCAGTTGCACGCCCAGAACACAAAAGCCTGAGAGGAAAACAAATCCGGTCACCGCAGCATGCGGGAGACCAGGCAAGCCGATGCACGCGACCAAGAGGCAACCAGCCGCAAAAAAAAGTGCCACCGGAACGAGCCCTCGACGATCGATGAATCGACTGACTGTCAGTCCACCAATGACGCCGCCAACGTAATAGCACGCCGTCGTCAACGCGGCTTGCGATGACGAAAAGCCTTCCGAATGAAACAAAATGGGCATCCAGCTGTAGAGAAAGTAATTGGCGGTGAGGTTGGCCATAAACAATAACCAGAGCAGCGGCGTGATCCAGTGCAACCCGTCTTGGAACAGCGCGGCTACGGGCACTGCGGCGGATCGGCGCGTCTCAGAGCTCACAAACACAGTATCTGGCGACATCGTGAGATCGGGGCGCACCTTGCGAACGATCTGTTCGATTCGGGCGCGCGCGTCCTTCGGATCTTTTAGGCTCAGAAACTTGATCGATTCCGGAAGCCAGAAGAAGAGCACGACCGATAGAACCAGAGGTGCGATGCCCCCAATAATATAAAGCCCCTGCCAGCCATAACTGGGAAGCGCCGCGACGACCAACGCCGGCAGAGTGCTCCCCGCTGTCACGCCCATGAACATGAGCACAACGAGCGTAGCTCGAACGCGCTGCGGCGCGAATTCCGCGTTCAACGCGGTGATGTTGGGGAGCATGCCGCCGAGGCCAATACCCGTGATGAATCGGAGCACCATCAGCTCGGGAATGGAGGTCGCCGCGGCGCAGAGTAACGTGAAAATGCCGTAGATCAACGTTCCGAGAATCACGGTCCGGCGACGCCCGAATCTGTCGCCTAACCATCCCAGAAGGGGTGCGCCGAGAACCATCCCAAGAGGACTTGCGCTGAACATCGGGCCGAGCACCGCTGGATTGACATGCCAGTCTGCGATCAGTGCAGGAGCACCATAGGAGGCGGCCAGAAGGTCGTAGCCGTCCGTCGCCATGACCACGAAAGATAAGAACACGAGTCGGATCGTAAACGCCCCGACCCGTTGCTCGTCCACTAGCCGCGTCACATCAATTTCGGGGCGTTTCATGGCTACCTCCCACCAGACAGCTCGTTCATATTCAAAGTGGCGTTGATTGTTATGTCAATTCGCTCTCAGCATGGGCGCTCCCTTATTTAGCGCACCACAAACCAACGACGCGCGATGCCGCGCAGCCAAGCAATCTGTCACAGACGTACAAGTTGCGTCAGGTAGATCATTGTGGCAATCCTTGTACGAAAATCCATTGATCACGCGATTCATAACCCGTCCAACAACCACCCGAACTTCTCACGCGCCTTATGGGTGACTTCCGGGCTGGGCGTGTTCGCGGGGGGAAACTGATCGCGCCAATAATAAGGACGGCAAGCGTCGATGATAGCGACGGAGTGGGTCAGGTCGCCCGCCTTGCGTCGCTCTGGAGGCAACCGTGGATCCGCTGGCGAATCCCAGGAGCCAGTAATGAACTGAATAGACTCCTTTGGGTCAGTCCGCATCAACATGGCCCAAATCAGTTGTTCAAGATTCGTGACGTCGACGTCTTCGTCGGTTACCACGATATATTTTGAAGCGTACGCCGAGCCCCCGCATTGCGCTGCGACCATCCCGGCTTGGGTTGCGTGACCCGGATAACGTTGCTTGATCGCGACCCCGTGAAACATGCGCGCGCCCCCGACTTCGTGACACCACACCTGCCGAACCTCCGGCACGCCGGCGTTCGCCATATTCTGTTTTATTATTGCCGAGCGCATTACGGCTCTGTACCGCGCCATCTCGTCCGGCCCTGCGCCCATNNCGTCCGCGCAGTCCGCCGACCATGTCGAACTCGAACGTCCCATAGGGCGCCTCTAAGCCTCCGTAAAAGAAGGCCAATGGATCTCCGCCGACGACCATCGCCACAGGCATCGGTTCGCCGCGTTTGAAGTATTTCTCACAGTGGATAGCGCCGTGGTGGCCGGGCGCCATCAAGATTCCGACGGTGGCCTTGTCGAATACTTGCGCCCGATATGCACCAGCGTTGTACCAGTTGTCTTCAGGGTCGCGAGTGATGGAATAGGTGCCAGTGCCGATGTAGCGGCCACCATCCTTCTCGTGCCAGATCGGGGACGGAAACTTTAGAATGTCGATGGCGTCGCCTATGAGAATATTCTCGAAGATGGGGCCGTGTTCAACGATTTCGTGCGGGATCACTTTCGGTTTTGTCAGGAACGCTTCCCGGTAGGCGTCGCTGAGTTCCCATTTCGTTAGATGGTCCGGAAACCCGAGGGTCATATTGCGGCGCGTTCCGGCGAACATGTTTAAGAGCAGCCGGAATCCCTTCTGGCAGCCTTGAACGTCTTCGAAAACGACGCAAGGTCCGTTGTCGGCGCGCAGAATGGCCTCCGCAACGAGACCGATGTCTTCCTGCCAGCTCGCCCCACTGACGGTGCGGACCTCATTCAGCCGCTGCGCTTCAGAAAGCCATTCCCGCAGGTCATTATAGACGATACGCGGGGCATCGTTTGTCGTCATATTGTCCTCCCGTAGGGACATCGTTCCTCAATCGTGTCGTGGATTCGATGTCCCAAGAACTTCCAACGCTGCGTCAATAATCCCTTGGTAGCCGGTGCACCGACAAAGGTTGCCCGATAATGCCGTTCGGATTTCATTTTCATTCCAGGAACCGTCGGCCCTTTCCCGTTGCATCTCCGTCATCGTCATGACGATGCCCGGCGTGCAGTAACCACATTGCAAGCCGTGATGTTTCGACAATGCCGCTTGGATTGGATTGAGTGTTCCGTCAAACGCAGCGACAGATTCTATGGTCTCGACGTTTCGTCCATTTGCTTGGAGCGCCAGCATTATGCAGGCACGTACCGATGCGCCATCGACCAGCACCGTGCATGCGCCGCAAACGCCGTGTTCGCAACCGATATGGGTACCGGTAAGATTGATCTCTTGACGGAGAAAGTCCGCGAGATGCATTCTCGCCTCAACGCTGCGCTCATATGTCTTGCCGTTTACGTTGATATTTATCGGATATAATTCAGGCATTGCGACCGTCCTTCGCGCGATCTGCGGCCGTTTTCAACGCACGGCGAACAAGCACACCAGCGAGATGCTGCCTGAATTCGGAGGGGCTAACTTCATCACCTTCGCAGGCGAGTGCGCGGGCAATTCCGCCGGCCGCATCAAGAGCGTCACGGTCGAGAATCGCACCCGCTAGCGCGGCCTCAGCTTCAACTAGGCGAACAGGGGCGAAGTCGATACCGCCGACCGCAATTCGGGCGCTACTGACGCGTTCGCTATCGAGCGCCAAAAGCACTGCTACCGATACGACAGCAAAGTCTGCGGGGCGCTGATTGAATTCAACGAAAGCGTAACCCTCATTGGGCGCGGCTTTGTGAATCTCGATCTGCGTCAAAATTTCATCAGTTTCGAGCGTGGTTGTGAGGTATCCTGCCGAAAATTTCTCAAAGGGCAATTTTCTGCGTCCATTTCGGCCTTCGACAGTTAGAGTGACCTCCAATACCGCAGCCGCCACTGGGAGTTCGGCACCGGGGTCGAGGTGGCACAAGCTTCCACCGATGGTACCTCGATTGCGCGTTTGCTGGTGGCCGACGTGACTCACCGTTTCTGTCAGAAGGGGACAGTGGGCACGGATCACTTGCGAACGTTCTATTTGCCGCTGCGTCGTCATTGCTCCGATATGGAGACAGTCGGCTGTTTCGTGAATGCCGCAAAGATCCGCAATTGTTCCGATATCGATAAGATGGCTTGGCGTAGCGGCGCGCAAGTTCAGCATCGGGACAAGTGATTGTCCGCCTGCCAGTACGCGCGCATTCGGAAGCGTGCGGAGCAGCTCAATTGCATCCGGGATCGACGACGGCGCGTGATATTCAAAAGGAACTGGTTTCATTGCTACACTCCCGAGCGTCGAGCCTGCGCGACGAGTGCCAGCAATTTTGCCGGGGTCACTGGGAGATCTCGGATTCGAATTTGTAAGGGACGCAGCGCATCCTCGATTGCCGAAACGATTGCTGCTGGAGCTCCAATCGTTCCACTTTCCGCCGCACCTTTAACTCCTAGCGGGTTGAGCGGCGTCGGCGACTCCATATGATGAATTTCAATGCGTGGAACGACGTCGCAGGTGGGCAACAGATAGTCGGCATAAGTCACCGATGTTGGCTGACCCTGATCGTCGTAACGCATCCATTCCAGCAGCGTGGCTCCAATTCCGTGCACGACCCCGCCGTAAACTTGGCCCTCCACCATCATGGGATTGATCATCCGACCGCAGTCATGCACTAAAACATATCGGGTGAGCCTGACCGCACCGGTGTCGGGATCGACCTCGGCCTCTACCACATGAGCCCCATTAGTATATGTCAGCGTGCTAGGCTGGAAATCGACCGCAGCATCGAGACCGGGCTCCATGCCGCCTGGAATAGAATAGCCCGGCATGCCACTGAGTGCCTTGGCGACATCGCCTAGGCTGACCTTCAGGTCCATCACGCCTTTCACGAAGATTAATCCGTTGGCAATCTCCAGATCTTCGGCCGATGCCTCCAGCATATGCGACGCCATCTTTCGAGCCTTGTCGGCAACGCGGCTCGCTGCGAGATAGATTGCATTTCCGGCTGTCACTGCTTGGCGACTTGCATATGCTCCAAGCCCAAGCGGACTCGCACTGGTATCTCCGTCAATAACGTGAATATCCTGGGGTCTGACTCCGAGTACCCCACCGGCGATCTGCGCTAGCATCGATTTCACGCCTTGCCCTTGGGCGGTCGCTCCCGTGCTGATGATAATTCGTCCAGAAGGCCCGATACGGATGGATGCGCTTTCAAATGGACCGCGGCCAGTTCCTTCGACGTAATTGCTGAGTCCGATACCAAGCTGCCGACCTTGTCGCCTTGCAGCCTCCCTTCGGGCGGGAAAAGACGACCATCCCGCGGCCTCTAACACGCGGCGCTGACACTCCGGATAATCGCCGGAGTCATAAGTCATGGTGCTGCCATCTCGCATCACAACCGGTATGGCGTATGGCATCTGTTCCGACGGAATGAGATTGCGTCGGCGTATCTCGTCGCGGGTTAGGCTAAGCTCGTCGGCCGCATGATCGAGCAATCGTTCCATGACGAAAGTGCCTTGCGGCCGTCCGGCGCCGCGCGTCGGGCACGACGGCACCATATTTGTGAGGCACATGAGAATCTCGAGGTCGTAAGCCGGCAGCACATAAGGGCCGATCAGATTGGTCGCGGCATTGTAAGGAAGCGCCACGCCATAGGGCGTCGCCGCGCCATGGTCATGGAAGAGTTGCCCCCGGATCGCCAGCAGCTTGCCATCGGCGTCGAATGCGGCCTCCATATCCCAAATCTGCACTCGCTCCTGTACCGTCGCGGTGAAACTTTCGAACCGATCCTCGACCCACTTAACGGGTGTCCGCAGTATCAGCGCGGCGGCCGGTACCGCCAATTCTTCTGGATGAAATACCGCCTTTGGACCAAAGCCACCGCCAACGTCGGGCGCAACAACACGAACTCTTTCTTCGGTGAAGCCAAGCGCATTGACGAGAATTGCCCTGGCCCGGTGCGGCATCTGCGTGCTGTCCCAGACGGTCAGTGTTTCATCGTCATCGATGCACGCCAAAACCCCGCGCGGCTCTATTGAATGTCCTCCGCCCTTGTTGAGGCGGAAGCAGTCCTTGATACGATGCGCGGCCGCTTTGAAGGCAGCGTCGCTATTGCCGTATTTCACCACATGGCGCGCTACGAGGTTGTCTGCGCAGTCCAATCGCGCCTTTGTCGCGCCCTTGGCTATACCTTCGCGGGGATCCATGACCACCGGCAAAGCATCAAATTGGATTTCCACCAATGCTGCACCGTCTTCGGCAATCGCGCGTGTGTCTGCAATTACGATCGCAATTGGTTCGCCGACATAGCAGACTTCATCATAGGCAAGCACCGGCGGGTCGACATCGAATCGAATCGCTCCTGAGGGCAGAGCCAGAGGGATGCGGTCATGCGCCAGAAGTGGGCGCAGATCGTCGTAGCCAAACACGGCGCGCACACCTAAAAGAGCACGCGCTGCACTGAGGTCAATGTTCTTGATCTTCGCGTGAGCAATCGGACTTCGAACGAATGATGCGAAAAGCAGTCGATCAAGTTTGATGTCATCAAGAAATTTTCCAGCCCCGCGCAGGAGTTTGAAATCCTCCACGCGCGGGACTGAAACGCCCATCCATGGGTGAAAGAGACTATGAACCATCGACAATGCTCAAAGCTCGGCTGCCGGAACAACCATCGCGTCCACCATCACCTTAACCGTTTCTGAATCGGCCTGTCCCTACTCAAAACTCCGAAAGCCGAAGAAATTCTNNAAGAATTTTAAGTTGCTCGGTCATGACGCCACGGCGGCGTGGGGCGGCGGCAGTCTCGTTGAGGTCAAGAAGGGCATCGCCTATGTCGGCGCCGTTGGCGGCTCAAGCTACAAAGGTCCGGAAGGCTTCACCGTCCACGACGTGTCCGACCCGCGCAAGCCGCACAAGGTCGCAGAATTTCGCCCGCCACCGGGTGTCCACTGCCACAAGCTCCGTCTTGTCGGCGACGATCTGCTCTATGTGAATTCCGAGAAGCTCGCCGGCGAAAAGGGCAAGGACGGCCGCAGCGGCCTATACATCTTCGACGTACGCAATCCGCGCGAGCCCAAGCAGGTCGGCTTCTACGACATGCCGGGAAGCGGCCCGCACCGCTTCGGCATCGACCACAAACGTAATCTTGCGCTGCTTCCATGCGAAGCCAATGGTTGGAACCAGCGGGTCATTTGGACACTCGACATCCGCGACCCGCTAAAACCGCAGATTGTCAGCATTTGGGGTCTCCCCTGGCAGAAGACGGGAGACGCCGCCGCCGGCAATGATCCGATGCCGATGGACAACACCTGCAAGCTGCATGGTCCGCC
>PLYS01000248.1:0-4052 GCA_003153455.1 Betaproteobacteria bacterium | reverse complement strand
ACTTTCTTCCCCGACCGCGACAAGTACTTCAACCGCCCCGGCCGTTACGGCGCCCATAACATTCTGGAAAATATCCCGGCGGAAGGACCCTGGGCGAACCTGGTGTTCTTGACGTATTTCAATGCCGGCTTGCGCGCGGTCGACGTCAGCGATCCGCTACGGCCGAAGGAAGTCGGCTGCTATGTCCCGGCTACGCCGTCCACCCAGGAAGCGATTCAATCGAACGACATCGGCACCGACGAGCACGGCCGGCTCTATTTGATCGACCGTTGGGGCGCCGGCATGCACATCGTCGAATATTCTGGCTGACCGCAGACATGAACGGAACGCCAGATGTCGGCGAAAATGGGACGCCCGCTGCCACAGTTGCGATCACGCTAAGACCGCTTCAATCANNGCTAGCTGAGGTCTATCCGAGCCGGCCGGTACGGATCTTCCTGCCGTACGGGCCAGGCGACGTGTCTGACATCGCCACCCGCGTCATCGCCGATAAGCTTGGCGAAAAGTTGGACCAGCGCTTCGTGATCGAGAACCGTCCCGGCGCCGGGGGGATCGCGGCCGCGCAGTCCGCGCTATCTGCAACACCTGATGGATACACGCTCATCGTCTTTACCAATGGAGTCGCAATCAGCGTTTCGCTACTCAAGAGCCTTCCGTTCGATCCAGGCAAGGATTTCATCCCGATCTCGACCTTCGGCTATTTCGGTTTCACCATAGTCACCAATGCCAGCTCGCAATATCAGACGCTGGGCGACGTATTGAAGGCGGCGCGCGAAGCGCCAGGCAAGCTCAACATCGGAACCTTGCGTGCCGGTAGCACCGTGAATTTGGTGGCGGAACTTTTGAAATCGACCGCTAATGTCAACCTCACGGTCATCCCATACCGCACAACTTCGGAAGCGCTAATCGCGCTGCTGCGAAACGATGTGGAAGTGGCAGTGGGTTCATATGCAGCTTTGAGGTCGGGCATCGACGACAAGAAGCTGAGAGTGATCGCAACCACGGGCCCAACCCGTTCACAAGTCTTGCCCTCCGTTCCGACGGTGCAGGAAGGTGGCGGTGGGAAGTTCGACGCGCTGTCGTGGGCCGGGTTATTCGCGCCGAAAGGTACACCCGCAGATGCCATTGCCACACTGCAGCGCAGCTTAGTTGAAATATTGGCGATGCCGGACGTTAAACAGCGGCTCCTCAAGCTTGGCATCGAGGCGAAAGCCTCCAACTCCGACGAACTCGGCGCGCGGCAGGATGCCGACACCAAGAAATGGGGCGAGGTGATCGAGCGTGCAGGGATTCCCAAGCAATAGGAGTCCGCGCGTCTGAAATGGTCCGTTCGCCGGGATGCGAGTCGAAGCGGCCGTCGCGCGAGCCAAACTTCCGGTTGCGATTGTCGCCAGCCTTTTCTCTGCTTCCGTTGTGCTGGCTTTCGTTATGGATCAAGTGAAGGTTTGGCTTTTTGCTCGCTTCAAAATGGCTTGGCGCTGCGCAGCGCGTTACCTGTCCCTCCTCAAAACTCCGAAAGCCAAAGAAATCCTGGAGTTTNNCAGAGTTTTGAGTAGGGACAGGTCGGGCGTCCGGTCCTTTGGGGCTTGGCCGTCGGAGGCGCTCCGGGCGTGAAGAGCGTGTACGCGCATCTGACCGGCGAGATGAAATCGGCGATGCTGCTCTGCGGTGTTGCCAAGGTCGGCGACATTAGACGCGAACACGTCGTCCTGGCGAAGGCATAGGTCCGCCTGCCGGGCAATGGTGCCAATCCAGATCGGCGCTGTTGCCGCCCAGCATCGTTCGTCACCAATATGCTTCGGTCGATCACCGGCCGTAGCGCGACACTCTCCGAGTGAACGTGCCGAACCTTATCGCACCGCTCTCAAGCGCGGAGCGAAAGTTTAGCTTTAGTGGCGATCATGGATTCCTGCCCGCCTGTCCTGTTTGAGACGGCTTTGCGGTTGGTTGAGTTCGGTCCCGCGCCATCGTTTGTGTTTTTGCTGTCTGATAAACCGTACTTTTTGTCAGCGCGCTAAAAGATCAGGATAATCGAACGGATTACGCCGAAGTCGACGGGGATCACGGCTGGACGCAGAATCACACTGAGGGGCAGCAAGCCCAAAACGCCATGACAGTACCGTCCCGTCTTGCGAACGACCATCCGTAGTGAAACCATAAGCTTCAACAAGCTGCTCATCCGTTGGATGTCGGCAAGAGTGACAGGAGGGAGCGACGTGAGCGTGAATAGGCGAAATGTCCTTTTAGTAGGCGGCGGAGTGGCGGCTTCTTTGGCTTTCAGCCTAGCATCTCCAAACCCCGCCTCATCCCAATCGATGGCTGGCCCGACCCGGTGGGATCGGGAAGCGGACATCGTAGTGATAGGTTCAGGAGCAGCTGGCACCGTAGCCGCTATCGTCGCGAAGGAATCCAACGCCTCCGTCATCCTACTCGAAGCGCAACCGCATACAGGGGGGCACGCGATATGCAGCGGCGGCAATATCCCGCTCGGGGGCGGCACTAGCGTCCAGAAGAAGTGGGGTGTTCAGGATTCGCCCGACCTCGTATTTCAAGACCTTACCGACTGGTCGATCGTGGAACCGAACGGCGCTGCCGATTATCGCTATAACGACCGCGAAATCATCCGCGCTTTCGCCGACAACTGTGCCGCCACCTGTGAATTCATCCTCGCGCACGGTGTTGTCGTTGTTGACAAGGCGCCCGACATCCGGGGCGGCGGATCCGTTGGCAATTCCTTACCGCGCGAAATGCATGCTGCTCCGATGGATTGGCCATTGATCCAAACCGGCAAGCCGGCGGACCCTGCCAATCGTAAAACCATGTCGACGGGCAATGGGCTCATGCAACCGCTCATCGCCGCAGCGCGGAATGTCGGCGTCGAGATTCTGCTATCGCACAAAATGAAGTCCGTTTATCGCGAGCAGCCGAACGCCGGTCCTGTCATCGGCGTCTCCGCGGAGAATGAGGGGCGGACAATTAACATTCGGGCTCACAAGGCGATCGTCCTCGCGACCGGCGGCTCGACCACCAATGTGAATTTCCGGCGTATGTTCGACCCGCGTCTCACGGAGGAGTATTGTGGTGCGGCAGGAATGCCTTGGTCAGAGCAAGATGCAAGCGGTGAGATCGCTGGAATGGCTGTCGGCGCGGCGCTCTGGGGTCTTGCAAATAATACGGGTGAGTTTGGATCGAAGATAACGAAGCCAGGCACCATCGGCTGCCAGTATGGTTATGTGAATCTGCGCTGGTTTCCGGGTAGCGAGGTCTTCGATCGCGCGCGCGCCACGGGCCTTAAAGTGCAAAACTGGCAAGATGTGATCACCGTCAACATGATTGGCAAGCGGTTCTATGACGAGACGGGCGGGCCATTCTCCGCCAACAATTATCACGACGTTAACCCCTATATTCCCGGCAGCTATCTCAACGCCCAAGGCATCCGCTGGAATTCGCAGAATTACCTGAACGCCGCGATGGCTGGGATCGGCGACGGCCACAATGGCGGTGGAGCCATTTGGGCAATTTTCGACGCTGAGGCGGTGGCGCGCGAAAAATGGGACCCCAATCCACCGAACGTCGATTTCGACGGCGGCTTCTGTTTCAAGGCTGACACGATTGACGATCTCGCGCGAAAGATCGTCATGAAATATCAGCGCGTCCCGATGCCGTCAGCCAATCTCGAAGCGACGGTCGCGCGTTACAATACCTTCGTCGATCGCGGGAGAGACGAGGACTTCTCCAAGCCCGGGCCGCTGTACAAGATAGCTAAACCACCATTCTACGCGGGTTGGGCAACACCGGTGCTCCATGACACGCGCGCCGGCTTGCGCATCAACGCGAAGTGCCAGGTCGTGGACATGAATGGAGAAATTATGCCGGGCCTGTATTGCGGCGGCGAGTCAGCGGGCGGATTTAGTCTGCATGGGCTGGCGCGAGCGCTGACGCAGGGGTACATCGCAGGCAAGAACGCCGTAGCGTAGGATGTAACGTTACGGCATGGATAGACGCACCGGGCGGGAATGGCACGATCAAATTGATCGTTTTGGTGGGAAAGG
>PLYS01000352.1 GCA_003153455.1 Betaproteobacteria bacterium | reverse complement strand
GGGGCGTGTCGTAGCTCGGGAACTCACGGGCTAGCATCAGGTTGCAGCGCGTCAGCAGTTCGTTGGCCGAGAGCACTCCACCCAGGGAGTCGCCCGGAATTCCCAACAACGATGGGTAGCCGGCGCCGGTGCCGACGAAGACGGCATGAAAGCCCATCTCGTCTATCATCTGCTCGATCGTGAACAAGCGTCCGACCAGCGTGTTGCACTCGAACTTCACGCCGAGCTTATGCAGGTTTTCAATCTCGGCGTCGATCACGGCGTTCGGGAGGCGAAAATCGGGGATGCCGTACTTCAGCACCCCGCCCGCTTGATGGAAGGCCTCGTAAACGGTAACGTCGCACCCCGCCTTCGCCATGTCGGCCGCGCACGCCATGCCCGCGGGCCCGGAGCCGACTATCCCGATCCTGAAGCCGCTGGGCTCCATATAGGGGATGTTGGTCCAGCCCTGCGCGATGGCGGTGTCGCCGATAAAACGCTCGAGCCGGCCGATTGCGACGGGCTCCAGCGCCTCGCCTACGGGGCAAACGCCTTCGCACTGACTCTCCTGCGGGCAGACCCGTCCGCAAATGGCAGGCAGCAGATTGGTGGCGGTGATGACGTCGTAAGCGCCGCGCAAATCCTTGCCGCTGATCTTCTGGATGAATCCTGGGATATTGATACCGACCGGGCAGCCCTCGACACAGGCCGGATCGGGACAGAGCAGACAGCGCTCAGCTTCGTGCAGCGCGTCTTCGAGGCGAAAGACGTGAACCACCTCCTTGAAGTTCTTGGCGCGCTCGCGCGGATCCTGCTCGCGTACGGGAGCACGTTCCTGCGGAATGGTACGTATCGTCTTCTTCTTGGCCATCTAACCACCTTTCACTTCTTCAAATGGATCGGGCAGCGCAGATGGTTCAACCGATAGGTTGTCCGGGGAGTAAGCCGGCGACTGCTGGGTCAGTGACGCAGTTTCAATCTCGTTCTTCATGCGGCAGCTTTCCGACCAACGCTCAAGCGCGGTCTTCTCCTCTGCTTTGAAGCGCCGCAGACGGGCCATCAGGTCGTCGAAGTCGACCTGATGACCGTCGAAGTCCGGGCCGTCGACGCACGCGAACTTCACCTGGCCGCCTATCTTTACCCGGCAGCCGCCGCACATTCCCGTGCCATCGACCATGATGGGGTTCAGGCTCACGACGGTCTTGATGTTGTGAGGCTGCGTCAGCGCGGCGCACGCCTTCATCATGATGGGCGGGCCGATAGCGACGAGCTCGCCGATATCGGGATGTTTCGCGATGGCCAGCTTGATCCCGTCGGTGATCAAACCCTTGATCCCCGCCGAGCCGTCGTCGGTGCACACGATGAACTCATCGCAGCAGGCCCTGAACTTGTCCTCCCAGAAAACCAGGTCCCTGGTGCGGAATCCGACGATGCCGATCACGTACGCGCCGGCCTCCTTGAAGGCGCGCGCCTGGGGATAAATCGGGGCCACACCCAGCCCGCCGCCGACGCACACCACTTTCTTCGCGCCGCTGGTATGGCTGGGATCCCCCATGGGGCCGACGACTCCATACAGCGTAGTGCCCACCTGGCAGGTCTGCTGCATCTCCCTGGTCGTCTTCCCGACCGCCTGTATGACCAGCGTAATCGTTCCCTTCTCCCGATCGAAGTCGGCGATGGTCAGCGGAATACGCTCGCCGTGCTCGTGCGACATGACGATCACGAACTGGCCCGGCCGCGCGGCCTTGGCCATCAGCGGATGATGGAACTCCAGCAGGTAGGTGACGTCCGAGAAATCCTCTCGCGCCACGATTTCAAACCTGGACATTGCCTGTGATTTCACCTTGGTCCTGCCTTGCATGTTTGGCGGTTGTCTCGCGCCTCGCTATCCTTGCAATTACCTGCGGGCTTTGCGAGAAATTGGTTTCAGCTTGAGCTTGTGGAACTGAATTCTAGTGCTTTCTCCATGCCCAATATTGATTTAGCGCAAGGAATTGTCGGTTTGCACGGGGTCAGGCCCGACTAGCCAACAACGCTGTGCCAGCAGACAATAAGGAAGTGTTTTCGTTCCTGGAGAATGCCTTCATGTCAGCAGTACCCCGCACCGGCTCGCGATCGCGGCCGCATTGCTTTTTTCAGCCGCCGTCGCGCAAATACCGCTGGCCGCTGCACAGGCTGTCGTGCATCGAGGCGCTGGAAAGCAGCGCGCTCACCGGTAGGCCGCAATCCGCTGTATCGATGTGCAGCTGGCAGCCGTTCCAACTGTTCCGGTAGCCCTGTGCGTTGCACTTCGTGCCCCGGTTACAGTCCTCGCGGCAGTTCCTTCAGTAGCTGCGCCAGGGGCTTGCCCTGTTGCTGCACAAGCTTTCCTGGCTTCACCTCGCGAATTTCGTCCTTCCGGGGACGACCGCGTTTCTTCGTCACGGCGGGCGGTGTTTCTGGCACCTCCACCTTCCGCGCCGGTTTCTCGCGGGCCTCTATCGCAGTGCCATCCCGGCTGATATGTCCGATCAGGTGCTCGCCCAGCGCCTCCCGCACCAGTGCCGCATGGGTGCGTTCCGCCGACGCGGACGCCATGCCGGTCCTGATTATCCCCGGCTCCTCCTGGCGCCGGGGAACTCTTCTGCTTTGCATGTAGGAAGACTTCCTACACGGTTTTTAGCGCGAATCCTACAAGAAACTTAGCAAATCCCTTATTTCCTTCCGCCCAGGCCGGCCCGAGAATGTCGTCACGGGCTTAGGCGTTTTTTCGAGTCCCTGTTCGCCGGCCTACTTTAATTATGAGGATTTAAAAATGTCTAACGCTGACACCAAACAGTACGCGGAGCCTTCCGCCGCGGCCCATATGGCGGCGGTTGCCGCATTGCTGGAAGCGATGGTGCCCGCGCCCCCTGCGGCGGAGCCTTCCGCCGCGGCCCATATGGCGGCGGTTGCCGCATTGCTGGAAGCGACGGTGCCCGCGCCCCCCGCGGCGGAGCCTTCCGCCGCGGCCCATATGGCGGTGGTTGCCGCATTACTGGAAGCGACGGTGCCCGCGCCCCCCGCGGCGGAACCAGCGGCAGCCTCCGCAGTAGCGCCACCTTCGGCCGTCGTCGCAACACGAGTCCGAAGTAGGTGGCGAACGAAATGGTGCGCAGCGTGATGCGCAACGCGTCGATCGCAGGCTGCTGCGAAACGCTCTCGCACAGCGTGAGCGACGAAGTCGTCACCATCACCGTATAGCCGTCCGGCGCGGCGCGCGCCGCAAGCTCGGCGCCGACGATGCCGGTGCGATTGTCGACGACGATCTGCTGGCCCCAGCTGTCGCTAAGCTTCTGGCCGATGGCGCGAGCGATGGTGTCACCGCCACCACCGGGAACAGTGGGAACAATCGCGCGTATCGGCCTTGACGGATAGAACTGGGCAAGGCCCAAGTCCGGTGCCGCAAGCAGCGTGCCCTTCAGCGCGCATACGACTATGCGCCCGCTCAGCATGGTGCCCCCAATTAATTCGATGCCGGCGCCCGCCGCCGCATCAGCACGGCGTTTTGTTGCACGCCTGGCTCACTGAAAATACATGCCACCGTTCACCAGGTAGCATTGGCCGGTGATGAAGCCGGCGTCCTCGCTCGCGAGATAGATCATCAGCGACACCACTTCCTGCGGCTTGCCCAGGCGGCGGATCGGTTGCATGGGACGCAGCGGTTTGGATTTCTGGAATGCGTCGCGCTCGACATCTATAGTGCCAGGCCCGATGCAGTTGGCAGTGATTTCGTGCTCGGCAAACTCGCGGGCAAGGCCGCGCGTGAAACCGATGATCCCGAGCTTGGCCATGCCCTTCGTCACGCTCATGCCGAGGAAGGGCGCGATGCCTGAAAAATTAATGATACGGCCCCAGCGCTGCTCGATCATCAACGGCAGCACCGCGCGGCAAATGTTGCGCGGACCACCCAGGTTGACCTGGAAGTTGCGCTTCCATGACTCTTCAGTCTCATCGAGGAAGGCGCCCTCCGCGCCGCGGTATACCGCGTTGTTGAGCGCGACATGGACCGAGCCCAGTTCGCCGCGAACTTTCTTGACGAAGCTGGCGACCGCTGCGTCGTCGGCGACGTCGCAACGCTCGGCCACCACCTTAGCGCCCAGTGCGCGCGCCTCCTCTGCAACCTGCTGCAACTCGTTCATCTTGGCGCTGGTGCAGATCGCCAGGTTCGCGCCTTCCCGTGCAAAAGCAAGCGCCGCAAGCCGGCCCATATTACGGCTGGCGCCGGTAATCAGTACGGTCTTGCCCTTGAGCCCTGTGTCCATAGTTTCCCTCTCTTCATTGCGGTTGTATTCCGGCCGCGGCCATGAGCTTTTGATACTTCGGGATATCGCGTTTGAGCTTGGCCGCCAATTCCTCCGGCGTACCTGCGATGATCTCGCTGCCGCGCGCGATGACAATGTCTCTGATCCCCTGCTTCTGGAAGATGCGCACGACTTCCCGGTGCAGCACGCGCACGAGCCGATCCGGTGTCCCGGCGGGCGCGAACAACGCATGCCAGTTACCGAACTCGTAACCCTCGACGCCCGATTCCGCGATCGTCGGCACGTCGGGCAGCATGGGTGAACGCCTGGCGGTGGTGACGCCGAACACCTTCATGCGGCCGGACTTGACGTACGGGGTGATGATGGGAATCGACAACAGCGACACCTCCACTTCGCCGGACATCACCGCGATCTCCGAAGGAGAACTGCCCTTGTAAGGCACGTTGTTGAGTTTGATGCCGGTCGAAGACTTGAGCACCTCCGTTGCGACCTGCCCGTTCGCACCGGCGATAGCGATATTGATTTTGCCGGGATCTTTTTTGGCCGCGGAGACAAATTCCTTGAAAGTGTTCGGCCCGAACTTCGGGTTGGCGACCAGCGCCGTGCCGGCTGAGATAAGCTGGCTGATCGGCACGAAGTCGCGGACCGGATCATAAGGCAGCTTGCGATACAAGCCGACGTTCATGACGTGAGTGCCGCTGTTGCCGATCGCGAGCGTCGAGCCATCGGGCGCGCCTTTCGCGGCGGCTTCCATCGACAGGATACCGTTGACGCTTTGGCGGGCATCGACGACCACGTTCTGACCCAGCGCTTCGCTCAATCCGGGCGCGATGAGGCGGCCCGCAAAGTCCGAAGGTCCTCCCGGCGGAGACGGAACGAGCAGCCGCACCGGCCGGTTTGGAAAAGCTTGTGCTGCGGCCGCCTGCACCAGCGTCAACGCCACCAGAGCCGCCACGATTCGCCACCACATATTTTGCCTCACTTTGTTTTACGCGCCTGAAGTAACTTTGATTACCCGACCTTGGGGCACGCGGCCAGCATCAGCGCGGCACCGGTGATATATTCATTTGCCGCGCGACGCGTGCTTCTTCCTGGCGCCAGGCGTACGCTCCGGCTCATGCGGGA
>PLYS01000063.1 GCA_003153455.1 Betaproteobacteria bacterium | reverse complement strand
GGGCTCGCCCGTTGCGCTCGACGCACCCTAACCCTGACGCATGTTCACGGCGCCGAGCTGCAGGAGCATCCCGAGCTCGTCGCCGAAGTACCAGCTTTCCACCCACTTGCCATCGACGACGCGCATGATCCCGATCTCGGGCATCTCGACGCGCCTGCCGGTCGGCGGCAACCCGTAAAAGCTCGCCTGGTGGGTGCCGCGCAGGTTGAACTGCATCCACACCTTGTCGCCTTCGGCGAGGAGGCCCGTGATCCTGTCGTTGCGGCCCGGGAATGCACGGGTGGGGGTGAACTCGGCATTGCCGTGGACCTGGCCGTAGTCACGCATGTGTTGCAGCCCCAAGCGCCGTTGCTGGTGATCGGGCGCGCGATCACCGCGCGCCGGCGTGGATGACTTGGAACGCGCGATGATCACTTTGTTGCGGTCCTCCTTCGAGACCGGCGGCTTGGCCATCAGCCTTTGCAAGACGACATCGCCGTCCTCGCCGGCATCGGTCACGGGCGGCGCGATCAGCCGGCCGTCCATGCGCGGGGGCAACTGCGCGCCGATCTGCTTCAGCAGCCCCGCTTCATCCGCCATAAACCAGCCCTCGGTGATCTTGCCGTTCGCCAGGCGGCAAGACCAAAGAAAGCGGTGTGCTTCGCGAGTCACGATAGAAATTTCCCGCGTAGAGTTTTTTTGGCGTCCTTGGCGTCCTTGGCGGTAAAATCCTGTTTTTATTAGCTCATTTAGACTGCCGTCATGATTAGCATCGCCCTGTCGAAAGGGCGCATCCTCGATGAAACCCTGCCGCTGCTGAAGGCGGCAGGCATCGTCGCGTCGGAAAATCCCGACACTTCGCGCAAGCTGATCATCGCAACCTCGCGCCGCGACGTGCGGCTCATCATCGTGCGTGCGACCGACGTTCCGACCTATGTACAGTATGGCGCGGCGGACCTGGGCATTGCGGGCGGGGACGTGCTCGCCGAGCACGGCGGCAGCGGACTGTATCAGCCGCTCGATCTCAAGCTTGCGCGCTGCCGGCTGATGGTCGCGGTGCGCAGGGGCTTTGATTACGAGCAGGCGGTGCGCCAGGGCGCGCGGCTGCGCGTTGCCACCAAATACCTGCAAACCGCGCGCGAGCATTTCGCGGCGAAAGGCGTGCACGTCGATTTGATCAAGCTTTATGGTTCGATGGAGCTCGCGCCGCTGACGGGGCTGGCGGACGCGATCGTCGATCTGGTCAGCACCGGCAACACGCTGCAAGCCAACGACCTCATCGCGGTAGAAGAGGTCGCGCAGATCAGCGCGCGCCTGATCATCAACCAGGCGGCATTCAAATTGAAGCGCGCTGTCATCCAACCCGTGCTTGATGCCCTGACGCGTGCGGTGAAATAAATGATCGCGCTGAAACGGCTCAAATCCGGTGCGCCCGAATTCGAGACTCAACTCTCGGCGCTGCTCGCGTTCGAGGGCGCTCAGGATCCCGCAGTCGACGCCGTGGTCGCCGGCATACTCGAGGATGTGAAACGGCGCGGCGACGCAGCGGTGCTCGACTACACACTGCGCTTCGATCGCGTCCGGGCAGCTTCAGTCGCGGAACTCGAGCTGACGCACGAGGAGATGCAGCGCGCGCTGGCAACCTTGCCCGCGGCTCGCCGCAGCGCGCTGGAGCAGGCCGCGGCGCGCGTGCGCTCTTATCACGAGAAGCAATTGACTCAGTCGTGGAGCTACACCGATGAGGACGGCACGCGCCTCGGGCAGCAGGTGACCGCGCTCGACCGCGTCGGGCTCTACGTGCCGGGCGGCAAGGCCGCGTATCCGTCCTCGGTGCTGATGAATGCGCTGCCGGCGCGGGTTGCCGGCGTCAAGGAAATCGTGATGGTGGTGCCGACGCCCGGCGGGGAAAAAAACCAGTTGGTGCTGGCGGCGGCGGCGCTCGCCGGTGTCGACCGCGCATTCGCAATCGGCGGCGCACAGGCGGTCGGCGCGCTTGCTTACGGCACGCCGACGCTGCCGCAGGTCGACAAAATCGTCGGCCCCGGAAATGCCTATGTTGCCGCCGCCAAGCGCCGTGTGTTCGGCGTGGTCGGCATCGACATGGTGGCGGGGCCTTCCGAAATCCTGGTGGTGTGCGACGGGACGGTCGATCCCGACTGGATCGCAATGGATCTGTTTGCACAGGCCGAACACGACGAGCTGGCGCAGGCGATCCTGCTTGCGCCCGACGCACGGTTTATCGACCAGGTCGCCGCCAGCATCGAGCGGCAACTTTCCGCCATGCCGCGCCGCGACGTGATCAGGGCAGCGCTCGAAAAGCGCGGCGCACTGATCGAAGTGCGCGACCTCGAGGAAGCGTGCGCGCTGGTCAACCGCATTGCGCCGGAGCACCTCGAGCTCGCGGTCGCCGCTCCCGAGCTGCTGCTGGCGAAAATCCGCCACGCCGGTGCGATCTTCCTTGGCAGATACGCCTCGGAGGCGCTCGGCGATTACTGTGCGGGACCTAACCACGTGCTGCCGACGTCGCGCACCGCGCGCTTCTCGTCGCCGCTCGGCGTCTACGATTTTCAGAAGCGCTCGAGCATAATCGGGGTTTCGCCGCAGGGCGCGGCCAAGCTTGGCGCGATCGCGGCCGAGCTCGCGCGCGGCGAGGGACTGTTCGCGCACGCCAAGTCGGCCGAATACCGGATGAAATGAGGAAAAGCTGTACCGCAAAGGCGCGAAGGCGCAAAGACTTTACATGGATTCTTTGCGTAATTCTTGGCGTCTTTGCGCCTTTGCGGTTCCGCATTTAATAATGCCGAAAAAACCTGAAGACATCATCCGCGACGAGATCCGCGCGCTTACCGCGTACCACGTGCCCGACCCGGGCGGCATGGTCAAGCTCGACGCGATGGAGAACCCGTACCGTTTGCCGCCCGAGGTGTGCCGCGCGCTTGCCGAAAGTCTTGCCGGCGCAGCGCTCAACCGCTACCCCGACCCCGGCGCGCGCGAACTCAAGACGCGGCTGCGCACCGCGATGCAGATTCCGTCCGCAATGGATCTGGTGCTCGGCAACGGCTCGGACGAGTTGATCCAGATGCTGGCGCTGGCGGTGGCCAAGCCGGGTGCGTTGATGCTCGGATTCGAGCCATCGTTCGTGATGTTCCGCATGATCGCGACTTTTGCCGGCATGCGTTATGTCGGCTTGCCGCTCAACGCCGATTTCACCATCGACACCGCCACCGCCGTCGCCGCGGTCGAACAGCACCAGCCGGCGCTGATTTTCATCGCCTATCCCAACAATCCGAGCGGTAACCTGTTCGATGCCGATGCCATTGCGCGCATCATCCATGCCGCACCGGGGTTAGTCATTGTCGACGAGGCCTATCACGCGTTCGCCGGCCGCAGCTTCATGCCCCGGCTCGCGGAATTTCCGAACCTGCTGGTGATGCGCACCGTCTCCAAGCTCGGGCTGGCCGGATTGCGCCTCGGTTTGCTCGCCGGACACAGCGCATGGCTGCACCACGTTGACAAAGTGCGTTTACCGTATAATGTGAATGTCCTGACGCAGCTGGCGGCAACCGAGGTATTGCAGCACCGGGACGTGCTGGAAGCGCAGGCGGCGGCGATTCGTAGCGAGCGCACGCGGCTGCTCGCTGAGCTGCGGCGCTTGCCCGGGGTCGAAACTTACGCGAGCGAAGCCAATTTCATATTGTTCAGGGTGACCAAAGCGGACCAGGTCTTCAGCGGACTGAAACAGCGCGGGGTTCTGATCAAGAACCTGCACGGCACGCACCCGCTGCTCGCGGATTGCCTGCGCGTGACGGTCGGAACGCCCGCCGAAAATACACAGTTCCTGAGCGCACTCACCGCGATCCTCAACCCTTGACCGCCTGCGGTCATTATCTCCACATCGACTTGTCCCAATATGAGCAAGCGCACAGCAGAAGTTACACGCGACACCAAGGAGACGCGGATACGCGCCAGGATCAACCTCGACGGCAGCGGCGCGGGAACGATTGACACTGGGGTGCCTTTTCTCGACCACATGCTCGACCAGGTCGCGCGCCACGGTGTATTCGATCTCGAAATCTCGGCCAAGGGCGATCTGCACATCGACGCGCATCACACGGTCGAGGACATCGGCATCACGCTCGGTCAGGCGTTGGTGCGGGCGCTCGGCGACAAGCAGGGCATACGCCGTTACGGCCACGCCTACGTTCCGCTCGACGAAGCGTTGTCGCGGGTGGTGGTCGACCTCTCGGGCCGCCCCGGGCTCGATTTCAAGATCGATTTCGTGCGTGCGCGCATCGGCGAATTCGATGTCGACCTGGTGCACGAGTTTTTTCAGGGCTTCGTCAATCACGCCCAGGTCACGCTGCACGTCGACAACCTGAAAGGCGACAACGCCCACCATCAGGCCGAGACCGCGTTCAAGGCGTTCGGGCGCGCGCTGCGCATGGCGGTCGAGCTCGACCCGCGCATCAAGGGTGTGCCGTCAACCAAAGGAAGTTTATAAGTTTCGAGTTGCGGGTTGCGGNNCTCGAGGTTGTGGTGACTGGCGATCCCGCGGCAGTGGCACGCGCGGCGCGCGTGGTGTTTCCGGGCCAGGGCGCGATGCCCGATTGCATGCGCGAAATGAATGCGCGCGGCCTGCGCTCGGCGGTATTGGATGCCGCCTGCAGCAAACCATTTCTCGGCATCTGCATCGGACTGCAAATGCTGTTCGAGCGCAGCGAGGAGGGTGATGTCGCGGGCTTAAGCGTGCTGCCAGGGCGGGTACGGCGCTTCCCCACTGAGACCATGGTCGATGCCAGCGGGGCGCGCCTCAAGGTGCCGCACATGGGCTGGAATCGCGTGCGGCAGCTCGCCGCGCACCCGTTGTGGCGCGGCATCCCGGACCAGTCGCGGTTTTATTTCGTGCACAGCTACTACGTCGAAACCGCCGCGCCGGGATTGGTCGCCGGCACGAGCGAATACCCGCATCAGTTCACGTGCGCGATTGCGCGGGATAATGTGTTTGCGGTGCAGTTTCATCCCGAGAAAAGCGCTACCGCCGGGCTGCAGTTACTCGCGAATTTCGCGCAGTGGCAACCGTCGACGCTGCTCGCGCGCCCGCGGCAACAGGCGCTGGCGGGGGCCGGCTGAAACGCTATGCGAATTTGCGCGGCGTGTAGTATCATGGATTCGACAGGCATTTATCTCCATTACCCGCTCCCGCTCAACTCCCGGTTACTTCCCAACCGCTTCGCACGCCAGGACCACCGCGAGGTTTTCAGGACGCCCATAACTCGTAACCGTGCAGCATGCTGATCATTCCAGCGATTGATCTCAAGGATGGCAAGTGCGTGCGCCTGAAACAAGGCGTGATAGATGACGCCACCGTGTTTTCGGAAGACCCCGGCGCGATGGCCGCGCACTGGGTCAAACAAGGCGCGCGCCGGCTGCACGTGGTCGACCTGAACGGGGCCGCCGCCGGCAAGCCCAAAAACGAAAGCGCGATCAGGGCGATTGTGGCGGCGGTCGCCAACCGGATACCGGTCCAGCTCGGCGGCGGCATCCGCGACCTCGACACCATCGAGCGCTACCTCGACAGCGGCATCAGCTACCTGATCATCGGCACCGCCGCGGTCAAGACGCCGGGTTTCCTGCACGACGCGTGCACCGCGTTCACCGGCCACGTGATGGTCGCGCTCGATGCCAAGGACGGCAAGGTTGCGGTCGATGGCTGGTCGAAAATGACCGGCCACGACGTGATCGATCTCGCAAAAAAGTTCGAGGATTACGGCGTCGAGGCGATCATCTACACCGATATCGGCCGCGACGGCATGCTGACCGGCGTCAACATCGAGGCCACCGTCGGGCTCGCGCGCCAGCTGACGGCGCCGATCATTGCGAGCGGCGGCATTACCAATCTTGACGACATCAAGGCGCTGTGCAAGGTCGAGCCCGAAGGCATCGTCGGCGCGATCACCGGCCGCGCTGTGTATCAGGGCACGCTCGATTTCGCGGCGGCGCAGAAACTCGCCGACAAACTCTCGAAACCAAAGACCGTGAATGGTGAAAAGTGAAGGGTAATGGGCCTGGCCAAGCGCATCATCCCGTGTCTTGACGTCAATGCAGGGCGCGTTGTCAAGGGCGTCAACTTCGTCGGCCTGCGCGACGCCGGCGATCCGGTCGAGATCGCCGCGCGCTACGACGAGCAGGGCGCCGACGAACTGACGTTTCTCGATATCACCGCGAGCAGCGACGGTCGTGACCTGATTCTGCATATCGTCGAGGCGGTCGCGGCGCAGGTGTTCATCCCGCTCACCGTCGGCGGCGGCGTGCGCGCGGTGGCTGACGTGCGGCGCCTGCTCAACGCCGGCGCCGACAAGGTCAGCATCAACACCGCGGCGGTACAGAACCCGCAGCTGGTCGCCGACGCGACTGGTCGTTACGGTTCTCAGTGCATCGTGGTCGCCATCGACGCGAAACGTGTCGAGCGTGAAGGGGACGCCAAACGCGTAGCCGGATTCGGCCCGTTGCGCTGGGAGGTCTACACTCATGGCGGCCGCACGCCGAGCGGGCTTGATGCGCTCGAGTGGGGGCGCAAGATGCAGCAGCTCGGTGCGGGTGAGATACTGCTTACCAGCATGGACCGTGACGGCACGCGCCAGGGATTCGATCTCGAGTTGACGCGCGCGTTTTCCGACGCACTCGACATCCCGGTGATCGCGAGTGGCGGCGTCGGCAATCTTGAGCACCTGGTCGAAGGCGTTCTGCAAGGCCACGCCGACGCGGTGCTTGCGGCCAGCATATTTCACTATGGCGAATACACCGTGCAGCAGGCGAAAAAATTGATGGCGCAACGCGGCATAGAAGTCAGACTCTAGTCTAATGTCTAACGTTGAAAGTTTAAGGTTGGAAAATCGCGCCGGCTACTCCGTGCGAGTTTTTAACGTTAGACTTCGAACTTTAAACCTTAAACTCAAAAATGAATGAACATTGGCTCAACAAGATAAACTGGTCGCAGGACGGCCTGGTGCCGGCGATTGCGCAGGAAGCGGCGAGCGGCCGCATGCTGACGCTCGCCTGGATGAACCGCGAGGCGCTGAAAAAAACGGTGCAGACCGGGGAAGTACACTACTGGTCGCGCTCGCGCAAGAAGATCTGGCACAAGGGCGAAGAGTCGGGCCATGTGCAGAAAGTGATCACGATCCGCCTCGACTGCGACGAGGACGCGATTCTGGTGGAAGTCGAGCAGACGGGCGGCATCGCCTGCCACACCGGCCGGCACAGCTGCTTTTTCCAGAAGCTCATTGACGGCGAATGGGTGGAAACCGATCCGGTGCTGAAGGATCCGAAAGCGATTTACCAGAAATGATAGATACCACGATACTGCGGCGCTTGTCGGACACCATCGCCGCGCGCAAACAGGCCGATCCCGCGACCTCGTATGTCGCGAGCCTGTTCGGCAAGGGGCACGCGGCGATTCTCAAGAAAGTCGCCGAGGAATCGGCCGAAACGCTGCTCGCGTCGAAAGACGGTGATAAACTGCACGTCGTGCGCGAAACCGCCGATCTATGGTTTCACTGCCTGGTATTGCTGGCGTGGCACGGCTTGACGAGCGATGATGTGCTGTTCGAGTTGCGGCGCCGCGAGGGAATATCCGGGGTCGACGAGAAAGCTTCACGCAAGAAGTAATTCCGGAATACTCAGCAGGAGGAGTGAAATATGGGCTCATTCAGTATCTGGCACTGGCTGATCGTGTTACTGGTCGTGGTGCTGATTTTCGGCACCAAGAAGCTGCGCAACATCGGCACCGACATCGGCAGCGCGGTGAAAGGATTCAAGGAGGGTATGAAGTCGGAAGAGGAAAAGTCGCAGGCGAAAGCCGAGATTGCTCCCGCCGCCGGCCAGACAATCGAAGGCGAAGTCAGGAAAGAAACCGCAAACAAAAGCGGTGAAGGGTGAAGGGTGAAAAGAGAAGGGTCGAATCAGACCAGGTCGAAACCCCGCAGGGTGCGGTTACCCTTCACTCCTTGACCCTTGACCCTTCACCCTTCACCCTTCACCCTTCACCCTTCACCCCATGTTTGACATCGGATTCAGCGAGATCTTCGTCATTGCGCTCGTTGCGCTGATCGTGGTCGGGCCGGAGCGCCTGCCGAAAGTGGCGCGCACGCTGGGCCACTTGCTGGGGCGCATGCAGCGCTACGTCAGCGACGTCAAGGCCGACATCTCGCGCGAAATGGAGCTTGATGAGCTGCGCAAGCTGCAAAGCACCGTAGAGGAGGCGGCGCGCTCGATCGAACAATCGGTGCACAAGGAAATCAGCGCTACCGAATCCCAGCTCAACACCATCACCGCGTCGGCAACCGAACTCGCACCAACGCCGCCTGCCGCCGAGGCATTACCGACACCACCAGCGGTCGAGCCTGCACCGCCGCTGCCCGCCGCCGCACCCGCGTCGCCGCAGCTCGAGCTCGGGCTGGACACTTCGGACCAGGCGGCGCGCAAGCAGGTGTAGCCGTACAACTTTGGATTGCGCGCGGTGGCGCGGCGATGACTCAAGACACTTTTATTTCCCATCTGATGGAGTTGCGCGACCGGCTGCTGCGCTGCCTGATCGCGATCGCGGTGGTGTTCATCTGCCTGTTTCCGTGGGCGAAAGACCTCTACACGCTGCTTGCCAAGCCGCTGCTCGCAGTGCTGCCGAAGGGCGGGCAAATGATCGCGATCGACGTGGTCGGCGTGTTCCTGGTGCCCGTCAAGGTAGCGGCAATGGTCGCAATCGTAATCACTATGCCCTATTTGCTGTATCAGATTTGGGCATTTGTCGCGCCCGGCCTCTATGCGCATGAGAAGCGGTTGGTGGCGCCGCTCGTGGTCACCAGCTCGCTGCTGTTTTTCGCCGGCATGTCGTTTGCCTACTTCCTGGTATTCCCGGTGGTGTTCAAGTTCATGGCCTCGATCGCACCCGAAGGCGTGGCGTGGATGACCGACATCGACAAGTATCTGAGCTTCGTGCTCACCATGTTCATCGCGTTCGGCATCACCTTCGAAGTCCCGGTCGCGGTCGTATTGCTGGTGAAAATGGGTGTGGTCAGCGTCGCAAAACTGAAGGAGATCCGCCCTTACGTGATCGTCGGTGCGTTCGTGGTCGGCGCCGTTTTCACGCCGCCCGACGTGGTGTCGCAGCTGATGCTCGCGTTTCCGATGTGGCTGCTCTACGAGATCGGGATTTTTGTCGCCGGCATCATGAGCAAAGCCAAGCCGGTGGAAGACGAGCACCGCGCGCTTGGCGAAGCGGGACTGGAACGCGAGATCGACAAGATCGATGCCGGGCAGAAGAAAGATTAGAACTATTTGTCGTCGCGCTTCGGCTTTGGCCGCTTGCCGACGTTAACCTTGAATACGAGTTCGTCCTTGTCGCGGATGGCCTTGAGCAGCGCCGTGGTATCGGGTTTGAGCGCCGCGATCAGGTTGAGCATGCTCGCGGAATCCGTCACCGGTCTATTTTCGACGCCCACCAGGACGTCGCCGGGCTTGAGCCCGGCCTTGTCGGCCGGGCTGCCGTTCACGACTTCGGTAATCAGCGCGCCATTCACCTTCGGCAACTTGAGCGACTCGGCAAGCTCGGGGGTCATGTCCTGCACGCCGATGCCGACCCAGCCGCGCGTCACCACGCCGTTTTCGATGATCTGTTCCATCACCTGCCGCGCGAGGCTCGACGGAATTGCGAAGCCTATGCCCTGCGAACCGCCGCTGCGCGTGTAAATCGCCGAATTGATGCCGACGAGATTGCCGTTCACGTCGACGAGTGCGCCGCCGGAGTTGCCCGGATTGATNNAGCGCGCCGCCGGAGTTGCCGGGATTGATCGCGGCGTCGGTCTGGATGAAGTTCTCGAACGTGTTGATCCCGAGGTGGCTGCGGCCGAGCGCGCTGATGATGCCGTGGGTTAAGGCCTGGCCGACGCCGAACGGATTGCCGATCGCGAGCACGATGTCGCCGACTCGCGCCTGATCCGACTGCGCGAACGTGATCACCGGCAGGTTCTTGAGGTCGATCTTGATCACCGCGATATCGGTTTCAGGATCGGTGCCGACGACGCGCGCCGTGGCACGCCGCGTGTCCGCGAGCGCAACCTCGATTTCGTCGGCGCCTTCGACCACGTGATGGTTGGTCAGAACGTAGCCCCGCTCGCTGACGATGACGCCGGAGCCGAGGCTCGAGGTGCGGCGCGTCTGCGCGTCGGACGGGTCGCCGAAGAAATAGCGGAATACCGGGTCATCCATGAGCGGATGCCGCGGCACCTTGACTTCCGTGCTGGTGTAGATGTTGACTACCGCCGGCATTGCTGTCCTGGCGGCATCGCTGAACGATGCCATTTTGTGCTCGGGCGCTTCGACCGGGCTTTCCGCAATAGTGACGACGCCGGCCTTCGGCCGTGCGTTCCACGACAGCAGATCGGGACGCAGCGTGGTTACCACGAACAGGATGCCGAGGCAGATCGTGGTGGTCTGGGCGAAAATGAGCCAAAGTCTGCGCATTAGGTGCAAAAAAGCAGCCGTGAGGGGAAATAAGTCAATCGGATTGAAATGCGCGCTGCAATCATCCATCCGTCATGCAACGCGCCGAGTTCGAGACATCGAGACAGTATCCCGACGTCTTTTTGCAATTATTGCCCAAATCTCTGCCTAATACCATGACGCGCAAGGTTTTTTTCACATTGTGCTTAAGTTTTTGCGCGTATTTCGCTAAAATAGCGATTTTTTTCCAAACGCCAGCGGGGAATTTCCATGTCTGATCAGCAAGTCGATAAGGGGAAACGGTGTTTTCTGATTGCGGCCACCAGCGTGGTAGGCGGTGCCGCAGCCGGGGCCGCGGCAGTTCCGTTCATTGGCAGCATGTTTCCGTCGGAGCGCGCCAAGGCGGCGGGCGCGCCGGTTGAAGTCGACATCAGCACGCTCGCCCCCGGCGACAAGATGACGGTTGAATGGCGCGGCCAGCCGGTATGGGTGGTGCGCCGCACCAAGGACATGCTCGACACGCTGCCCAAGCTCGACAGCGTGGTCAGCGACCCCAAGAGCGAGCGCAAGATGGATGATCTCACGCCCAAGTACGCGCGCAACGAGCATCGCTCGATCAAGCCGGAATACCTGGTGGTGGTCGGCATCTGTACGCATCTCGGCTGCGCGCCGGTCGACAAGTTCAAGGCCGGACCCGAGCCGTTCGAGTCCAGCTGGGAGGGCGGATTCTACTGTCCGTGCCACGGCTCGTTGTTCGATCTCGCGGGCCGCGTCTACAAGAACAAGCCGGCGCCCGACAATCTCAAGATCCCGCCGCACAAGTACCTGAGTGACAACAAGATCGTGATTGGCGTCGACACCGAGGGGGCGTAAGCATGGCTGCTGCCGAAAAACAACCAGTCACCGGCGCCGGCCCGTTCAATGGCGTGCTGACCTGGATTGACCAGCGTTTTCCGCTGGTGTCGAGTTGGAAGGAGCACCTGGCCGAGTATTACGCGCCGAAGAACTTCAATTTCTGGT
>PLYS01000218.1 GCA_003153455.1 Betaproteobacteria bacterium | reverse complement strand
CTAAGATCGTCCGCCTCCGCAAATGCCTTTGCGGAATCCGAGAGACGTCCTATAACTTTACTCACCCAGCTTTCAAGTGTTTCATCCCCGTCAGGTTGAACATCAAGGACGCAGTCGGAAGCGATAGCGGCTTACTCGTTTCAGACTCCTACTGTGGCTCTCTTTGGGCGACCCCCAAGTTTTCCATTTTCCGCTGCGGCCTTTGCCTTCGCGGCTGAAGTGACACTGCCGCCCAATTTGCCGATCTCGGCCATCCATTTTCTAGTACCGAGAACGCCTTGGAGAAGACTTGGTACATAGAGGTTGACGTCAAGTCTCGGCCAATGAAGCCCAAGGCCCCGAGCCTCAATCTGGATCTCCGCGAGGTCTTTGGGACTGCCATTTTCAAGGCCTTGAGCAAGCCTCACCGGAAAGCGAACCTCGACACCGGAACTCAACTCAACGAAAATCATGCCAGCACGATATCGAGCCGCAACCGCAACGGGACCGTGTTTGATAATGTCAGCGCCCTTTGCACGAGCACGTTCCAGACGAGACTTGTTAATAAGTTCCATGGATTGACCTCCATTTCAGGCAAAGCAGCCCCAGCTGTGCCGCGATGCCCTCCGCAATTCTGTTCAATTCGGGTCCGGAAAACCCGTGTGCCTCTCGAAGTTCGGGCGGTCCATTGGGGCAGTTTAGTTCGAATACTGAAAACTCATTCCTCCGGATTGCATGCACATGCGCGGGCCGATGGTCGTTTGGATAAATGACGAGACGAATGTTCCGAATCCAGACGATGGTTGGCATGAAAGGAAGTGTACCATAACCTAAGAGCGGTTGGGTTTTTGAATCAAACGATAAAACGACTTCTCCTTGCGACGGCCGCAAAGGTAAGGTGCCGCTGCGGCGACCCTTCGATCGTCTCCGACTTCTTCTGCACGAAGAATTGTCAATTGGCGGTCATGCCCGTGGCCGCGACCACCTTCGCCCATTTCTCCACCTCGCTCTTCACGAACGCGGCAAACTCGTCTGGCCCGAGCGGTGAGGGTTCTGCGCCGCTGGCCTGGAGCGCCCCGCTCACTTCCGGCATGCGCACGATGCGGACGAGTTCACTGCTTAGTTTCTCCACCACGGCACGCGGCGTGCCCGCGGGAGCGAACATCCCCAGCCAGTTGAGCATCTCGTACCCCGGCAGCCCGCTTTCCGCGATGGTCGGCAGGTCTGGCAGTAACGCGGAGCGCTGGCCTCCGGTGACCGCCAGGCCGCGCAGTCTCCCGCTCCTGGTATGCGGCGAAACGGATGCCGCCGTCCCGAATGTGACCGGAACTTCCCCGGCAACTACGGCGATCATCGCCGGGCCGCCGCCCTTGTAGGGAACATGCACGAACTTGACACGCGCAAGATGCTCGAAAAGCGCCGCGGCGAGATGGGTCGACGTGCCTGCGCCCGCGGAAGCGTACATGATCTGCCCCGGCCTGGAGCGGGCCAGCGCGATCAGGTCTTTGACCGAACGCACCGGCAGCGACGGGTGCACGGCCAGGATGCTCGGCGCGTCCGCCAGCCGCGCCACCGGCTGGAAATCACGCAACACGTTGTAAGGCAGCTTCGGGTAGAGGTTCTGGTTGACCCCGTGCGTTCCGGCGCTGCCCACCGTGAGCGTATAACCATCCGGGGCCGCATGCGCCACCAATTCGGTACCGACGATGCCGCCGGCGCCGGCCCGATTTTCGACGACCACCTGCTGGCCGAGCGCGGCGCTCAGCGGGGCGGCCACAAGCCGCGCCGTCAAATCGACGAACCCACCCGGCGAGAACGCCACGACCAACCGCACGGGCTTGACCGGATAGGTCTCCGTTGCGGCAGCGTAACCGCCGACTCCGCAGCCTGCCGCGGCGGCAAGCAGCATCCATCCTCGATTGCGGGTTACTTTCATTCGGGAAAACCGCTGCGCCAATGCCGATTCAACGCCTCAGACGACGTTGATGACGGCGGACTCGGTGAATGTAAAGCCGTTGTCGCCGCTCCACTTGAACACGAGCGTGCCGCTTTCCGTCGCAATGGTCGAAAACGTGAGATACGGATTCGCGGAGATCGCTGGGTGGAGGACGGCGCGGCAGACTTCGACTCCGTTGTAGGTGCACACGAACCCGGTGATGATGTCGCGCGGCAGCGGCGCTCCGAGGTAGTCGCGGCGAAACCCGGTCTCCATGCTGTGGCTGATCAGCGTCCTGATATCGATGATCTCGCCGCGTTTGGCGGTCTTCGGCACGTCGATACGCGCGATGGCCACGGCTACAGTTCCTCCAGGCAGGCGGCGGTCGTCACGATGACGTCGACGCTGTCGGACCAGAACGAGCCGTCGCTCATCTGGGCGATCGCAACGACCGTTTCCGTATCGGCGAGCCGCGCGTGCGTGCCGACGTTCGCGCGCCCGGCGCGCGGCCCGAGATAAAAGCTGATGACCTCGGGCAACGCATTCTTGTCGGTAAACACGTGTATGGCCTTCACGTAATCGGTCTCGGTCATGGGGCTCTCGACGCTGACGCTAAGCGGCACCAGGTTGCCGTTTTCGACGAGCGGCGGCAAGCCGAGTTTTACTTTACCCTTGTTGATTCG
>PLYS01000556.1 GCA_003153455.1 Betaproteobacteria bacterium | reverse complement strand
AGCGGCGAATGAAAAAGTAGACGGATCCCAGCATCGGCAAGCTGAGACCCAGTGCAACCAACGATATCCACCACGTGAAATCCCGCAACCCGGCCTGCGCCTTTTGCAGGCTGATCTTCATGCTGACCGCGCCCAGGACTTCACCTTCCTTGCCCTGGTGGCACGCCATGCAGTTCTTGCCCAGAAAATTGCGCGAATTAAGCATTGGAATGATGGCATGCAGGCTGCCGTTGTCCTCGGCTACTCTGAACGAAGGCTGGCCTTTCTCCATCACGGCCTTTTCCTCGGGGGAGGGGGCGCTCTCGGATGCCTGCCCCGCCCCGTACTGGGTAACTACAGAGCCGAAACGAAGGACTTTGATGTCATTGACATCGTTTGAATTCCGTATCTGATCCAAAAACACTCCGCGCTCTTTCGACACGCCTGTAATCATCATGGCGGTAATGGTCGCGACGGTCATCTGGTTCACGCTCTCCGCAAAACTCCGGGATTGTGCAACGGAAGCGTCGCGCTGCTGCGCATAGGTCAGGTAAATCATGAGAGACCAGGTGACGAACAGCATCACGCATATCCCCAACACTAACCGGACCCACACCGGCAGGTCGTTGAGACCTGCGCGCCGACCGACGATCTCTTGACTCAATGTTGAGCTACTCATCTGTAGTAATGACATGATAGTGTTCTCCGTTTGTGCAGCGACCAGTACAGCGTCCACGCAAATCTATTGCTCTGTTTCAAAGTCGGCATCTTTAGCCCCGACGATTAATGAACCGCTGTTGCGGCCGTCTCGACGACCCCCATATCGGCACCGCCCGTGAGCTTCTTTATATCCACCAGAATCCGCATGCGCTCGTCAATGGTGCCTAGCGCCTTTCCAGCAGCCTGTACTCGCCGGCGGACTTTTCCCGCGCCGCCTCGGCTCCCACTGTCCGTTGCACCAGCGCCTGCACGTCCAGAATCAGCGCGACTTCCCCGGTGCCGAGGATGGTCGAGCCGCTGATGCCGGAGAGCCGCTCGAAGAGCTTGCCGAGCGGCTTGATGACGGTCTGGAATTCGCCCATCAGCGCATCGACGACGAACCCGGCCTGCTGCCCGCCGTACTGCACGACGACGATGTTCTCCCGCTTGCCGGGCTCGCCGCGCACTTCGAACATGTCGCGCAGCCGCAGGAGTGGCAGCACCTCGCCGCGCAGGTTGATGTAGCCGCTTTCGCGGATCCGCGCCCGGTCCTCGCCGGAGGGCTCCATGCACTCGACCACCATTTCGAGCGGCATCACGTAGGCCGCCGATCCCACGCCGACGACGAAGCCATCGATGATCGCGAGCGTGAGCGGCAGCCGGATCGCGATCGTCGTGCCTTCGCCCGGGGCGCTGTCGATCGAAACGCTGCCGCGCAGCGACTCCACGTTGCGCCGCACCACGTCCATGCCGACGCCGCGGCCGGACACGCTGGTCACTTCGTCGGCCGTGGAGAACCCGGGCTCCATGATGAGATGGAAGACCTCCTGGTCGCTGAGCGCCTGCTCGGCGGTCGCGAGGCCGCGCTCCACCGCCCCCTTCATGATCTTGTCGCGGTCGAGCCCGCCACCGTCGTCCATGACCTCGATCACGATGCCTCGCGATTCATGGTAGGCGTTGAGCCGCAGGCGACCGCTCGCCGGCTTGCCGCGCTGCGCGCGCACGGCCGCCGGTTCGATGCCGTGGTCGATCGCGTTCCTCACGAGGTGCATGAGCGGATCGGAGATTTTCTCGACCATCGACTTGTCCAGTTCCGTCTCGGCGCCGCTTAGGACCAACTCGACCTCCTTGCCCAGGTCGCGCCCGAGGTCGCGCACGACCCGGTGGAAACGATCGAAGGTCTCGCCGATCGGCACCATGCGCAGCTTCAGCGCCCCGTCGCGCACCTCCGCGATCAGCCGCTCCATGGTGGAGGCCCTCTCCAGCATTTCGGCATGCGCCGCGCGCCGCGCCACCAGGTTCACGCCCGCGCTGGCGATCACGAGTTCTCCGACCAGGTTGATCAGCTCGTCGAGCTTGTCGGCGCGCACGCGGATGAAGCTGTTCTCCAGCGCCTTGTTCTTCTTGATCAGGTCCTGCTTCTCGACTGCCGCATCCACCAGTTCGTTTTGCACCACGCCCTGGCCGACGAGAATTTCGCCGATCTTGTGATTATGCTCACCCCCGCTCCTGGTCTTCGCATCCAGGCTTTGCTGAAGTCGCAGGCCCTCCTGAAGCTCCCGCTTGGTAAGCACGCCACTCGTGAGGAGTAACTCCCCCAGCCGCGCATTGTCCTCGGGCAGGCTGTTGATGAGCTCGATATAATCAAAAATTCTGCTGTGCGGAGGAAGAATGCGGATCGCGCAGGCGTCGCGCACGTGTTCGAATACGCTTTCTATCGCCTCCTTGCTGACATTACCGCTGAAATCGATCTCGAGACCGAGGTAGCAACTCTCGGCGTCCATGTCCCGCGCTTCAGGCATTGCATCAAACAGGGCGTTGAGCGCCACGATCTCGCCCAGCGTGGCGAGGTATCTGACCATGGATAACGGATCGATTCCATGCCGCAAAACGTCGCGATCGAAGCGCAGCGATATATGCCAAGAGTCGCTCGTCACCTGCCCGCCGCCGAACCGCTGCAATTTCTGGTCAGGCGGCGGTTCACCCACCGCCGGCAATCCGGCAGGAACGGCATCGAGGTAGCCATTCAATTTTTTCACCAGTACGGCACCCGCCTCGCGATCCTGGTCGAACGCTTCCCGGGTGTCGTCGGCTGCCAGGCAATCGAGCAGCGACGATACGTGGTCGCCGCACTTGAGAAGAAGCGCGATCAGGTCCTTGTCGATGGCGATGCGGCCTGACCGAACCTCTTCCAGCAGACCCTCCATCGCGTGCGTAAAGTCGACAATAGCGTCGAAACTGAATACCCCCGATGAACCCTTGATGGTATGCGCCGCACGGAAAACGGCGTTTATGCCCTCGGCATCATCCGGCGACTTTTCCAGCTGCAGAAGACCGGTCTCCATCTCGCGAAGGAGCTCGCGGCACTCGGCCAGAAAAGTCTGTTGAACGTGCTCCAGGTTCATCCCTGACACCTTTCTCCTGTTTTCGACATGGTTCCGCGGCCCCAAACTTGTTAACCGGACGGAATAACTACCGGGTCGCCGAAATAGGAAATCACGTTGTAGCCGTCGAGTATTTCAAGCGATGCACGGCTGTGGGCGATGATACGCATGATTTTCCCGGCCTTTAGTGCTTCACGTTTCAGAAGGATGAGAAGCTGCAGGCCCGCGGTATCGATCCTGCCCAATGCGGAAAGATCGACGCACAACTCCTTTGCGCCATCGAGCGCATCAAGCAGCACCTGTTTGTCCGCCGCCGCCTCGTAAATCGTCATGTTGCCTGCTGCAATCAGCCTGCAACGATCGCCGTCCCCAGTCTCAACCGTAATCGACATATCGCCTCCGATAACTCACCCAGCCATCACCGCATGACCAGTTTGGATACAACGTGCAGAATCTGTTGGGGACGGAAGGGCTTCACTACCCATGCCGTGGCTCCGGCCATCTGCCCCTCCTGCCTCCTCCTTTCACCCGCCTCCGTGGTCAGCATCACTATCGGCAAGAAGCGGCAGTCGGGCCTTTTCCTAGCCTCTTTGACGAAGGCGATGCCGTCCATGACCGGCATCATGACGTCGCAAATTACCAGGTCGAATCTCTCTGCGTTCAGCATTTCAAGAGCGTCTCTGCCGTCCGCCGCCTCGCTCACCTCGTACCCGGCAGTCCTGAGTTCGGTGGCAACTGCCTCGCGAAGTGCGCTGGAGTCGTCAACGACCATGATCTTCTTTGTCGGCATATAGTTCCCCGGCTTTAGCGCGTTTTGCCCGACCTTGACCTGCCTGCCCTGACTGAAATATTAGCACGCCAGCGGGGAGGCTGCAGGAGCGGTAGAAATTTTTTTTAGAAACGTGATGCCAT
>PLYS01000557.1 GCA_003153455.1 Betaproteobacteria bacterium | reverse complement strand
TCCAGGCTAGGAGTTTGTCGGACTTGAGTCCGGCAAACTCCTTAGACAAAACTGTTACCGAAAGAATGCAGAACTGTCGTCAGGCGGCCATCTAAACGTCGTTCCTGCGCGCTGACCGAGTGAGATGGCTGAGGCGATGCGCAACGCGCGCGAGAAGCGTGCCTTCGGGTTCGCCGGCGTTCCTCGGCAGAGTGTCATTCGCCGCGGATGCCAGCGGTTTTGACGAGCTGCGCCCATTTGGCCATTTCGGTTTTCAGAAAAGCGGCGAATTGTTCGGGCGAGTTGGCGACCGGATCGGCGTCCATTGCCGAGAAGCGTTCCTTCATATGCGCGACGTTGTAGACATCCGACCTATCCGTTAGTCAACGGCAATCGAGTAAAGAAGTTAGTTTGAAGTCTGCTCATCCGATTCGCCCGAGAGCCCGCCTCTGCCTCGATTTCGTACTCCATCTTCCGATAGGCCACCAATCGTTTTCGGAACATCGACACCGTTAACGCGCTCGAAGCATCGAGGTAATCGTAAATGATGACATCGGTCTTTCCCGGGCAGGCACGGTGAAGCCGGCCAGCGTATTGAATCATCCGCCCCTTGAACGAAACCGGCATCGCAATAATCAGTGTGTCGAGGGCTGGAAAATCGAAGCCTTCGCCGATGAAGGAGCCGGTCGCGAGAATGTAGGGCCGCGTTTTGGTATCGAGGGCGGTCTTGATTTGTTCGAGAGTGGCGGCCCTAGCCTTCTTCCCCATCCCGCCGATCAGCACGAACCCCTTGGCCCCAAGATCGCGGAGGTGCTCGTCGAATACCAGACTCAGTCGCGCCAGGTGCTCCTTGCGCTCAGAAATGACAAGCGGGAACCGACCTCGCTCGATTGCGCTGCGTAAGTCGCGAGCGACGAGCTCAAGCCGTGTCGAATCGGCGACCAATTTCTCCCATACCAAGTGGATCGCTGGCTGCGGGCCTGCGTCATCTGGCATCTTGAACTCTGTTTCTCGAACAATGACCCGCTTGGATAGGTGCCAATCGTACCCTTACCTTGAAGGTGGTCCTTAACCGCCTGGGCGTCGAGAGGTGGAAAGGCTTGATTCGGGCACTCCGAACATTTTGTCTGCGGCTTTCCGTAGATACCCCGTGCCCATTCATTTCGACAGGCTGGGGAGTAACCCTTCTTGCCCTTAGATGGATTTTCCCAGAGCTTCGGAAAAACTGATTCACGAGCGCGGAAAAGACTAAGGAAGAGATCGACCTTTTCGTCTGGCGTCTGTGGAGGACTGGGCAGCGCGGGGAGACCCATGAGTACAGGCAACTCGTCTGGTGAGCGCGTTGAAGATTGGAGGGTGGTAAGTTCGACGACAAGCCGCTTTCGCTCTCCTTCAAGTTCTGAGAGTCGTGCTTCAATCTTGCTGATTCGTTGATTGTGGTTATCAGATCTATCCATTGCAGGCGTCGCTATTCATAAAGCATCGACACATTTTATCCCGATCAACGCCAGGCCCTTGAGCACCTGTGCCGCTACATCACGCGCCCGGCCATCGCCAGCGAGCGGCTAAGCGTGAACCGCGCAGGGCAGGTCGTGCTCAAGCTGAAGACAGTCTTTCGCGACGGCACGACCCACCTCGTGATGTCGCCGCTGGAATTCATGCAACGGCTCGCAACACTCGTGCCGCGCCCGCGCCTGCATCTCATCCGCTTTCATGGGGTGCTGGCGCCTCACGCCAAACTGCGTGCCGCGATTGCGCTGGTTGCTGCGCAGCATGCGAAAGGGATCAGGCCTTGCCTATTGCCTCGCCCATCATTTTTCGAAACGCAACCGGGGTTAGGATTGGAATGCTGGAATCCGGCGCAATGCTCAGGAGATCCTCATCTCCCGTGACGATCGCGTCGGCTTTGGCGGCGTAGGCGAGGCGGATGAACATTTCGTCGTCCGGATCGCGGCACCGCGGCAGGCGGGCACGAGTACGCGGCTGCTTGATTGCTTCGGCGTGTTCCATGTAGTGGACGATGATGTTTTCGCGATCCTCCGCCGTCAGGCGAAAGCGCGGGTAGGCCAGCACGCGCATAAGCTCGGCAAGCGTCTCGTCCGACACGAGCGGAATCAACCTGCTGTTGACGATGGCCTCGCGCAACCATGCCAGAGTGCCGGTGCGAAACACAAACGCGGACACCACCACATTGGTATCGATTACCGCACGCGGCAAACGACTCATTTGGCCGGGTTCTTGGCCTTGCTCTTGGGCCGCCGCGCCCAGCGTACCGCGTCGGCCACATCCTTCTCGGTGATGCCCAGCGATTCAATTTTGCGCCACACCGAGTCCAGACTGTGCATCCGCACCGGTTTCAAGATGATTTCACCGTCCACCTCGCGCACGGCGAAATACTCCGCGCCGGGAAACTTGCTGACCAGCGCTTTGGGCAGAGTAATCTGGTTTTTGGAGGTGAGCTTGGCGAGCATCGCGATTCCTTTTATCCTTACTTTAAGGAATACTGACTATATCGCCAATCTTCCAGTCAGGCAACCCTCAGCGTATACACTGCGGAGCCTTGCTACACTAGCTGAGCGGCAGGACGTCGACGCACTGCTTGAACGCAGAGCGCCCTTGCAAGCGCTGGTAGTAAGCCTCAAGATTCCTGAAGTTTTCGCGTTCGATCGGCAGGTTGAACCAGCGCTGCACTGCTGTTCCGAGCGGGATGTCGCCCATGGTGAACGCGTCGCCGATCACGTATTTGCGGTTGGCGAGATGCGCATCGAGGATCGCCATGTTGGCGGCGAGCTTGTTGCGCGAGTCATTGACCAGCGCCATATCGCGTTTCTCCTGCGGCGTGCGCACCAGGTTCCAGAATATCGGCCGCAGATTGAGCCAAACCGTGGTCGCGTTCCAGTCCATCCAGCGATCGGCGTCGGCGCAGGCATTGGGGTCGGACGGGCAGAGCGTGCCTAATCCGTGCTTGCGCGCGAGGTAGCGCACGATCGCCTGTGATTCCCATAGCACCATGCCGTCATCTTCTATCGTCGGCACCAGCGCATTGGGATTCATCGCCTTGTATTCCGGCGTGGTGTTGACGCCGAACTGCAGGCCGGCGTCGATGCGCTCATATTCGAGGTTGAGCTCGCCGCAGCACCATAGCACCTTCTGGACGTTGATCGAATTGGCGCGGCCCCAGATTTTCAGCATGACATTTCCCCAGTTTGATACGTGGCTCGTTGATCGTGGTTCGTGGATCGTGGATCGCTGTACGTGGTACGTGGCACGTGGCACGTGGTACGTAACCCGAAAGCGGTTCAAACCGGTTTTGCGAGCCACGAACCACGAGCAACGTACCACGAACCACGAACCACGAACCACGATGGAAGCCCACCAACTACCGCCTGAATCGCTTTTCCGAATGGCACCTCGCGGACGGCCTCAAGCAGGCTGACGACGGACACATCCGCCCATCTCTTGCGACGGCGAAGACGGGCGGCTGAGTGAGGAGTGAGGGGCTCACACCCTTCACCCTTCACCCTTCACTCATTCACCCTTCACCGCGCGCGAGCGCTTCCTTCATGCGCTGCGGCGTGAGCGGCACTTTGCGCAGGCGCACTCCCGTCGCGTCGAATATCGCATTCGCGATCGCCGCAGGCACCGTGCGCGTCGAAGGCTCGCCACCTCCCGACGGCAGGATGTCCGGGCGATTGATCAGCACGATATCGATCTTTTCCGGCGCGTCTGCGATGTCGAGGATCGGATAAGTCGCCCAGTCGACGCTTGTCACCTGGTCGCGATTGAACTGCACTTCCTCGAACAGCGTGCGCGAGGTGGCCTGCACGACATTGCCTTCAATAACGATCTCGAGTCCCTTCGGATTGATGATCAGGCCGCAGTCATGCGCAACCGTGAATCGCTTCGGCCAAATCCGCCCGCTTGCACGTTCGACTTCAACCTCGGCCACCACCGCAACGATGGTGCCATTGCGCTCGGTGTAGGAGAAGCCGCGCCCGGTCATCACGCTGCCTTTACCGCGGTTGGGATTCGGGTAAGGGCGCGCGCTCCACCCGGCCTTTTCCGCCGCCGCCCTGATGACGGCAATATGACGCGGATCATTGAGGTATTTCAGGCGGAACGCGACCGGGTCGGCGCCGACCTCGTGAGCCAGTTCGTCGATGAACGATTCGCTCGCAAAATGCGTTTCGGCGCCGAGCGGATCGCGGAAATGTCCGGTCCGCAACGGCGACGCACGGTCGAGCAGCGGCGCGACGCATTCCCAGCCGCAGCGCTTGTTGGCGAAGTCGTACTTTTCCGACGGCGTTTGAAAGAGGATGTTGCCTTTCGGCGCGTAACCCGTCATCTGCCCGGCGAGCGAGTCCTTCGGGTCGTTCTCGGTTTGCACCACGTCCTGGCGCGAGAAGCCCTTGCCAAAGAAGTCGTAGGCGATCACGTTGCCTTGAGCATCCAGCCCGGCGCGGGCGCGGAAAACCGCGGCCGGACCTTTCGGGTCCCACGCGATCCCATCATGGCGCATGTATTGCAGCCGCACCGGCCGGCCGGTGAGTTTGGAGATCAACGCGGCATCCATGGTCGCGTCGCCGGCGTCGTTGCGTCCATAGGATCCCGGGCCGGGTATCCAGCTCGCGTGTATCTTTTCCGGCGCCATGCCGATCAGCTTGGCCATGCCGTTGCGGCCGTAGTGCGGCTTTTGCGATCCGGTCAGCAGCGTTGCTCCATCCGCGCGCACATCCGCAACCGCGCAAGCCGGACCCATGCTCGCATGCGATTGCAGCGGCCATTCGTACTCAGCCTCGATCACACGCCGTGCGCCTTTCAAGGCGGCATCGACGTCGCCTTTATTGATGGGTGTTTCGTTGCCGATCACTTTCGCCTGCCTGATGTGCGCATGCAGCTTTTCCATCGGCGGGAACGGCTGGCATGCCGGCGCCCACGTGACTTTCAGCGCTTCCGCCGCGCGCACCGCGTCCCACTCGCGTTCGGCAACTACCGCGATCACGTCTTTCTCGCGCACGACGCGCGCACCGGGAATGTGCTTGATCGATGACTCATCGACTGCCTGCGGCCCGCAGCCCGCGTTCGGCGGCCGTATCACCCGCGCATGCAGCATGCCCTCGATTTTCATTTCGGTCACGAACTGGAGTTTCCCGTAGACTTTTTCCGCGACGATTGCCTGGTGGAATGACTTGCCGACGACCTTGTAATCGGAGGGTTTTTTGGGTGTGGCCTTGCCCTTGACCGCCAGCGGATTGCCGTACTGCTTGTTCCAATCGAGCTTGGCGTGGAAATACTTGCCGCCGATGAGTTCGCCGTAACTCACGCGCTGCAACGCGTAGCCGGGAACGTTGACCACCCCGTTATCCACGACGAGTATATCCACGGGAACCTTGAGCCGCTCCGCGGCGCGCTCGAGGAGAATGCGGCGGGCCTCGGCCGCCGCATTGCGCAGCGCCATGCCGCCATACTGGATACCGGTGCTGCCCGAGGCGCCGCCCTGGTTGCAGGTAAGCGCGGTATCGCCCAAGACCATCGTAACCTTCTCGAAGGAGACATCGAGTTCGTCGGCTACGATCTGGGCGATCGCAACGTCGACGCCTTGTCCCATGTCCGTCTTGCCGAAGAAGGCGGTGACGCTGCCGTCCGGCAGCACCGCGATCCACGAGTCGAGTTGATCGGGCATGAGCGGCGGCTTGCCTGCGGCGCCGGTTGCGTTCTGACTGAGCGCGGTCGACACTGCGCCCGGAAGACCGACGCTGATCACCAGCGCGCCGGAGGCCTGCAGGAATTCACGACGGGATATCGAGTTCATGGCATTCTCCTCAGGCAGTCGTTCCGGCGGCGCGCTTGACCGCGCGCATGATCGCCATGTGGGTGCCGCAGCGGCACTTGAGTCCCGTCAGTGCGTCGCGGATCTGGGCGTCCGTGGGCTTGGGATTGTCGCGCAGGAATGCGGCCGCGGTCATGATCCAGCCGGAGAGGCAGTAGCCGCACTGCGGAACCTGCTCCTCAATGAAGGCGGTTTGCAGCGGATGTGGCTTCTCCGGCGTGCCAAGCCCGGCGAGTGTCGTGATCTTCTTGCCGGCGACGGCGCTGACGGGCATCACGCAGGAACGAGTCGGCACCCCGTTCACGTGCACGGTGCAGGCGCCGCATTGGGCGAGTCCGCAGCCGAACTTGGGATTGTTCAGGCCCAGATCCGAGCGCAGCGCGTAGAGCAGGGGCATGGCGGGATCGGCGTCCACCGCCGTGCTCTTGCCGTCGACTATAAGGTTGTATTTCATGGCGTGCTCCTCCATTGCAATGACAAAGTGTAAATGCGGTGCTGCCTCGGGGGGGCACCGGTCTCCGGTCTTGACGCCGGTCGCAGGGCTGGTTTTTTTGTTATGGCTGCGGGTATGCGCAAGGCATCCCGCGGCCAAGCTTACGCCGCTTCAAATCGGGAAGCAACGCGAGGAGAAAGGCGAGAAGCGTGAGGCGCCAAATAAATCCCCCTCTCTCCCGTTACCGGGGGAGAGGGGGCTCACCCTCCACGGCGCATTAGGCGCGCGCCGCTTGCGGCGGCGCTCTGCGAGCCGTTGTTAGGCGGCGCGCTTTGACACGCCGCGAACAGAAAAAAGTGTTTCCGGCGCGATATCGGCTCCGTTTGGCCAACACACCGTTGCGCCCGCGACGAAAAACTTTCGAAACTCTGCGCGATTTCTAAGGGGTTCAAATACGGGTCCCTTAAGCCAATGCGAGAAGTCAACGGTCTTTCGAAGACCGGTATTGAAGAGAAGCTCGATGCAGTAACCCGAAACGTATCGGGCTTCGATAACTTGCGGCAGAATTGTCATGGTTTTCTATTCCAACGGCGCGATCTGGCGAAGAGGCTGAAGTGCCTTCAGCTTTTTCCAGTTCGCTCGAAGTTCATGTTCGTGAAGCCTTGCCCATTCTCGAACGAGACGTCTTGCCCTCGCGGAGCGGAGTTCCCCCGTAAGGAGCTTCCCAGCAAAATCGAACGTCGCCAATTGCCCTTGGTACTCAACGTGAAAATGCGGTGGTTCGTGATCGTCGAAGAACATTGGTTGACAGAAATTAGCGCATACTTCACTTGAACTGCGCCTTCAACTTGGCCAAGGTTTCGGGACCAGGCAGTAGCGCTACAGCGCCGCTTTCTAATTCGGCAATGCGCCGCTCAACTTCGGCGTCCCAAGATCACGGAAAGCAGGACGGAGTGACTATATCGGGTCGATCCTGGCTGTTCACGACACAGAAACAACCTCGTGCCAGTGCCCGCTTAATGTCGGTCGCCGCGTAGGTCACCGCTGCGCCGGGCGGCAGTGATGCCGTCCATTGCCGCTTCCGAACGAGCAGTTCTAACCAATCTTTACGCTGCCACCAATGTCGGGATCAATCCCCACACTGCCGGCTAAGGTGGCCGGCACGTAAAGAGGTGGCCCCGTTTACTTCGCCATCATCGTATTGCTGACGCTCCCCGATGTCGGGTTGACGACGTTGTACAGGCCGTCAATCTGCGATGCGGGGGCGGAGATGGTGAAGATGGCCGCCGCCCGCGTAGCGTTGCTAAAGGCCGATACCACGTCGGAGGCGGGCAGCACCAGTTGTCCGCCGGCCGGGATGATGTCGCTGGAGAGTATCTGCGTCACCGCGTTGCCACTCTCCGGCAAGATCTGGATGGTGAAGGACGCCGGGCTCGCGCTGCGGTTATTGAAAATGAAGCGGCTGATGTAGCTGGGTGCGGTGCTGAACCACGGCAGCTTGAGCGTCGTGGGCGGGCTCGCCGAGGCATCCGGCCGGGCCATGATGGTGGTGCTGATGGCCCCCGTGCCCAGGCTGATGACTTGGTAGAGGCCTTCGATGTTGGCAGGCGATCCCGTCACATCGAAGATCGCCGTGGCGCGCGTCGCGCCGCTGAAGCTGGTGACGATGCCCGAGGCTGGCAGGATCACCTGCCCGTTGGCCGGGATGCTACCGGTTAAGGTGCCGGTGGTAGCGGTGTTGCCGGTCTCGGTCTGCACCGTGATGGTGTAAGGCGCCGCGCTGTTGCCGCGGTTGGTGAGGATGAAGTTGCTGGCGTAGCCGGGCGCGGTACTGAACCAGGGCATGACAAGCCGGGTGGTGCTGCCGGCGGCGCTTTGCGGATTGACGAGTTCGGTGCTGCTCCCCGCGCCGGTGGCGAGATTGACGATCTTATAGGCGCCCTTGATCCGGCCTTCCGGCGCATTGAGGCTGAACACCGCCGCGCCCGCCGTACCTCCGCTCAGGGTGGCTAGCGTAGGGGTATCGACGACCAGTTGGCCCAAGGCCGGTACCGTGAGGCTCGAACGTAAGGGCGTAATGGTGGTGCCACTGGGGGCGAGGAAACTCACCGTGGCGGTGGCATCGGTGTTGCCGGCATTGCTCAGGATGAAGGCACTGGAGTAGCCGGAGGCGGTACTGAACCAGGGGGCGATGAGCCTGCTGCTGGTGCCCACAAAATCCTGTCCGCGCAGAAGGGAGACATTGCTGACGGACCCGGTGGTGGGTTGCACCAGGTTGTAGATGCCGGAGAGGGTGCCCGCCGGAGCGTTGGAGATGATGAGAGCCATGGCCCGTTGGCCAGCGCTGAAACTGGTGACGAGATCGTCAACGTTGATGACCAATTGCGCTCCGGCGAAAATGCTGCCGCTGGCGTAGTTGGCATTGAGGGCGACCGAGTTGCCATCCTCGGTCAGGATGGTGATGTTGTAGGCGGCGGCACTGCTTCCGGTATTGAGCAGCACGAAGCGCGAAATGTAGCCGCTGACTTTGGTGAACCAGGGCATTTCCAGCACGGTGGTGGCGCTGGCGATGTCGGCGGGGATGACGCTCATGGAATTTGATGCGGCACTGGTGCCAACGCTGTTGGCGGCGGTGACGGTGCAACTGTAACTCACGCCACTGGCGAGGCGGGTGACGATGATGGGAGAGCCGCTGCCGGTTGCACTTCGCGTCGGCTGGCCGGAGGCGCTGCAGGTGGCGGTGTAGCCAGTGATCGGCGAACCTCCGGTCGATGCGGGGGCCGTGAAACTCAATGTGGCGTCGAAGTAACCCGCCGTGGCACTGGTGAGTGTCGGGGCACTTGGCGCGATAGGAGTTACAGTTACCGTCACGGTGGCACTGGCGGCAGCGCCGATGCCAGCGCTATTGATCCCTGCCACGGTATAGGTGGTGGTAACCGTTGGTGAAACGGTGCCAATTGCGACCGTGTTGCCAAAACCGGTGTTGGCCGACCAGACATAGGAAGTGGCCGCAGGGATGCAACTGGCCGTCAGTAGAGAAGTACCGCCTGCGGGAATCGAGGCCGGGTTTGCCGTCAGGGTGCAGGTCGGCGAGGATGACGATTGATTGAGATGCAGATTGACCGACCCGCTTGCACCATTGAAGCCATCGACGGCAATCTGATAAGTTGTTCCAGCACTCGCGAGAAATGTGACGGCGCTGGTCAATACCCCATTGGCGACATCGTCATCGTTAGAAGCGATAAGGATGAGGCTGGCGACGGACGAGCCAGTGTAAACGCCGAGCAGCGTGTCAAAGTTGCTGCCACTGGTGTCAATCGAAACCTGTCCGGTTGACGGCGCGGTCCATGTCCACCACACCGATTTGCCTCCGGCATTGCCGGCATGGTTGGGCTCGCCGGCTTCTTTGGTCGCGCCGACGGTTGACCCAGTGGTGGTAACCGCTGCACCAATAAGTGCCACGCGGTTCACGAAATTGTCGTTTGACGGCCCTGATGTCCCAGCGGCCTGGTTCACGGTGAAAGTTTGTCCGGCAATCGTGGCCGTGCCGATGCGCGCGGCGCCGGTGTTCGTAGCTACGGAATAGAAAGTAGTGCCATTCCCGCTGCCGCTACTGCCGGAGGTGATGCTGATCCAGTTGACATTGCTCGTCGCCGTCCAACTGCATCCGCTCGGGGCCGTCACCTGAACGGAGGCGTTGCTCGCATTGGCGGCGACGGACGTACTGGTCGGGGCAATGCTGTAGCTGCAAGCGGCATTGGAGTTATAGCCGATCACGTTCATCACCCGAGTGTCCACCGTAGTCAAGGCATTCAGAACGCCGGAACTGCTAAAGGCATTGAAGGCATCATTGGCGCCGCTGGCCCAATCCTGCAGGTCAGACCCCCCGGCCACTGAGTTGTAAAACTTCAGGTTCGTCACACCGCCATCAACCGAGAAATAAACTCCGGTGTCGGTCTTGTTCATGCTCCGCACTCCCGCCGAGGTGTGGCGGAAGAGGTCAAACAGCATATAGTTGGGGATTCCGGTGTAATTGGTGCTAAGCGAAGCGATGCGCCCCATGATTTCGGTAATTTCGTGCAAGGCGACACCGATAAAATCGATCTTGCCTACCACCGCGCGATTATTCGAATCGTAGGTATAAGAATACCCGGCACCAAAGGTGAACGTTCCATCTATCGTCGAATCGCTCGCAAGCAAGCCCAACGCCTTGGCTTGGGCTCTGGTGAGGAGATATCTCGCCGTAGTGCCGCCGATCGGATCGGTGGCGCCGAGGCTTGCAACAGCCGCTGTGTCGTCCGCATTGCCTGCGGTTGCGTCAGTGGTGAGCGCGCTGCGAATTTGAGCGTAGGTGTAGTTACCATTAAGAAAAGTGTTGCTCTGCCCCAGGATGCCGGTCCCGGGACTGGCCGCCAGGGTGATGTTGATCTGGATGGGATCGCTGTAGAGCGCCGCAATCTGCGCCGCCGCATAGTCAAAGGCGGCACTCGCTGCAGCGACATCGGCTGCCGATAAATTAGCTGCCAGCGACGCGTCATTGGTTCGTACAATCGTCAGGGCGTGAGCGGGCAAATCGCCGGCGACGACCAGACAGAGGCTGAATAGAACGCCAATTACCTTCTTCATCGGAATACGCTTCCAGCGGAGTTGTTGGTTGAATCCAGGCGGTTCAATCTTCCCGCCGCGAACAGGTCGGATCCCGAGGTTCAATTTGAATCCAGGGTTTGTTTTTGAAATGCCGTTCGGTGGCTACGGTTTCACATAGATCCCGCTCTTGAGTTCCAGCCTTGCCGGCGAAATGAATGTGATGTCCGCGCGGGTTGCGAGGGCCTCCACCTCTGCGAGTGGAATCATCGCGCGAATGATGCGCGCCGCATCAGGACTGGGGGCCAACTGTCCTCCGATGAGCCCGATATGTGTCCGTAACTCTTCGGAAACGGTGGCCTCCAGGTCAATGAGCACGCGCGGCCCATCTTTGATAGGGATATCGGGTTGTGTGATAGGGATGCCTGGTTCGAGCGCGGTCCGGCCGTCGAACGGCGCCTCTCCTCGACTCTGCTTCAAAGCGAGCACGATTTGAGAATCCAGTTTGCTCTGGGTGGACGTAGCGGGCAATTCCTTTTCATTTGCTAGCTGGGCGATGTTCGGGAAGCCCGATGGCGCCTCCTCATTCGTACCGGCAGCATGGAGCGAAGTGCCGAATAGCGCGGCCGCCGCAATGGCAGTGCCGAGTGTTGCTCGCCGCGTTAGAAGGATGAGGGTCAGACTCCATTTATTTCGCGCAGTGCGCGGGCTGGCAACGTCGCGTTGAAGATCTTGTATGTTCATATTGTTCCCCTGTCCTAAATCTGTGAAATTCGGGAGTCTGTTCCGGGCGGGACCCGCCATGAGCCCACTCCGAAACAAGCGGACGCCCAAGCGTCTTGGCGCAGATCGCGCGAAAAGCGAATGAGCAAATGCAACGACGGTTGAGGCGCGCACTCCAACACCCTTTGACTCGGTGAATATGCCGAGTCAGGCCGTGGCTTTGCATATTTCTTCTGCCTGCAGTATACATTTCCCCTTCTACTGCAACGGAGAAACTGCGTGGCTATCGCTAACGGCCAGTGATCAGTGATCAGTGATCAGTAACCAGACTGTGGTTGAATCCAGTATACGCCTCATGGTCTATACGATATGGGTTTTGCGGTTGGGCGGCTGGATGACGACCTGCCAGGACAACGATCTATATTGACAATATACCATTATGGTATATACTTTGTCCATGCACATCATTGCCAAGCCTGCCCTTGTTGAGTTCTGGGCAAAACACCCGGACGCCGAAAGCCCGTTGCAGGCGTGGTATCGCACGATGGCAAGCGAGGTCTTTGCCGACTTCAACGACCTGAGAGCGACGTTCGGTAGCGCCGACTACTTAGGCGGCCTGACGGTGTTCAACATCGGGGGCAACAAGTACCGATTGATCGCAGCGATTCACTACAACCGGCACAAGGTATTCATCCGTGCGGTACTGACGCACGCCGAATACGACCGAGGCGACTGGAAACGGAGGAAATGATGAGACACGTACTCAAAGCGGTGCCCGAACCGCAAGCCATTCTTCGGGCATGGATGCCGTTCAAAAAGCTCCTGGGCGTGACCTCTGTTCGCACCGAAGAGGACTATGCGCAGGCCCGCGCCACGATCGATACGCTGCTCGATGAAGTAGGCGACAACGAAAGTCACCCGTTGGCCGATGTGCTCGATTACCTCGCCGATCAGGTGAAAGCCTACGAGGACGAGAAGGTCCAGATCCCGGAGGCGAAGCCGAGCGAAGTGCTGCGCTTCCTGATGGAACAACACGGCCTCAAGCAAGAGGACTTGGGAGACTGCGCGCCGCAAAGCCGCATCTCGGACATCCTGAGCGGCAAACGCTCGATCAGTAAGGAAATTGCGAAGCAGCTTGCTCACCGTTTCCATGTCCGTGCTGACGTGTTCCTGTGATGTCTGCAACAAGATGGGCGCTTACGCGTGTTCGAATTCGCGTTCTCGCACGCCGTAACCCCGGCGGAGTGGGAACTGAAATTGACGCGACGTGCGCCGATGCTACAATGATTGGGGAAAGGAACGATCAATGACCGAGAACATCGAAAACTTGATTCTCGAACATTTGCGGGTTATTCGCAGCGATGTCGGCCAGATCAAGGAAGACCTCGTGATTGTGAAGCAGCGACTCACATCAGTCGAGGCGCAAATTGCGCACCTCCACGGCGACAATGCGATCGTGCACACTCGCATTGATGGCGTGGAAAAGCGGCTCGACCGCATCGAGCGGCGACTCGATCTCATACCTGCCTGAACTCCGTGTCCGCCAAGCGTAGGGCGGCGTGGTGCGTGGACTCGCCAGCCTCCACCGGCCGCATCCAGCCAAAGCGGCTAAACCGTACCGGCTGCGCAACGCGCGCGCTTTTCTGGAACAGGCGAGAATGAAACCACGAGCACGATGACGTACAAGGGCTACGCGGCGCAAGGCACGCCCATCGGCGCCAACTGATGATTGCCGCGATCGCGCGCGCGCATGACCTGGTGCTGGTCACGCACAATACCGGAGAATTCAGCCGGGTGGTGGGGCTGCGGATCGAGGATTGGGAGAACGCGAGCTGACCGCTAAGGACTTCCGAAGCGATCATCAAGAGCGGGATCCACTATTCACAACGTAATTGTTAGGTTTAAACTCGTTACCTTAACAATTACAATGAACCCATGAAGAAAACTCACTCAGTTTCCCTTGCCGACGCACTGTTCGGCAAGACGAAGAAGTCGGCGCTCGGCATCCTGTTTTCGAAACCGGAGCGTTCGCTGCATCTCAGGGAACTGGCGCGCCTGGCAGGTGTCTCGGCCCCGATGATCGGCAAGGAAATGGATACGCTCTGCGCGGCGGGAATTGTTTTGGAAAAGCGGGACGGAAACCGGCGCGTCTTTCAGGCGAACCTCGCATGCCCGATATTCGAGGAGATCAGGGGCATCGCGAGGAAGACTGCCGGGATTGCCGATGTTCTGCGCGAAGCGCTCGATAGCGTGGACGGCGTGAAATTGGCTTTCATCTTCGGCTCGGTCGCCACGGGCGAGGAGCGTGCCGACAGCGACGTGGACGTTTGTATTGTCGGAACCGCTTCGTTTGGAGCGGTGCTGAACGCTCTGTCCGAAAGAACAAGCTCCATTGGCAGGACGATAAATCCGGTCGTCTATTCGTCGGAGGAATTCACCAAAAAAGCGCAAAGCAGCAATCCTTTTGTGTCAAACTTGCTGCGATCAAAACGGGTGTTTTTGGTTGGAGACGAACATGATTTCAAATGCCAGC
>PLYS01000389.1 GCA_003153455.1 Betaproteobacteria bacterium | reverse complement strand
CCCAGCGCCGGGCGCGCGCTGGTCGCCACACGCGTGCGCCTCAATGGCGCGCAGCGTCTGATGGCGATTGCGCAGCTTTCTGACGGCACTTTCTGGTCGGGCTTCGCAGACGTGGTCGTGACCAGCACGGCCTGCTGGGACGAGAGCTGAGCAATCATGCTTGCGCGCGTTCAAGTGCCGGCCTCGGCGCAGCGGGGCGAGATCATCGAGGTGCGCATTGCGATCCAGCACCCGATGGAAACCGGGTTTCGCTACGACAACGCCGGCCGCGCTATCCCGAAGAACGTCGTCAACACGCTGGTCGTGCGCTACAACGGCGTCGAGATCTTCCGCGCCGAACTGGGCTCAGGCATTGCAGCAAACCCGTACCTGCAGTTCTGCGCGAGGGCCGAGGCGAGCGGCGAGATTGAGTTTTCCTGGGTGGACGACGCGGGAGAGCGCGGCAGCGAGCGAGCTTCCATCACGGTCGTTGCGTGAACGGGTGAACGAGTGAACGGGAGAAAAACCCCTTCCCCCCCGCCACCGGGGGGAAAGGTTGGGTTGGGGAGGCTCACTCGTTCACTCGTTCACTCGTTCACCGGTATCTGCACCGCGATTTCCCTTGCTTCCGTGGCTTCGGCAGCAGAACCGCAGAGACCGACTCCCCTGAAGTCCGGCATTGAGTTCGCCAGCGCCGACATTCGCGCGCTGCAGGCTGACGACTTCGCGAATCCCGGCATGCTGTGGGTTGTGCGCGGCGAAAAGCTGTGGCAGGAGCCGGCGGGCAGGGACGGCAAATCATGCGCAAGTTGCCATGGCGACGCCAAGGCAGGCATGCGGGGTACGGCGATGCGCTATCCGTTGCTCGATCCCGGCACGGCGCGTTTGATTAATCTCGAAGGCCGCATCATGCAGTGCCGCGAGCGTCGCCAGCAGGCCGAACCACTACGTTACGAATCCGACGAGTTACTCGCGCTCACCGCGTATGTCGCGCACCAGTCGCGCGGCATGCCGGTCAATGTGAGCATCGACTGGCAGAACCGCGGCCATTTCGAGGCGGGTCGCGCTATGTTTTACCGCCGGCTGGGACAGACGAACCTGTCGTGCGCCCAATGCCATCAGGACCACTGGGGCAAACAGCTTGGCCCCGAGACCATCAGTCAGGGGCACGGCAATGCCTATCCGATTTACCGGCTCGAATGGCAGACAGTGGGCTCGCTGCACCGCCGCTTCAGGAGTTGCTTATCGGGCGTGCGCGCCGAAATGCTGCCCTACGGTGCACCCGAATACCTCGACTTGGAATTGTATCTCGCGTGGCGCGCGAGCGGGCTGCTGCTCGAGACGCCGGGCGTGCGGCGTTAGACGCTAATGTGGCGCAGGCCCATGCGCCACCGGCACGCCAGGCACCGCCGCTGCCCGCGATTCGGTCAAGGCGGGGGACCATTTCTAATTCGTGATGGCTATCATTTTTGTTCTTTAGTCCATCCTTTTCGATCCAAGTTGTCAGTTGTCTCTTACATCTATTGGATCGCCATTTATCTTGTCACATCTGGCAAAACGCGTTAACTTGCACCCAACTGTGGCATACACAGTGGCGCGGCAAAGGCTGCCGTCACGAATAATTCGAACGATTTCCGGAGTTTAGATGATCAGACCCGAAAAACCCCGCCTTGGCGAAATTCTCATCCAGCAAAAAATTCTGACGCAGGAGCAGCTCGCGCTCGCGCTCGAAGAGCAAAAACTCAGCATGCGCAAGCTGGGGCGGTCTCGCGGGCTGGGGCGGGTGTTGATAGAGATGGGGTACGCCACCGAGGAAGTAGTTGCCCAGGCTCTGGCAAGTCAATTGCAGTTACCCTACATCGACCCCAGACACTACAACATCAGACTGGAGGTCACGCAGAAACTGCCCGAGATTTATGCGCGTCGTTTCCGCGCCATCCTGTTCGAGGAAAACGACAAGGCGGCCAAGGTCGGCATGTCGGATCCGACCGACCTCAATGCCTATGACGGAATCGCGCGCATCCTGCAGCGCGAGATCGAAATCGCGGTCATCACCGAATCGCAGCTGATGGCGACCATCGATCGCGTCTATCGCCGTACCGGTGAAATCACCGGCCTCGCGAAGGAACTCGGGGCGGAACTTGGCGACACGGTGGTCGATTTCGGCGCGCTTGCGGTTACGCCGGGGCTCGAAGAGGCGCCGGTCGTCAAACTGCTGCAATCGGTGTTCGAAGACGCGACCCAGGTACGCGCCTCCGACATTCACATCGAACCGCAGGAAAAAAAATTGCTGATCCGCTTCCGCATCGACGGCGTGCTGCATCTGCAGACGGAAGCCGATTCCAAGATTGTGTCCGCGCTGGTGCTGCGGCTGAAACTCATGTCGGGGCTCGACATTTCGGAAAAACGCCTGCCGCAGGACGGCCGCTTCAACGTCAAGATCTACAACACCATGGTCGACGTGCGGATTTCGACCATGCCGACGCAGTTCGGAGAATCGGTGGTGATGCGTCTGCTCAGTCAGGCCAGCGGCATACTCACGCTCGACAAGCTCGGCATGCCGCCGCACATCCTCAAGCGCATGCAGGCGGTGTTGCGCCGGCCGAGCGGCATGCTGTTGGTGACCGGGCCCACCGGCAGCGGCAAGACCACCACGCTTTATGCCGCGCTCGCGGAACTCAACACGCCCGAGCGCAAGATCATCACGGTGGAAGATCCGGTCGAGTACCGGCTGCCCGGCATCAACCAGGTGCAGGTGCATGACAAGATCGAGCTCACGTTCGCGCGCGTGCTGCGCTCGGTGTTGCGCCAGGACCCGGACGTGATCCTGGTCGGCGAGATGCGCGACCCGGAAACGGTTGAAACCGGGCTGCGCGCGGCGTTGACCGGCCACATGGTACTGTCGACGCTGCATACCAACGACGCGGTGACCACCCCGATCCGGCTGCTCGACATGGGCGCGCCGCGCTACATGGTGGCGATGTCGCTGCAGCTGGTGCTCGCGCAGCGGCTGGTGCGCGTGATCTGCGAGAGCTGCGCCGAAACCCGTGACCTGCTGCCGGGCGAGCACGCATGGCTGGCGCAGGATCTCGGGTCCAAGATCGATGGGTACCGTTATCTCAAGGGCAAAGGTTGCTCGCACTGCGGCGGCACGGGCTATCTCGGCCGCACCGGCGTCTACGAGATGCTCGAGATGAACAGGCCGGTGGTCGAGGCGGCGAACCAGGAAGATCCGGCGGTGTTCATCGAAGTCGCAACGCGCGAAATCGGCGGCCATACCTTGCGCGCTCATGCGGCGCAACTGGTGGCGGCGGGCAGGACCACGGTTGACGAGGCTATGCGCATCAGCAGCCAATTCGAGGATTAGTTACCTACGCAAAACCTCGATTAAAGGGTCAAAATTTAAATCGTAACTATGCGTTCAACTCGCAACTCGCAACTCGCAACTCGAAACTTTCCGCATGCCTTTCTTCGCCTACAAAGCGCGTAACAACGGCGGTGAGCTGGTGCAGGGCGTGCTCGAAAGCGCCGACAGCGGCGCCGCCGCATCCCAGCTCATCAAACTCGGCATCACCCCGGTCGAAATCACGCCGGCCAGCGCGCCGGCGGCCGCGGGCGCAGGAGCGCTGGAACGGCTGTTCCAGCAAAAGATCACGCAGCAAGACCTGATGCTGTTCAGCCGCCAGATGTATACCTTGCTCAAGGCCGGCGTGCCGATCATGCGCGCGCTCGCGGGCTTGCAGGAATCGACCACCAACAAGACCTTCGCCGCGGTGGTCAAGAACCTAAGGGACAGCCTCGACTCGGGACGCGAGCTGTCGGCGTCGCTCGCGCGCCAGCCCAAGGTGTTCACACCGTTCTACGCGAGCATGGTGCGCGTCGGCGAGATGACCGGCCGGCTCGAGGAAGTCTTCCTGAGCCTGTTCCATCATCTCGATTTCGAGCAGTTCATGCGCAACCAGGTGAAATCAGCGGTTCGCTACCCGAGTTTCGTGGTCGCAACGATGGTGGTCGCGATGGTGATCGTCAACCTGTTCGTGATCCCGGCGTTCGCCAAGGTCTACAAGAGCTTCAACACCGAGCTGCCGCTGATGACGCGGATCCTGATCGGTTCCTCGAACTTCATGGTGGCGTGGTGGCCGGTGATGCTGATCGCGCTCGTCGCCGCGGTCTTCGGTTTCCGCTGGTGGACGCGGACGACGGCCGGCAAGCTCAAGTGGGATCAACTCAAGCTCAAGATCCCGATCGCGGGGAAAATCTTCCTCAAGGCAACACTCTCGCGTTTCGCGCGCAGCTTCGCGCTGGCGAGCCGCAGCGGCGTGCCGGTGGTGCAGGCGTTGACTACGGTAGCGCAGACCGTCGACAACGACTTCATCGCGCGCAAGATCGAGAAAATGCGCGCAAGTGTCGAGCGCGGCGAATCGATGCTGCGCACCACCGTGGCCGCCGGGGTGTTCACGCCGGTAGTGTTGCAAATGGTGGCGGTGGGCGAAGAGTCAGGCGCGATTGACGACATGATGCAGGAGGTCGCCGACTTGTATCAGCGCGAGGTCGAATACGACCTCAAGACGCTGTCCTCGCAGATCGAGCCGATCCTGATCATCACGCTCGGCATCCTGGTGCTGATACTCGCGCTCGGGGTGTTCCTGCCGATGTGGGACCTCGGCAAGACCATCATCAAATGATCAACAGCGGTTTCAGGTTTCAGATTGCAAGTCAGAGCACCGGGAAGCCGGGATGAAACGCTTTTTTTCCGGCAACCTGAAACCTGAAACCATAAACCTGAAACTTCGCAGTCGTGGTTTTGCGCTGATCGAACTGATGCTCGTCGTCATCATTGTCGGCATGCTGGCGACAGTGGTGTTGGACCGGATGCTCTATTACCAGGAGCGCGCCGAGAAGGCGGTGATGGACGCGACGCTTGCGGCGATCAAAATGGGGCTGCAGGTCCGGCTTGCCGAATTGATCATCACCAACCGGCAGGCGGCGGTGGCGCAACTCGAGCGTGACAACCCGATGCTCTGGCTCGACGAGCCGCCGTCCACCTACCGCGGCGAATACCGCTCTCCGGCGGAAACGGGGAACTGGTATTTTGCCGCGGATGCGCGGCAACTGGTCTACGTACCTAACAAGACAAGTTATCTACAATGGAATCAGGCGGATAGCAGGGAATTGCGGTTTCAGGTCAGGCTGCGTTATGACGACATCGAGACGGTGGCCGGAAAAGTGCGGGCGCCGACGGGAATCGCCATAGTGCCCGCGCAGCCGTATCGCTGGTTCTAAAGTTGACGTAGTATGCGCCGTTACACTATACTAATATTTTTCGGAATTAGTTGTTTACGACAGTTTATTAAGGCAAAATCTGTGACAAAAGTCACAAAGGAGAAGAGATGATGAAGGCGAAACAGACCGGTTTTACCCTGATCGAGTTGGTGGTGGTGATCGTTATTCTGGGTATTCTGGCTGCTACGGCGCTGCCGCGCTTCGCGGCATTGCAGGTCCAGGCGCGGGTCGCCAAGCTCAACGCTGCGCTCGGCGCCGTCAAGGGCGGGGCGGCGTTAACCCACGCCTCCTGCCTGGCGACCACAGGCTGTGCCATGGCCGCATACACGCTCCCGATGGAAGGCGTCGGTGTCACGCTCATCGCTCAGTATCCGACTGCCAATGCCGCCGGCATTATCTCCGCAGCGGGCCTGACGATCAGCGCGGCCGAGGGCTACCAGACCTCCGGCGGGGGCGCTGCGGAGGGTGACGTGCTGACGGTACAGGTGCTCGGCAATGACCCAGCGACTTGTTTCTTCACGTATACGGCGGCCACCTCGGCGGCTGGCGTTATCACCAGCCCGCCACTGTACAGTGCCGTGACAACCACGGGCTGTTGATTGGCATCTCGCTTCCGGGGCGGGCCTGGCGCGCATTGCGCGAGCCGCTCAAGTATTTGCGTCCGCATGGCGTTATACGTATAACGGAACTTAATAACACGCGCCGGGACGGTATCCGCCCGGCCGGTTGCAGCAGGTCCCTCAACGGGGATTATTTCAATCAAACAGGAGCAGGGCATGAACACCAGACAGCAGGGCTTCACCTTGGTCGAATTGGTGGTGGTGATCGTAATTCTGGGCATCTTGGCCGCGACGGCAATACCCCGGTACATTAACCTTACGAAGGACGCGCGGACATCCGCGGTCCAGGGCGCCGCCGGCGGATTACGCGCCGCGGTAGGGCTGGCTCAAGCGCGCTACCAGGCTACTGGTAATATGGCCGCCACGTCAGTGGCCATGGCGGATGGCACCGTCGTTAACGTGAGCGCCGCAAACGGGTTTCCGGTTTCCGTGACTCCAGGCATGGACAAGGCCATGAATTGTGAGTCCGCGACGGCGTGCCAGGGTTTGATCATGGTAATGACGGCTACGGATGTGACATTGCAGCCCACAGGTGGCAGCGCAACATGCCAAGTGGATTATACCGCGGCGACCGCGGCGATAGTTGTAACCACTACCGGCTGTTAAGATTAAACGGGGCGTGCGCGGCAGTCGTTCGCGTTCCCCGATTTAATTGAGGTTCCGCCAGCCGGTTATCGCCGACTCAGCGGGACTTTGCGCTAATTGGAAGTCACCAAGGAGAGTAGATGATGAAGGCGAAACAGACAGGCTTCACCCTGATCGAGTTGGTGGTGGTGATTGTTATTCTGGGTATTCTGGCGGCTACCGCGCTGCCGCGCTTTGCGGCATTGCAGGTTCAGGCGCGGGTCGCCAAGCTCAACGCTGCGCTCGGCGCCGTCAAGGGCGGCGCGGCGTTAACCCACGCCTCCTGCCTGGCGACCACAGGCTGTGCCATGGCCGCATTCACGCTCCCGATGGAAGGCGTCGGTGTCACGCTCATCGCTCAGTATCCGACTGCCGATGCGGCCGGCATCATCTCCGCAGCGGGCCTGACGATCAGTGCGGCCGAGGGCTACCAGACCTCCGGCGGGGGCGCTGCGGAGGGTAGCGTGCTGACGGTACAGGTGCTCGGCAACGCCCCGGCGACTTGTTCCTTCACGTATACCGCGGCCACCTCGGCGGCTGGCGTTATCACCAGCCCGCCGCTGTACAGTGCCGTGACAACCACGGGCTGTTGATTGGCATCTCGCTTCCGGGGCGGGCCTGGCGCGCATTGCGCGAGCCGCTCAAGTATTTGCGTCCGCATGCCGTTATACGTGTGACGGAACTTAATAACACGCGCCGGGACGGTATCCGCCCGGCCAGTTGCAGCAGGTCCCTCAACGGGGATTATTTCAATCAAACAGGAGCGGGGCATGAACACCAGACAGCAGGGCTTCACCTTGGTCGAATTGGTGGTGGTGATCGTAATTCTCGGCATCTTGGCCGCGACGGCAATACCCCGGTACATTAGCCTTACGACCGACGCGCGGAAATCCGCGGCCCAGGGCGCCGCCGGCGGATTACGCGCCGCGGTAGCGCTGGTTCAAGCGCGCTACCAGGCTAATGGAACACTTACCTCGCCAGTGACGATGGCGGATGGCGTTACCACCGTTGTCGTGAGTACCGGCGCCACGGGCGGGTTCCCAACCGGTGCGCTTGCTGGCATGGGCAATGCCATGAATTGTGAGAGCGCGACGGCGTGTCAGGGCTTGACCGTGGCTTTCAATCTTGCTGGGATCTCGCATTTCACGCCATCAGGCGGCAGCGCAACATGCGAGGCGCAATATACCGATACGACCGGCGCGGTAGCAGCGATAACCACCGGCTGTTAAGACTAAGCGGGACGCGCACGGCAGCTGTTCCGCGCGCCGCCCCGGCTCAGTTGAGGTCCCGCCAGCCGGCGTATCGCCAGTTGAGCGGGACTTTGCGTTTATGGGAAGTCACGCAGGAGTACGGCATGAAAGCCCGGCAGCAAGGCTTCACATTAGTCGAATTGGTAGTGGTGATCGTAATTCTGGGCATCTTGGCCGCGACGGCAATACCCCGGTTCATTACCCTTTCGAAGGACGCGCGGATATCCGCGGCCCAGGGTGCCGCCGGCGGAATACGCGCCGCGATCGCACTGGTTCAAGCGCGCTACCAGGCTAACGGTAATATGGCCGCCACGTCAGTGAACATGGCGGATGGCACCGCTGTAAACGTGACTGCCAACACCGCGTTCCCGCTTTCTGTCTCTCCTGGCATGGACAAGGCGATGAATTGTGAGTCCACGACGGCGTGTCAGGGTTTGACCATGGTTATGAACGCTACGACAGTTACATTGCAGCCCGCAGGCGCCGCCGCAACATGCATAGTGACTTATACCGCGGCGACCGGTGCGATAGTTGTAAACACCGCTGGCTGTTAAGATCAAACGGGGCGCGCGCGGCAGTCGTTCCGCGCTCCGCCGGCTCAGTTGAGGTCCCGCCAGCCGGCGTATCGCCAGTTGAGCGGGACTTTGCGCGAATTGGGGGTTAGAAAACGATGACACCACAACTGCCGGCGCGAGGATTCACGCTAGTCGAGCTGGTGGTCACCCTGACCATCGTGGGTATTGTGGCGGCAACCGCATACCCGCGCTTCGCGAACCAGCAGGGATTCCAGTCGCGCGCGTTTTTCGAGCAGGTGCAGGAGGGGATCAAGTTCGCGCAGAAAGCGGCGATCGCCCAGCGCAAACGCGTGTTCGTGACCATCAGCGCGACCACTGTTCAGGCGTGCTATACCGCTGTTTGTGGTGGCGGCGGTGTTCCGGTGACCGATCCAACGACCGGTCTCGCGCTCGTGCTCACCGCGCAAGATGCCCGCGGCGTCGCGTTTTCCGCAGTGGCCCTGGCGACGGCGACTCCGACGTTTGCTTTTGATGGCCTCGGACGCCCCAGAAATGCGGCGGGCGTGCTTCTTACCTTAGTCACGACCATCAATGTCAACAGCACGGCGGGGGGCGACATCAACCGCGCGATTTACATCGAACCGCAAACCGGTTATGTGCACACCTAAAGCCGGTCGCGGCTTGCGACCGCTCCAGGCCGGAGCGACACTGGTCGAACTCGTCGTGTTTATCGTGGTCGTGAGCGTTGCCGTCGCGGCTGTGTTGCTGGCAATGAATGCCGTTACCCGCGGGAGCCCCGATCCGATGATGCGCAAGCAGGCGCTCGCGATTGCCGAGGCGCTGCTGGAAGAAGTGGAACTGATGCCGTTCACATTCTGCGATCCCGACGACGCCAACGTGTCGACTGCGCAGTCGGCAACGACCGGGATCGGCACGACGGTATGCGCCACCTGGATTGAACAGATGGGTCCGGAGGCGGTCCAGGGCGAGACACGCTACAACGCGAGTTTTCCGTTCGACAACGTCAACGACTACAACGGCTTTAACATGAATCCGATCGTGGACATTACCAATAACGCGATTGCCGGATTGGGTGCTTACACCGCGGCCGTCACCGTCACCGTTCCCGCAGCCGGGCTCGGCGGCATCGCCGCGACCGATGGCAACGGTCAGGCCAACGTGCTGCTCATCACGGTAACAGTGACGGGCCCTGCCTCTGTCAATGTGGTGCTGCAAGGCTACCGTACCAAGTATGCTCCGAACATCTAGACATTCCCTGAAGTGCGCGCTTATGCGTTCGCGGCCGTCATCGCGCCGCGCGATGTTCCGGCGCATGGTGGGCTTCACGCTGGTGGAGATGATCGCCGTGATCGTCATTACCGCCGTGATCGCCGGCGGGGTCGCGATATTCATTCGCTCCCCGATGCAAGGCTATTTGGACAGCGTGCGGCGTGCTGCGCTTACCGACGTCGCGGACACCGTATTGCGCCGCATATCCCGGGATCTGCACGGTTCGCTGCCCAACAGCGTGCGCGTGACCACCGTCGGTACGACCAACTACCTCGAATTTCTGGCGATGCGCACCGGCGGGCGCTACCGCGCCAACCTCGATAGCGGTGGGGGAGGCAATCCGCTGGTTTTCAACCTTGCCGACAGCGTGTTCGACACGATGAGCCCGCTGTCGGGGCTGGCGGATGACGTCATCGTCAACAATAGTGACCGCGTGGTGATCTATAACCTCGGCATTCCCGGGGCCGATGCGTATAACGGTGACAATACCAGCGTCATAACCGGAACCGGCGTCAGCCAAATCACGTTTGCAGCGAAAACATTTCCGCTGACCTCGCCGGGAAACCGCTTCCAGGTGATTTCCGGGCCGGTGACTTACGGGTGTGACCCGACCACTGGGTTCCTCATGCGCTATTGGGGCTATGCCATCGCAGCAGCGCAACCAGCGCCACCCGCGGGCGCGACGACCGCGGTGCTCGCACAGAACGTAAGTGGCTGCCAGTTTACTTACACCGCCAACGCGGTCGCGCAGCGCGTCGGGCTAGTGTTGATGAAATTGACGCTGACACAAGGCAACGAGTCAGTGACGCTATCTTATCAGGCGCATGTCAGCAATGTGCCCTAAAACCAGTTCCGAATTCCGGGTTGCAAGTCACGGGCCGGAATGCGAAAGCCCGCGATTCGCGGCTGGCAGGCCGCCGCCGCGCCGCGCGCAGCGCGGTTTCAGCCTCGTGACCGCGGTATTTCTGATCACGGTGCTGGCGGTGCTGGGAGCGTTTATGGTTTCCGTCGGCGGATTTCAGCAAAAGAGCTCGCAGCTCGATATTCAGGGCGCGCGGGCCTATCAGGCGGCGCGCGCCGGCATCGAATGGGGTGCGTACCAGGTATTGCAAGGCGCCAATGTGCCGCCCGCACTTTGTTTTGTTCCTAACAACCTGACCTTTGTCGGCACCACGCTGGCAGGATTCACCACCACGGTGACGTGCACTCGCAACCAGCCCACCGAGCTGAACACCACGGTGACGATGGATCAGATCACCGCCACCGCCTGCAACAACCCGCCGTGTCCCAATGCGGCGCCCGCCATTGCCGATTATCTCGAGCGGCAGATTACCATCACGGTGGGGCAGCAGCAGTGATCGTGACTAACCTGACATCGACAGGCGGTGGCGGCCCGGGCCATTTGGAACGGCGAGACGCACGATGAATATCGCGTCAATCACGGCACGCCCCGCACGCGATCCCGCGAGATACCGCGTTTGGTATTGCGCGCTGTTCCTTGCCCTGTTTGCGGGCGGGGCGCATGCGGTAACGTGCACTTCTGCCGCCGCGGTGAACAACTGGAGCACCGTTGCTACCTGGAGTTGCGGCCACGTTCCGGCCAACGGCGATGACGTCGTGATCGCCGTGGGCGGCACGACAACCCTGAACGTCAATTCCAATACCCTGGCCAGCCTGACCGTCAATGGCACATTGACCATAAACGCCGCTGCCGGACTTACCATGACAGTGACGGGGAACATCGCCGTTACGGGCACGTTTTCGGTTGGCGCTACAGCCGTTACCCATACCCTGAATGCGGGCGGAAACATTACCAATACCGGCACCATCAATTTTGCACCCTCCGCCACCCGCGTATGCAATGTCATTTTCAATAAGAACGGCAACCAGACCGTGAGCGGTGCAGGAGCCTACACGTTCAACAAAATCACGCTGAACATGGGCGTGACAAACGCCAATATTCTGGACATGCAGTCTGCCATGACCGCTCCGGCCGGATTTCTCACTATCACCAACGGCACCTACAAGCATGACAATGCGTCGAATATCACGCCCTGGAGTGTAGACCCGGCTATCCCGGCGAGCGGCGGATTCTGGCTGGCCTCTGCCGCGACGGTGAGTACGGGGGCTTTCAACGTAACCGTTAATGGCGGATTATTCAGAATTGATTCGGGCGCGATTAATGTCGGTACTGGCAGCTTGAATATGTTGAATTTAGGCAACTTTGCCACGACCTCTATTGTTGTCAATGGAGGTACGTTGACCGCAGCGGGAGGAATTAACAGTCTTCCTTCGCCTCCACCCACTCACGGCTCGACGGGTGCCGGGTCTTACACCCAAACAGCCGGGACTGTACTTGTTTCAACATGTGGTTGTACGACTGGAACAAATGAATCGTTCATGTTAGGCAGTAACACTACGTTCACCATGTCTGGCGGAACCATCATCGTTCGGGATGGTAACGCCAGTAGTTATGATGATGCCAATATTCAATCAAGCACGGTAAATGTGACCGGTGGAACGTTTCAATTCGGTGACGCATCATCTACTAGTGGCAATGGCTTCCTGCTGGTGAACTCGACAGGAGCATCCGTCACGGTATGGAATTTTGTCACCAGCAATACCAATGGCCCTTCGATATCACTTGGAACGACATTAAATATTTTAAACAATCTCACGATTGGAACGGGTTCCACATTGACTGCTGTCAACATGCTTAACGCGGCGGTATCCAATTCAATCCTGATGGGTGGAACATGGACTAACAACAGCATCTTTACCCAAGGTACGGGCACGGTCACCTTCACTGGCACCAGCGCTACGGCTGCCATAGGAGGCACGGCCGCGACGACGTTCAACAATCTCACCATCAACAAGGCGTCGAACAACGTCGCCATCAACTCCGCTTCGGCCGCACTCTCACCGACGGTCAACGGCACGCTCACCCTGACCAGCGGGAAGATCATTACCACCATCGGCACCAACGATATCGGGATAGGGACCGCAGGCACGATTTCCGGCGCCAGCGCGACGAGTTATGTGGTGGGTTCGGTGCAGAAGAATTACGCTGCCGCCGGTACTTTCACTTTTCCGGTGGGGGATGCCACGAATTACACGCCGGTGGTGATTGCAGGTACTGCCGGGTTCACTGCCGGCAGTCTGACTATCAACACAACCGGTAGCGAGCACCCGTCGATCGGATCCTCGGGGATCGATGCCACGAAGAGTGTCAATCGCTACTGGACCCTGACCGCGGTCGGCATGCCCGCTTCGACGTATAACGCCACCTTCAACTACATCAATGGCTCGCCGGTCGATTATGATGCGGGCGCCACGCCAGCGAATTTCATCGTCGAGCAATGGAGCGGGGCGGCGTGGTTTCCCACGACACTGAATGCGGGCTGTACCGCCACACCCGGAACCAACTTGTGCGAACAGATAAACGGCGAGACGGGTTTCGGGGATTTTGCGATCGGCGAGGCGAAGTCCGGAATGACCGCGGTGCCCGGCCGGTTCAACGCGTTCGAGACTGCGACGGCCGCTGGACAGATAATCGGCGTCGTAATCCAGACCAAGGTCGCGGGTACTGCCTTCGGCCTCGATATCGTCTCGATTAACGCCGCGAAGACCGGCTACGGCGGAGCGGTTGCCAATGTCACGGTTCAGTTGCTCGACAGCAGCAATAACACCGGCGTGCTCGACGTGAACGGCTGCCGCTCGACCTGGACCGCGGTGCAAACTATTACGACGACACTAAACATCCCGGCCGGTGGACGCGTGACCTTGAGCGGTATTACGGTCAACCAGGCGTATAGGGATGCGCGGCTGCAAATCAGCTCGGCAGGTCCGCTGATCGGCTGCTCGACCGACCGTTTTGCAATCCGGCCCCAAAGCCTGACCATCACGGCATGGGACCAGAACTGGCAGAGTGCAGGTACCACTCGCGGCCCGCTTGCCAATATCGGCGCAAGCGGCGGCTACGTGCACAAGGCTTCGACATCCGGGACGCCGCTCCCGTTTACCCTGCGCGCGACTCCGGTTCCCGCCAGCGCGACGAATTACGATGGCATTCCCACCACGGTGACGACGACCACGTTTCCCAATTGCACCGGACTCGTGGTGAGCGGACTTTGCACAAATCCCGGCATACTGAACTACATCGCGGGATCCTGGACGGCTGCGGGCCTCGGTGTGCGCGAGAACGCGACCGCGACCTATTCCGAGGCCGGCGCATTCAACCTGCAGCTCGAGGATGCGGTCTACGCCGGCGTGGACAGTGGGGATACTCCAGCGGCGCAGCTCACCATTCCGTCCACCGCCACGGCGCAAATCGGCCGCTTCGTGCCCGATCATTTTTCCGTGACTTCCAACGCGCCGGTGCTCTATACGTTCAATTCGAGCTGCGCGCTCGCGTCGAAATCGTTCTCCTATATCGGACAGCCCTTGACCTATTCGACGCGGCCTAGCCTCGCGGTCACTGCGCTAAACAGCGGCGGCGGGACCACGACCAATTACCGCGGCACGTTGTGGAAGCTGCCGCCTCCTGCCGCGGCGCCGGCCAGGGACTGTACCTCCAACCCTGATATCTGCGTGTTTACGACCGATACAGCGAGCGGGACGAGCCGCGGCCTGATAATCACGCAATACACCTACACCGTTTCGAGCGGCGCGCTTCCAAACTGGGACAACGCTCAGGTGACGGCAGCGCAAGCCACAGTAACAGCCGGCAACGGCACAGGAACGATTACCTGGGCGTCAAGTGACACCTTTGCGTTCCTGCGTAATCTTGCGGCGCCGCGCATCCTCTTCACGGCAAACATCACGCTCACACCGAGCGTCATCGATCGGAGTGAAATTGGCGGGACTGGCGTTGTTGCGGCGAACTCGGATATCTTCACGCCGAGCCCGCCCGCGGTGGCGGTGACGTTCGACGCCGGCAGCGAATTCCGTTACGGCCGTCTGTGGCTGCAGAACGCCAACGGCTCGGAGTTGCTGCAACTGCCGATCCCAATGGAGACGCAATACTTTAACGGCACCGGATTTGTCACTAACCTAGTCGACAATTGCACGACCATTACAAATTTGAATGTCGGTCTTGGCAATTTCCGGGCCCCTCTGGCCGCCGCGACGGCGACGATTACACCGGTTGCGGGCGCGTTTGTGGCGGGAAAGAAAACCATAACGCTGTCCGCGCCCGGCGCCGGAAACAACGGGGCCGTCACCGTGGCGGTGAATCTGGGTTCGACAACTACGATAGATTCGACCAACACGTGTCTCACTACATGGACCGGCAACGCACCCGCGGCGGCTAACCTTCCTTACCTGCGCGGGCAATGGTGCGGAGCGAACTTCGATCGATATCCGACCGTGCGCGCGACGTTCGGTATTTACCGCAATACTGATCGGTTCATTTATCAGCAGGAGAACTATTAGCGCCGGGGCGCAGCCATGCGCATCATTCAACCGCCGCCGTGTCCCCATGCAACGCCCGCCATTGCCGATTATCTCGAGATGCACATCCCCATCATGGTGGAACAGTGATGGCCCGCAAGCTGAAATTGAATTTTCAGAGAATGAGGCTATGGGTAGAAAGTCGAGTCTGACCGCGCTTTCGTTCAAGGCGGTCACTTTGCTGGTGTCGCTAATCTGGCTGGGTGCCTGGAGCGGGGGGGCGATGGCAGCGCCAGCTTTCCAGGCCGCCGGAACAGCCCTCAGCGGGACAGGGGCGGTCAGCCCGGCATGGCCGGCGCACGCGATAGGCGATGTTGCGCTCCTTTTTATCGAGAGCACCGGAGGTCAAGCCGCGACGCTTTCTACGCCCGCAGGGTTCGTTGCGGTAGCAAGCAGTCCTCAGGCAACGGGTGCAGGGACGGCAGGAACACAAATTACCGTCTTCTGGGCGCGGGCTACGTCAACATCGATGGCTGCACCGACGGTAGCGGACCCTGGCGATCACGTTTACGCTCAAATCATCACCTACCGTGGTGTCATCAATACCGGCAATCCGTGGGACATCACGGGCGGCGGCGTCAAGGCGGTGGCCAGCACTTCGGTCACGGTGACCGGTGTCACGACTTCCGTGCCAAGCACGCTGATCGTTCAGGCCGTCGCGCGGGACCTCGACTCGGCAGCGGCGGCGTTCAGCGCGGAGACGAATGCGAACCTGACGGGCATCAGCGAGCGCTCCGACGTGGGAACGACTTCAGGCAATGGCGGTGGTTTCGCGGTATGGGATGGCGTCATGGCGGCAGCGGGGGCGACGGGCAACACCACCGCGACCGTTACCAGTTCCATCAACGCGTTCCTGACGATCGCTCTCAAACCGCCACCGTCGACGGTTGTTTCTATCAATCGCGCCAATCCAAGTCCCACCAGTGCTGCGACGGTTTCGTGGACGGTGACATTCAGCGAAAACGTGACCGGAGTGGACGCCACCGCCTTTACGCTGGCCGCAAGCGGCGTAAGTGGCGCCTTCATTACGGCAGTGACGGGCGGCGGCACGACATGGACGGTTACCGCCAACACCGGCATAGGTTCCGGCACGCTTGGCCTGAACCAGACCGGCCCCGGTTCGGTCGGCCCAATACTGACCGGCACCTTCACCGGACAGGTCTACACCATCAGTGCCACGCCTGCGCTGGCCGAATACCGCATGGATGAAGCGAGCTGGAACGGGACCGCCGGTGAAGTCGTGGACACTTCCGGCACTTACCATGGCCAGGCCTTCAATAGCGCCAACACGACAGGGGCTACGCCGGCGATTCCCGCAAATCCCGGCACCTGCCGCTACGGCGTATTCGACAATGGAAGCACCATCACGCAAGGTTACGTGGCACTGCCGGGCAGTTTCCCCAACCTGACCACCGATTTCGCCATCACTGCCTGGATCAGGTCGACCAACAATGCGGTGGCAGGCCAGCGCATCCTGATCGACGATCAAAACAACACCGGCGGTTATGGCTTCAGCCTGGGCGATGGCGCAGCGGGAATACTCAGGTTTTTCTCCCGTAGTATCACTGCCGCCTTTCTGGATTCCACTTACACCATCGCCAACAATACCTGGTATTTTGTTGCCGCCGTAGCGGATATAACGAATGGTCGGCGTACCATCTATGTGTTCAATGCGGCGGGCGCATTGCTCAACAGCACCAGCGATGCCGCTGCTTTCAGCGGCACGTGGGGAACGGATGCGGGCCCGGTTTCGATCGGCGGCGAAACGAACGCATCAGGCGAACCGCCGGCAACGTTCCATTTCAATGGCAACATCGACGAAGTACGCGTATATCAAAAGGTTTTGAGCCAATCTGCGCTGGCGGTGCTTGCGACGCAAACCCATGCCTGCGCCGGCGACCTCGGCATACCCGGAACCTTAAACGCCTTTGAAACCAGCACGGCAGCCGGTGCAATCAACGGCTTCATCAAAACCAAGGTGGCGGGCACGGCGTTCGGCTTGGACGTGGTGGCGATCACCGGCGGCATGCAGCAAGGCTGGTTCGCCGGCAACGTCAAGGTTGAGCTGCTGGCGAACACCGGCACGCCGGGAAGCGGCTATGGGGCGGACAACTGTCCGACCGCGAACTCGGTGGTCCAAACGATTGCGTCGGCCGCGATTTCCGGCGGGCGGTCGACCGTCAATTTCTCCGCGGTTGCCAATGTCTTCCAGGACGTGCGGGTGCGCATCAGTTTTCCGACAACGTCGCCAACGGTAACGAGCTGCTCGACCGACAGCTTTGCGATCCGGCCGAATGCTTTTAGCAACTTCAGCGTGAGCGACACCGATTGGCAGACGGCGGGGACGGGACGCGCACTTAATGATCCCACGTTCGGCGCGATTACCCACAAGGCGGGAAGACCGTTCAGCGTGCGTGCCAACGCCGTGAATGCCGCCGCTACGCCGGCGATCACGACCAATTACACTGGATCGCCCACGGCATCGTTGTCGGCGTGCGGCGGGGCCGCGTGCACCGCGAGCTTTGGCATGTTGTCGCTTAACACCGCGTTCAGCGCCGGACAGCTCGTGTCCGACGTCGCGACCTACGATCAGGTCGGTTCGTTCAGCCTGCAGCTTGTGGATAGCAGTTTCGCCAGCATCGACAGTGGCGACGGCTCGACGGCTGCGGAACGCAACATCCAATCGGCCATTGTCAGCGCCGGGCGCTTCGTGCCGGACCATTTCGCGGTGGCTATGAATACGCCCGCTTTCAGCACCGGGTGCAACAGCGGTCCATTCACCTATGTCGGGCAAAGCTTTCCCTATGTGACGCAGCCGGTCATCACGGTCACAGCGCAGGGCGCATCGAACAACACGACCACGCTTTACACCGGCAATTGGTGGCGCATTACCAACCCCAGTCTTACCGCCGAAACCTATGCCGCGTTGAGCGGCACGCTGAACACCGCTAGTGTCCCGAATCCCGATCCGGTCATCGCCGAGATTGGTGGATCTCCTGGCAGGGGTACGCTTACTTTCAGCTCGGGTGCGGCGGGCAGCGGGTTCTTTTTCACCCGCTCGACGCCGGTGGCCCCGTTCAACGCTGAGATTGGCCTGTCCATCAACGTCATCGATGTTGACAATGTCGCCTATGCTGCCAATCCCGCTCGGTTCGGCGCCGCCACTGCGGGCAACGGCATCGCCTTCTCGGCCGGCAAGGAAATGCGCTTCGGCCGTCTGTGGCTGCAGAACGCCAACGGCTCCGAGTTGCTGCGACTGCCCATCCCAATGGAGACGCAACACTTTAACGGCACCGGATTTGTCACTAACACAATCGACAATTGCACGACCATTACAAATTTGAATGTCGGTCTTGGCAATTTCCGGGCCCCTCTGGCCGCCGCGACGGCGACGATTACACCGGTTGCGGGCGCGTTTGTGGCGGGAAAGAAAACCATAACGCTGTCCGCGCCCGGCGCCGGAAACAACGGGGCCGTCACCGTGGGGGTGAATCTGGGTTCAGCAGCCACGATAGATGCGACCTCCACATGTCTCACTGCATGGACCGGCAACGCACCCTCGGTTGCCAGCCCCGACCTGTCTTTCCTGCGCGGGCAATGGTGCGGAGCGAACTACGATCGATATCCGACCGTGCGCGCGACCTTCGGTATTTACCGCAATACGGACCGGTTTATTTATCAGCAGGAGAACTATTAGCGCCAGGGCCCGGTAATACCCTGTTCTTGCATGTGGATACGGTGGATTTCAATTGTTAGATAGCGATTAAAACCATTTGACAACAATACCTTATTGGTTTATTTTGAACCAATTTATCGGAATAGAGACAGGAAAGCCCTTGCTTTTGAAGAAAAAACGGCAACCCGGATGGCTCGCTCTGACCCTTAACGAGGATCATATTGACCTGGTGCACGTCAAGCGCGCGGCGCACGGTAAACCGGAAATCGCGTTGTGCGATAGCTATCGCAAGGAAGGCTCGGATGCCGCGACGCTGGCGCGGTTACGCAAGGAACTCAAGCTCGACCAGTACCGCTGCACCACCCTGCTCAAGAGCTCGGACTATCAGATACATCCGGTGGATGCGCCCAACGTGCCGGCCGCCGAAATGAAGGCCGCGGTGCGCTGGCGCGTCAAGGACATGATCGACTACCCGCTCGATGCGGCGACGGTCGACGTGCTCGACATCCCGGACGACCAAGACGCGCCGGCGCGCAATCACTCGGTGTATGCGGTCACGGCGCGCAACAGCGTGATCGAGAGCTGCATCAAGCCGTTCAACGAGGCGCAGGTCGCGCTGGAAGCAATAGACATTCCCGATCTCGCGCAACGCAATATCGCGGCTTTGTTCGAGCGCGAGGAACGCGGCGTTGCGATGCTCGCGTTCTATGCCGACGAAATGATATTGACGTTCACGCGCGGCGGCGAGCTGTATCTCTCGCGGCGCATCGAAAGCCCGCTCGCGCAATTGCTGCAAGCGGATGCCGGGCGCCGCAATCAGCACTTCGAGCGCATCGCGCTCGAAGTGCAGCGCTCGTTCGACCATTTCAACGACCAGTACAGTCACGTGCCGATAGCAAAGCTGCTGCTGGCGCCGCTGCCGCAGGACATCGGACTGCAGCAATACCTGGCGTCCAATATCGATGTTCCGGTCGAGACCGTCGATCTGGGAACGGTGATGGATTTTCCGGACGTGCCGGAGCTCGAGCATCCGGCGCGCCAATCGCAGTGCCTGCAGACGATAGGCGCTGCGCTGCGCGCAGGAGAGGCGCCGGCATGAGCCAGCAGATCAATCTGTTCAACCCGATCTTCCGCAAGCGGGGCTTCTCGTACACTTCGGCGACGGCGATGCTGTACGGCGCAGGCATCGCGGTCGCGCTTGCCGCGTTGGGCGCGGCATACGAGGATTACCAGTTGCGCGCGGTGCAGACTCAAGCGCAGGCCGTCGATCAGGCCTACAAGGAGGCCACCGCGCTCCACGACAAACTTGGCGCCGAACTGGCCCGGCAGAAACCGGATGCCCAACTCGAGGCGGAGCTCGCGGCGTCGGGCGCGCAACTGAAGAGCCGCCGGGAAATCATCGAGACGCTGAAAAGCGGCGCGGTCGGCAACACCAGCGGATTTTCCGAATACATGCGCGCATTCTCGCGCCAGAGCATCAACGGCCTGTGGCTGACGGGATTCGACATCGCCGGTAACCAACTTGCGCTTCAAGGCCGCGCTTTGAGCGCCGATCTGGTCGCGAGCTATCTCAAGCAGTTGAACCGGGAACCGGCGTTGCAGGGCCGCCAGTTCGCGGCCATGCGCATCAGCCAGCCGCCGCCTGAGCCTGCAGCGCAGCCCAGGGCCGACCAGGATGCGAAAGCCCGGAAGGACACAAAAGAGCAGAAGCCCATGCTGTCGCGTTATCTCGACTTCAATATTTCCACCGTGGAGCCGGCCGAAAACCCACAGCAGACGGCGAAAACCGTGCCGGTCCAGCCGCCGCTGCTGGGCGCGATCGATACGGCCGCCGCGCCCGGGGCGGCAACAGCTGCTGCCCGGCAGGAAGGTGTGCGATGAAGGAGCAGTGGCGCAAGCTTGCCGCCAGGATCGACGCCCTGTCGCTGCGCGAGCGGGTGATGGTGTTCGTCTCCGCAGTCGTGGTCGCGGTGTTCACGATGAATGCATTGTTCATCGACTCGCCGACGACGCGCAATAAAGCGCTCTCGGCCCGAATGGCGCAACAGCAGCCGGAATTGCAGGCGCTGCAAGGGCAGATCCAGGCACTGATGCAGAAGCGGGCCGATCCCAACGCCGCCAATCTTGCGCGTCGCGACGGCATCAAGCGCCAGATCGCCGCAATCGACGCGACGCTGCAGGACATGCAACACAGCCTGATCCCGGCGCAGAACATGAAAGCCGTGCTGCAGGAGGTGCTGGTGCACAATCCGCGGCTGCAACTGATCGCGCTGCGCACCCTGCCGGCGACGCCGCTGGTCGAAGTGCAAGACAAGGCGGGGAAAACCGACGCCGCCGCATCCGCTCTCAGGTCACAGGATAAAACCGCGGCGGGCGCGAGCAGCATTTTCAAGCACGGGGTCCGGATCACGCTTCAGGGCAGTTACACGGATCTGCATGATTACCTGGCGCGCCTCGAAAAGCTGCCGTGGCGCATGTTCTGGTCACGCGCAAGCCTGAATGCCGACGAGTATCCGCACCTGATGCTGACCGTGACTATTTACACTTTGAGCCTGGACAAGGCATGGCTTGAGGTATGAAGAAGTATCGAGTTGCGAGTTTCGAGTTTCGAGTTGCGAGTTGGAACCAGGTAACGCAGACTTGGCGTGGCCTAAAGGTTTTAACTCGAAACACGAAACACGAAACACGAAACTGTTTTTCATCAACTCGCAACTCGAAACCAGGCATTCTCGCGCTGGCGGCGCTGCTGATCGCCTGGCCGCTCGGCAGCGGCGCGCAGGTGCTGAACGACCCGACGCGCCCGCCCCCGGTATTTTCGAATCCTTCCGGAGACACAGGCGCCGCGGCGGGCCCGTTGCTGCAAAGCGTGATGATTTCGCCGGCCGGGAGCTCCGCGATTATCGGCGGCGAAATAGTCAAGCTCGGCGGCAAGTACGGCGACGCGCGCGTGGTCAAAATCACAGCCAACGAAGTCGTGCTGCGCTCGGCCAACGGCACCGAGATATTGCGCATGTACCCGGAGGTAAACATGAAGGCGGTTAGGCACGCGCCTGCTGCTGGCAAGTAGCCGGCCCGAAAAAACGCGGCCCCGCTGCCGACATCCGAGGAAAACAGAGATGAAAAACATTCTGCTAGGCATGCTGCTGGCGCTCAGTCTGACTGGGTGCGAGTCGAAGCTGTTTAAACAGGACGCGGTCCAGGGGCAGGTCGAGTCCGAACTCAGTCAGGCGGCGCAAGGGCGCGCCAAACCGGCGCCGCCGGAAGCCGTAAGCCAGGCGTTGCTGCCGCCGCTGACGGTCGAAATGCCTAAGGGCAGCAAGCCGCTCGAGCCGCGCTTCGACTTGGTGGTCAACCATGCACCGGCGAATCAGGTGTTCATGGCGCTGGTGTCGGGCACGCGCTACAGCATGCTGGTGCATCCCGATATCGAGGGAACGATTTCGGTCAATCTCAAAGATGTGACCCTGCACGAAGCACTGGAAGCGATCCGCGAACTCTACGGCTACGAATACAAAACCCAGGGCGCGCGTATCTACATCGAGCCGGTGACTCTGCAGACCCGGTTGTTCCAGGTGAACTATCTGGCCGGGCGCCGCCTTGGCCGCTCCGACGTGCGCGTGACATCGGGCTCGATCCAGACGCCGTCCGCGCCCAGCCAGCCGCCGGGCGCCACCGGAGCGGCCGCGTTGACACCGGTGCCGGTCGCGCCAGGCGCCGGCGGCGCCGCGCAGTCGATCGAGAGCAGCCGCGTTACCACCACGTCCAACAACGATTTCTGGGCTGAAATCAACGACTCGATCGTTTCCATCATAGGCAAAGAGGCCGGCCGCAGCGTGGTGGTCAATCCTACCGCGGGCGTGATTCTGGTGCGGGCGATGCCGGGTGAGCTGCGCTCGGTGGAACAGTACCTGAAAGCGATGTCGCTGGTGGTCGAGCGCCAGGTTATGCTGGAGGCGAAAATCATTGAGGTCACGCTGAGCGACCAGTTTTCGACCGGCATCAACTGGGCGGCGTTCAGAAATTTCGGGTCGGCGTTCTATGGAAATATTGGCGCTGGCGTGTTGAGCCCTGGCACCACGTTGAGTACTACGGGCGTGCTGTCTTCATTTACCGCGCGAGGACCTGACGGGTCGCCGTTGGGGGGCTCAGACGTTACCGCCACTCTGACTCCCACCAGCGCGTTAGCGTCCGGCGCAAACGTTCCGGGGTCGGTCCTCGGGCTCGCGTTGCAGACCGGCAGCTTTGCCACGCTGCTGAATTTTCTCGAGTCTCAGGGCACGGTGCACGTATTGTCGAGTCCGCGCATTGCAACGCTCAACAACCAGAAAGCGGTGATCAAGGTCGGTACCGACGAATTCTTCGTCACCAACATTTCGACCACGTCCTCCTCGTTTGGAACGTCGACGACAGTGTCGCCGACGATCACGGTAGCGCCGTTCTTCTCCGGCATCGCGCTCGACGTGACACCGCAGATTTCGGACGACGATCAGATCACGCTGCATGTCCATCCGTCGGTGAGCCTCGTTACGGACAAGACCAAGACGCTCAACCTCGGTTCGCTCGGCACCTTCACCTTGCCACTCGCCTCGAGCAACATCAACGAAAGCGACACCATCGTGCGCGTGCAGGACGGCACGATCGCCGCGATCGGCGGTTTGATGAAGCAGCAGCAGAACAATCTGAATTCCGGTGTGCCCGGCACCACCGATTCGCCGGTACTGGGCAGCATTTTCGGCAGCCGCAACCGGCAGCTCGACAAGAGCGAGCTCGTGATCCTGCTCAAAACCACCGTCATCAAGGGCGAAGCAGCGTGGCTGCAGCAGGCGCAGGAGATCAACGAGCGCATGCAGAACATGCAGCGTCCCAAACCCCCGGCCCAACCACCAAAGCAGACAGGTAACTAACAAGCGCTTCCATGTATCAATCCCACTTCGGCTTGCACGAGATGCCGTTCAGCATCACGCCGGACACCAGCTTCGCCTATGCCTGCGCGAGCCATCAGGAAGCGCTCAATACGCTGCTCGTCGCGGTCAAGAACGGCGAGGGCTTCATCAAGATCACCGGCGAAGTCGGCACCGGCAAGACGCTGCTGTGCCGCCGGTTCCTCGCCACGCTCGACGACAACTGGGTCAGCGCCTATATTCCCAATCCGAACCTCGAACCCAAGACGTTGCTGCTGGCGCTGGCCGAGGAAATAGGGGTGAAGCTGGACAGCAACCTTGACCAGCATCGCGTGCTCAAGGATCTCAATCTTGCGCTCCTTGATTTTGCCCGGCAGAAAAAACGCGTCGTGGTGTGCCTCGACGAGTCGCAGGCAATGCCGATCGAATCGCTCGAGACGCTGCGCCTGCTCACCAATCTCGAAACCGAGAAGCGCAAGCTCTTGCAGGTGGTGCTGTTCGGTCAGCCCGAACTCGACGCCAAGCTCGCGCACGAATCGGTGCGCCAGTTGCGCCAGCGCATCACGTTCCAGTATTGCCTCTGCGAACTTGGACGCAACGAAATCGATTATTACCTCGCGCATCGTCTGCGGGTTGCGGGTTATCGTGGCAACGGCCTGTTCATCAAGGCCGCGGTGCAAGCGCTGTACAGGGCGAGCGGCGGCATTCCGCGGCTGGTGAATGTGATAGCGCACAAGGCGCTGCTGCTGGCTTACGGCGAGGGCCTGCAGCAGGTGGCGCCGCGCCACGTGCGCAATGCGGCCAGCGACACTCCGGCGGCGCGGCGGCGAAATTGGTGGTGGTTGGGATTCACGATGCTGCTGGTGTCGGCCGGCAGCATATGCTGGGTGATATTCCAGTAACGGCAGCACGCCGCGATGAGCCTGATCAATCAAATGCTGCAGGACCTCGAGAAGCGCGGTGCGTCGAGTGCCGAGCGCGGCGCGTTGCCGAACCAGGTGCGCGCATTGCCGCGCACGGAAAAATCCAATATGCCTTGGTGGCCGCTGGGCATCGCTGCGGCGCTAGTCGTGATCGCAGCATTGGCGTGGCAGTTCGGTAATCAGCTGACCCCGGCTTCGCCGCCACCGCTGGCGCGAGGTGCACCGCCCACACCGCGTCCGAAGGAGGTGTCGCCGGTCGCGGAAATGCCGCCTGCGCGCGCGCCCACGTCAATCGAGACCGCGCCATCGGGTCCGGCCTCGCGTCTCGCGCTGGAACTGGAGACAGCCCCGTCGGCCGATAACAGGCCTGCGGCAGCGCCGGCCGAGCCGCCAGCGGCCGCCGAAAAGCAGCTGGCAGCGCAACCCAAACTGTCGAAAGCGCTCGAAAAGTCGCCGAAGACGCCGTCTGCCGCGGCATCGTCTGCGAGCGCAAAGCAGTCTCCAAATCTACCGCTCACATCTAATAAGGTAATTGCCACCGAACCCGCGATATCCGCGACGCCGGTGGCTGCGACGCCGCCGGCCGAGCCGCCAAAACCGCCGCCGGGAGCGCCCCCCGTAGCCTCAAAACCCGCCACGTCTGCGGCCAAGGCGGTCGAAAACGGCGCCGAAGCCAAGGCACGGGCAGCACTTGCCAATCCGCAGATCGACAAGCGCTCGCATCAGCTTACGTCGCAGCAGCTCGCGGAAAATGAGTATCGCAACGCGGCGAATCTGCACAATCAGGACCGGCTCGCCGAGGCGCAGGAAGGTTTCCGCCTCGCGCTGCAGGATGATCCGGGGCATACCGCCGCGCGCCAGGGCTTGTTCGGCCTGTTGCTGGAAGCGAAGAAAAACGGCGAGGCCGAGCAGGTATTGCGAGACGGCCTCGATCTCAACCTGAGCCAACCGGGATTCGCGATGGCGCTGGCGCGCCTGCAAGTCGACCGCGGCGATACTGTGAGCGCGATCGAGACGATGCAGAGATCCGCGTCGGCCGCGCTAGGCAGCCCCGATTACCTCGCGTTCCACGCCGCGCTGCTGCAGCGTCAGTCGCGCCACCAGGAAGCGGTCGATCATTACCTCGCGGCATTGCGATTGGCGCCGGGGTCGGGCGTCTGGCTGATGGGCCTCGGGATATCGCTGCACGCGCTGAATCGCAACCGCGAGGCGCAGGATGCATTCCGCCGCGCCAAGGCGACAAACACGCTCAATCCCGAGCTGCAGGCATTCGTCGAGCAGCGATTACGCCAATTGCAATAGCAGCTTCTAGCGCAGAGAGGCGTTGAACTTTTCGAGCGCCACGGCGCCCGGGCACAGCTCGCGCTCTGTGAGGTGGTTGAGCGGCGTCTCGATGGTGTGGATATGTTCGTGCAAGTCGGCCGAGTCGGGATCGACGTATAGCAGACCCGTCACGACCTCGCCGGCCGCGGCGTGTTGCTGCAGGTAGTTCATCACCTTGACGCGGTCGGTCGCATCGTAATCCGCTGAGAGCTTGCGCAGCCGCAGCACCGAGCCGTCGTGCTGAGTCACGGCGGTCACCGTGCCGGGCTCGTAATCGACGGTGATTTCGTCGCGGCCAGTAATGACGTCGAGCCGGTTGACCGCTTCGTTGTGCTCGCGCACGTAGTCGTAACTCTTGGTCGAGCCGGGGTGGTTGTTGAACGCGACGCATGGCGAAAGCACGTCGATGAACGCCGCGCCTTTGTGCTCGATCGCCGCTTTGATCAACGGCACGAGCTGCGCTTTGTCGCCCGAGAAACTACGCGCGACGAAAGTCGCGCCGAGCATCAGCGCCAGCCCGATCATGTCAACCGGCTCGTCGTTGTTGACCACGCCGCGTTTGGATTTCGAGCCCTTGTCGGCGGTCGCCGAGAACTGGCCCTTGGTGAGGCCGTAGACGCCGTTGTTCTCGANNGGCCGTGCACGCTGTTGAAGCCGTGAGAGTTGCCGAGGAAATAGTCCGTCGTCTTCGAGCTGCAACCGATGCCGGAGAGCTTGGCGACCCGGTGCGGCTCGATATCGAGCGTCCAGCATGCCTGCACGATCGCGGCGCTGATCGAGTCGTGGCCGCAGCCGGCGCACAACGTCGATATCTTGCCTTCGTAGTCGCGGCGCGTGTAGCCGACCTTGTTCTTGGGCAGTTCGGGATGGTGCAGCCTGGGTTTGGCGATGTAGGTCATCGGGTAGCCTGCGGCGGGTGAAGGGTGGAAAGTGAAGGGTGAAGGGTTGCCATCGGCGTCGTCATGAGGCGACTTTTTTCAGCGGAACCACCATGCGCGCAGCGGCGTGCTGCGCGATCTGGTCGACGATGAAACGCGCGGTGACCGGCGTGCCGTCATAGTGCAGCACCGACAGCAGGCGCGTCGGATTGACCTTGGCCTCGTTGACGAGCAGGGTCTTCAACTGGGCGTCGCGGTTCTGCTCGACCACGAACACCCATGGGTGCGAGGCGACGAAGTCCGCGATTTCGTCCTGGAACGGGAAGCCGCGCACGCGCAGCGCGTTGACGTGGATGCCGCGTTCCGCCAGCACATCGAGCGCTTCCTGCATCGCCGGGCTGGTCGAGCCGTAAAAGATCGCGCCGAAGCGAGCCGGCCGCTCTGCCGGATACAGCAAGGGCTTGGGCACCAGCGTCTTGGCGGTTTCGAACTTGCGCGTCAGCCGCTGCATGTTGTCGACGTAATCGGGGCCGGCTTCGCTATAGCGCGCGTAGCGGTCTTTAGTGGTGCCGCGCGTGAAGTAAGCGCCGCGCTTCGGATGCGTGCCGGGATAAGTGCGGTAGGCGATGCCGTCGCCGTCGATGTCGAGGTAACGGCCGAAGTCCTTGCCGGCCTCGAGTTCCTCATACGGCATCACCTTGCCGCGGTCGTAGGCTCGCGCATCATCCCACTGCAGCGGCTCGCACAGTCGCGTATTCATGCCGATGTCGAGATCGCTCATCACGAACACCGGCGTCTGCAGCCGGTCGGCGAGGTCGAAGGCTTTCGCAGTAAACTCGAAGCACTCGGTCGGATCCTCGGGGAACAGCAGCACGTGCTTGG
>PLYS01000594.1:6468-6665 GCA_003153455.1 Betaproteobacteria bacterium | reverse complement strand
GCGACCAATGGTTGTTCGAGGTGACTATGAAGCAACGCATCTTCGTACTCGGCGTGCCGGTCCTGTTGTTGCAGACCGTTATCGCCATCGCCCAGCCTTATCCCTCCAAACCCCTGCGCGTCATCGTGACGCAGACACCCGGATCGTCTATGGACGTCCTGACGCGCATGGTCACCCCCAAGATGTCGGAACTGCTC
>PLYS01000594.1:0-6428 GCA_003153455.1 Betaproteobacteria bacterium | reverse complement strand
TGATCGCTCTCGCCAAAGCGCAGCCTGGCAAGCTGAACTTGGCGTCGGCCGGAATCGGCTCGTCGGGCCATCTCGCGGGCGTGATGTTTGCCAGCATGGCCGGTATCGACTCCGTGCACGTGCCATATAAGGGCGGCGCTCCGATGGCGTTCGCGCTGATCGGGGGCGAGGCGCAATGGGGAATCGGCCTGGCGGCCTCGTTCATGGGTCACGTCAAGGCGGGACGCCTGAGAGCGCTGGCGATCTCCTCGATGCAGCGCTCGCCGCTGATCCCGGAACTGCCGACGATAGACGAGTCCGGCGTTCCCGGCTACGATTTCACCAGCTGGGACGGATTCTTCGCGCCCAAAGGCACACCGCGCCCGTACATCATGGCCATACACGCGGCGATCCAGAAAGCGCTCGCCGATCCCGACGTGAAGGATTTGTACACCGCCCAGGGCATGGCGCCGCTGGGGAGCGCAAGCCCCGAGGAGTTCGGCAAGTTCTTCCGCGAGGATTTCGACCGCGTCGCGAAGCTCATCAGGATTGCGGGCATCAAGCCCGAATAATCGCAGGGTTGCGGATCAGGAGGGTAACAATATGAAAAAAGCCAGGAAACTCACAAAACCCGCGCGCAAGGGCCCGGTGATCGACATCCACGCCCACTGGTTTCCGCCGGAGTGGGTTGAACTGATCGAGGCCGAAGGCAATCAGAACGGCGCCCGGGTCGAGCGCACGGAGAAAGGCCTGTCGCTCAACCTGCTGCGCGGCATCAACATGATTACCAACCAGCACGTCGACATGGACATACGCCTGAAGGCGATGCGCAGGCAGGGTGTGGACATGCACGCGTTGTCGCTGTGCGCCCCGATGGTGTACTGGGCGCCGCCCGAATTCGGGCTCCGCCTGTCGCGCGCTTTCAATGACGCGTGCTCCGCCGCATACCTCAAGTCGCCCGACCGCTACGTCGGCCTGGCGATGCTGCCGATGCAGGCGCCCGAACTGGCGCTGCTCGAACTCGAACGCGCAAGCGCGCTGCCCGGCATGCGCGGCGCCTACATGGCCACCAGCGTCAATGGCAAGAATCTTGATGAGGAAGCCTTCTTCCCGGTCTATGCGAAGTGCGAACAACTGCGCTGGCCGATCTTCCTGCACCCGACCGATACGCTCGCCCCCGAGCGCATCAGCAAGTATCATCTGCGCAATCTGCTGGGCATTCCGTATGAGCACGGCGTGGCCGCCGCGTCGCTCATGTTCGGCGGGGTGCTCGACACTTTTCCCAAGCTGGAGGTGCTGCTGTCGCACGCCGGAGGCGCATTCCCGTGGCTGATCGGGCGCATGGACCACGGCACCAAAGTGCGCGCGGAACTCAAGCACATGAAACGCCTGCCCAGCAGGTACCTGCGGCGTTTCACCTACGACACCATCACCCACAGCCCTCAGTTGCTGAGCTACCTGGTCGATCTGGTCGGCGCCGACCGCATCATGCTCGGCAGCGATTACTGCTTCGACATGGGGTACGAGCAGCCGGTCCGGTTCCTCGACCGCGTCCCCGGACTGTCGGCGCAGGATCGCGGCCTGATACTCGGCGGCACCGCGGCGCGGCTGCTGAAAATCTGACTGTCCGGCGCGCGCATGCCGTCATTCGTTACCGGCGTCAAACCTGCAGGAACCCGCCGTCCACGTTGATCGCCTGACCCGTCATTCCCGCCGAATCATCAGACGCGAGCAAGAGAGCCAACGGCGCGACTTCGGCCGGATCGATGAACCGTTTCATCGGCACCTTGTTCCTGAGTTCGGCCTCCATCTCCTTGAAGGTCTTCCCGGTCTCATCCGCCCATTTCTGGATGCTTTCGTTGAACATGACCGTTGAAACGAAAGTGGGGCAGATGCAATTCGCCGTGATGCCGTGAGGAGCCACCTCTGCCGACAATGAGCGGTTAAGACCCAGCACGGCATGCTTGGAAGCGGAATAGGCGCTGCGGAAAGGAAACCCGATTTTGCCGGAAACCGACGCAACGTTGATGATCCGGCCGTATTTGCGTTTGAGCATCGATGGCAGAACTTCGCGGATGGCGACGAAGGGCGCTTTTGCATTGATCTGCATCGTGCGGTCCCACACTTCGTCGGGCAGTTCATGCACGGCTTCGAAGCTCACGATCCCGGCACAGTTCACCAGAATATCGATGGGCCCCAGCTCGCGCACGGTGCTTCGGATCGAGTCGAGGATATCCTGGTCCTTCAGAACATCGCATCGGCACACAACCGCCTTGCGGCCCATGTCCTTGAGTTCCTTGGCAAGGGCTTCGAGCTTGTCCACCGAACGGGCTGCAATGCCTACGTTCGCACCTTCACTGGCGAAGATCCTGGCGACAGCGCTCCCGATGCCGCCCGATGCTCCCGTGATGAATGCGACCTTTCCTTTGAGTTTCATGTTTTCTCCATTCAGCTTACGTTCGCAACGATTTTCCTGAACTCCGCGTCGCTGAGCTGGCGTTTGCGCCAGCGGATCTCCGAGCGCACCTTCGCGACCACGTCCGGCTCTTTGCCTTTGGGGATGGAGATACCCAGCTCTTTCGCTTTCGCGCGCATCGCCCATGGCCCCGAGTAATGCCCGAGAAGAGTTTGCCGGGAATTGCCGAATATTTCCGGCTTCATTGAGAGGTAAGACCAGAAGCCTTCCTCGCTATCGGGAGCGGTGTAGTGGACTTCCACCAAGTGGGAGAAAGCCGTTTTGCCGACAAGCGGCATGGTGTCCGACAGCGGAATTTTCGTCAGGTCGGCCACGAGCTGGGAGAGCTCCGTCATTTTATCGAGCTTGATACCGCAGTCGATGCCGTAATAAATCTGAATGACCGAGGCGATTTCAGCCAGTGGCGCGATTTGAGCGCGCTCTCCCAAGCCGTTGACCGCGGCATCGATAATATCCGCGCCGCCTTCGAGGCCCGCGTAGAGCGCTGCCGCCCCCATGCCGATGTCGTTGTGGGTGTGCAGACCGATCTCGGTATTGGGCAGCAACCGTTTCATTTCCCGGACCACGTAGGTGTACACGTGGTAGATGGCCATGCCGTTGATATCGTCCAGTTTGATCATGTCGGCGCCCGCGTCCACCAGCTTCTTGCACACTTCCGCCAGCCGCTCGATGGGAATCCGGGTGGTGTCCTGAATGAGACAGCCGACTTTCCTATGCGGACCCGCTTTTTTTCTCGCATATTCAACAGAGCCGATGGCGCGCTCAATGGCCTGCTCGATCGTGATGCGCGCGCCGGCCATGGATTCGAACAGGCACATCTGGTGCGGCGAGAAAGAAAAGCACAAGGTCGTGTAATCGGCGCCGTGATCGAAGTTCAAATCGACTTCTACCTTCGCCAGCTCGGGATTGAGAACTGCCGTCGGATGAACAAGGGCTTCAATGATCACGCCCGGATGCCGCTTTTTTACCTCCTCCATTTCTTTCGGATCGTCGTGGTGCATCTGGAGCATGCTGACGCCGGCTTCGACCAGCTTGTCGGCGATCAGGATCACCTCGTCGCGCCTCAGCGAAACACCCGGAAGCTGGCGCCCTTCCCGAAGCGTGATGTCGCAGAGCTGCAGCTTCTTGGGTAGCGTCATCTTGGAGCGGATCTCGTCAATAAAGCAGTACTGGGAAATGCGCCACAGATCCGTAATTGGCTCCAATTTGCTGTTTACAGGATATCCCGCCATACCGTTCTCCTTTTTATATCAAAGTTAGTTCGATACCAATTCAGCCCCGGCTGATATAACCACATCACAGCCTGAGTTAGCAAATCCGGTGGAAGGCGCGCGAAGTGCAGCGCGTGCCCTATTCGACGCGAATGCCGGCGTCCCTGATTAGCTTGCCCATGCGCGCGACTTCTTCCTTGATGAAAGCATCGAGCTCCTCGGGTGACGTGGGATGCGGCGTCGCGCCCTGCGTGAGCAGCCGTTCATTTACGTCCTGCAGCGCGAAGATGCGTGCGACCTCCTTCGCGAGCTGATCCTTCACATCGTGTGGCGTCTTCGCGGGAGCAAACATGCCATACCAGCCGCTGAAATCGAACCCAGGTATCCCGCCTTCAGCTACGGTCGGCATCTCGGGCAGCACCGGGGTGCGATTCTTCGTGCTCACCGCAAGTCCCGTTACCTTGCCGGCCTTCACCAGCGGTGCGACGACAGGGATCGGGAGAAAGCCATACTGAACACTACCGCCTATGGTATTGGTCAGAGCCTCGGGGGCGCCTTTAAACGGGATGTGCACTACCTTGATGCCCGCGGCGAAATTGAAGAGCTCAGTGTTCATGTGGCCTGCGGTTCCCATACCCGCGGAACCGTAGTTGACTTGCTTGGGCTTCGATTTTACGAGTTCGATCAAATCCCGGACGGACTTCAGTCCCAGCGATGGCGTAGCAAACAGCACGTTCGGCACATCCGCCAAGTACGTGACACCGGCGAAATCCCTGAGCGTGTCGTACGGCAGCTTGCTGNNGCGATCACGCCGCCGGCGCCGGGCCGGTTGTCCACGACCACCTGCTGTGCCCAGCTCTCCGACATCTTCTGGCCGATGGTGCGTGCCAGGAAGTCCGTCCCGCTGCCCGCCGTGAATCCGACCAGCATGCGGATCGGCTTGTTAGGATATTTTTCCTGCGCATGAACTGCACTCGCCGCCAGCACCAGTACGCTCGCTACCCCTATCACTCTCCTCATCATCAGCATGATTTTCTCGTCAGCGTAAGCGTGGATGACCATACGCTTCAAACACTAAGCCGTCAAACACGCTCCCCCGCTCAGGCTCATTCTGAATTGGAAAAGGCTCAGTTCATCAAACTCGTGATCGCGAAGTTTGCGAAGCTCGTCAAGCAAACCGGGACGAAGATCGATTAAGCCATCCCCACCGCTTCAATGCGACGGGATGACATACAGTTCGTCGGTCCTGAACTTGTCCGAGAGCAGGCGGGCTCCGCGTTCCGTGACGAGAAACATATCCTGCGTGACCCATTCGTCCACACCAGGCTCGAGGGCGATCACCATGTTCGCCTCGAGCTCGACCTTGCTGCCGCGAGCGAAAATCGGCTCCTGCTGATGCCACCAGCAGTCGACGCCATGGCCGACCAGCTGACCCTTGAAGCGCAGGCCCGCCGCGGCAAAGCGTTCGGAAACGAATTGGTAGACCTCGCCGGCGGCCGCTCCCGGCCGGCAGAGATCGATCGCGCCAAGATAAACGTCGCGCACCTTGCGGTAGGTTTGCAGTTGCTGCGCCGACGGCGTGCCGAGGACCGCATTGCGTGACGCATGTCCGGGATAACCGCGCAGGTACGCGACGTAGTCGGTGCGCACGATGTCGCCTGCGAGAAAAGGCACATCGCTTTGGCCGCCCGCCGGCACCGTATTCCGGCTGGACGCCATCCACCCATGCGCGAAGGTGGCCCCGCGGCGCATGCAGGAGGCGACCATGCGGCTATGGACGCTGCGCTCGGTTTCTCCGCGCTCGATCGATGCATACACCTCGAGGAAGGCATCGTCGAGCAGATCGGCGGCCTGCTTGAGCAGGGCAATCTCCCCCGGCGTCTTGATCCATCGGACCTGCGCCAGCATGCGGCTCGCTTCCACCAATTGCATTCGAGGCAACGCGGCCTCGAGCGCATTGCACTGCGCAGCGCTGAAGTAACTCTCCTCGAATCCAACGCGCCCATCGGCAACCCCGAGCCAGCGCAGCACGTCGCACAGTTTGTCGAGCGGCTGTTCCGTGTAACTCGCGTACACGATTACCCTTGTGATCCACGAATCGCGCCGGGTTATCGCGTCGGCGAGCGGATTGACGATGAGCACGGGGTCGCCGGTCCTCGGCCATACGACATACACTGGACGCGGCGATTCGGCGAGATCGAGGTGCCGGGCAAGCGTGCCCGCATACGCGACCCCGGACAGATACGTGAAGTTCACCCCCGATCGCGCAATGACTGCCGCCAAATCGTGCTCATCCATGAAGCGGTGAAGACGATCGATATTGGCCAGGGGTGCCGCCTCGGTGGAATTGACCATCACAGCTCTCCCAGTTGCTTGAGAAACTCCCGCAGCCTGATCATTTTCACATTCGTTTCCTGCATGATCTCTCCGGGCGAACGGTCACCATAGTCGAAAAACCCTTTCCCGCTCTTGACCCCGAGCCGGCCCTGCGCCACCAGCCGGTCCATGGTTTCCGAATTTACCCGGTGCGGCGGCGAGCGGTAGAGCCCGTTGCCGTAGCTGCGCTGGATCTGATCGACGCCGGCAAAGTCCACCTTCTTCACCACGCCCAGGATAGGCATTCGCATGCCGAAGCTGGCCTTGGTCGCCATGTCGATATCTTCTGCCGTGGCATAGCCGTTGTCCAACAGGAACAGCATCTCGGCGGTCAGCGCGCTCTGCAGGCGGTTGGCGATGAAACCCGGCAGGAATTTTGAAATGAC
>PLYS01000176.1:703-2922 GCA_003153455.1 Betaproteobacteria bacterium | reverse complement strand
GGCGTTCGGTTGACCTGCAGATGAAAAATATCAGGACGTGCGTAATGACCCGTCACGTCGAGAGAACGGCGGGATCGCGGAGCCGCTGAAGGGTCGATGTCGCAGTAGAGCACCGTCTTTTCCCGGTTAAGCGGTCCAGCTTCGACTTTGCCGAACGGCCGCACGACCAAGGCGCCGCCATCGCATAGCCATTCGCGATCGTCGCTGAACAGACGATCCCGGCCTGGAAAAGTCTTGGGCACATCGCCCGCTTGAATCGCAGTACCGGTGGCAATGACCCAGCAGCCACCTTCGCGTGCGATGTGCCGCATGCTGGCGATCCATTCGTCGCCGCAGTCCCACGTCGGCGCGATCAGAATTTCCAAATTCTGCGCATACAAGGCATAGCGCGCGAGCGGCATGTAATTTTCCCAACAGATCAGGCATCCGATACGGCCGGCGGGCGTATCGACAACCCGCAGAGCGCGCGCGTCGCCGCGTCCCCACACCATGCGTTCCGGATTGGTGGGCAAAAGCTTGCGATGACAATTAAGAATGGCGCCGTCAGGGCCAACCACGACCACGCTATTGAACAGCGTCGTCCCGCTGAACTCCGAATCTATTTCGTGCAGCCCGCAGACCAACGTAAGGCCATGCTGTGCCGCAGCGTCGGTCAGCGGTTTCAGGTCGCCACGCGCAATATCGACCGCCTGTTCGCGCAGCCGCGTGTGGATTTCACCGGCGACCGCCATATCGCCACCCGGCTTGAGCCGCCAGACCCAGGTTGGATAACCGGGGATATAGGCTTCCGGAAAGACAACAAGCTTGGCCCCGGCCGCGGCCACGTCGGCCATATGTTGCAGCATGCGGGAAATGGTGGCGGCGCGGTCGAGCAAAATCGGAGGCGCCTGGACCACGGCAACTTTGATAGACATGCGAGCCTCCCGCAGAGTTGCAGTCAAGAAACGATATTAGCAGTGTCCGTAGGCCTTGAGCCCTTTCTCCATCTCTTCGGCAATCTTTAACCATTCTTGCCAGTTGCGCGGCATCGTATTGCCGTCGTCAAATAGTCTCAGCAACGCGGGATAGTCGGCCTCGTCGATCTAATAGGCGCCGACTGCCGGGAGCGGTTTATCGTCGGAATGTGTCATAGCGCTAATCCTAACCCGCCCTTGCGCTGATTGATCTAGGTCATATTGCGGTGCAAGAACGCGGCTAGATTTAAACATGCTCACACGAACGGACGCGCGACCCAGCTTGAAGCCAGCAGGTAGCGAGATGCCAGTTCTCGTTTCGAAGTCTAGCGAAAAAACTCCGGCCGAGACAGCCGACGGGCGCGATTCCTATGCCGTGACGGCTTTTGCCGAGATCGTCGACCGCTCGCTCCATGCCACGGCGGCGCGTTTCACCATGGGCCTGTCGCCGGCGGCACTGGCCAAAGCCTATCTTGATTGGGCAACCCATCTTGCCTTTTCGCCGGGCAAACGGTTGCAGCTGCTCGATAAGGCGACCAGGAAAGCCGTCCGCTTCGCCAACTACGCTTGGCAGTGCGGGTTGGAGGGCGACAAGGCCCAGAATTGTATCGAGCCATTGCCGAATGATCGACGGTTCATTGGCGCGGAATGGCAGCGATGGCCATACAGTTTGATGTATCAGAGCTTCCTGCTCAATCAGCAATGGTGGCACAACGCGACGACGGGTATCCGCGGCGTGACGAAACACCATGAGAACATGATGGATTTCGTGTCGCGCCAGATGCTCGACATGTTCTCGCCGTCGAACTTCCTGCTGACAAATCCCGAGCTGTTTCGGCATACCGTCAGCAAAGGTGGACAGAACCTGGTGAGCGGCCTGCGCAACCTGATGCAGGATTTGGAACGCACGGCAAGCGGCAAGAAGCCCGTTGGCACCGAGGATTATGTCGTTGGGCGCGATGTAGCGGTGACCCCGGGCAAGGTCATTTATCGCAATCGATTGATCGAGCTCATTCAATATGCGCCGGCGACCGACAAGGTCCGGCCCGAGCCGGTGCTCATCGTTCCGGCCTGGATCATGAAATATTACATTCTCGATCTTTCGCCGCACAACTCGCTGGTGAAATACCTCACCGAGCAAGGTTTCACGGTTTTCATGATTTCGTGGAAGAATCCTGGCCCGGAGGACCGCGACTTCGGCTTGGACGACTATCGCACGCTCGGTGTCATGGCGGCGCTCGACGCGGTTCGTGCGATCGTGCCCGA
>PLYS01000176.1:0-622 GCA_003153455.1 Betaproteobacteria bacterium | reverse complement strand
CGCATGCCCTATCGCATGCATTCGGAATATCTGCGGCGCCTGTTCCTGAATAACGATCTTGCCGGGGGTCGATTTATCGTCGCCGACAAACCGATCGCGCTCACCGACATTCGCGCCCCCATCTTCGCCGTGGGCACCGTGCGCGACCACGTCGCGCCGTGGCAGTCGACATACAAGATCAATCTTCTGACCGACACCGACGTGACTTATCTGCTCACGACCGGCGGTCACAATGCCGGGATCGTGTCGGAGCCCGGCCGTGACGGTCACAGCTTCCAGGTCATGACCGAGGCGTCGGATGCGCGCTACGTCGATCCGGAAACCTACTTGAGCGAGGCACCGCGCAAGGATGGTTCATGGTGGCCGGAATGGGCCGCCTGGCTGGCAACGCATTCCGGCGTGGCGGGCGCGCCGCCCGCCATGGGCGCCGCCGCGGCCGGCTATGCCCCGCGCTGCGACGCTCCCGGAACTTATGTCCTTCAACAGTGACTTAATCGTTCCGCAGAGCGATACTGCGATCAACGCCGACGTCTTAAGCACCTGCCGGCGAACGATCCGGCTGTAAGACCCTGTAGCAAGCGGTGGGTGGGCGTAGGCGGCAACGCGGCCAGCAACGCTGTTG
>PLYS01000073.1 GCA_003153455.1 Betaproteobacteria bacterium | reverse complement strand
TTAACATTGCCCTGCAACAGGCTTTTGAATAGTCGCCAGCAGCTATCGCAAAACTTCTTCTGTGACCGGTCTTGGCCGCGAGGTGCCCGTTGCTCGTAGGTTCCAATTCGACCCTGAGGAGACGGTCGCCTTTCTCGCTGCCGCTCTTTGGTAGCCCGGCCCGATCTGTGCCGGCTCCACGCCAACTCACGACGCCGACACTTGCGGCATGACCTGATCGACCAGGTACGCGGCCGTTTCGGCCATGCGGCGCTTGCTGCACGAGGGCAAAATGCCGCGACGCTTGCTGGCAAGAAGCCATCCAACGATGTGGCGAATCAGCCTACTGCTCGATATTCACCGCATAGTAGGTGATTGAGCCGGTTTTCGAAGTGTCTTTCCACTGATGCGGCGTGCCGGCCGGGATCGTAATGATGTCGCCCTTGCTCAAGCGATGGCTCACGCCGCCCTCAAGGCCCTTGCCGCGTGTCTGCCCCGGAGCGGTCACTTTCGGATCGATCATCTTGCCGCCCGTCACGAATTCCGCCTCGCCGTCAACGATGATGAAGACGTGGTTGGTCTTGTCGTGCATCTCAAAACCGCGCTGCACGCCGCGGTTGGCGATGACGATGAGGCCTTCGTCCTCGATGACGCGTTCTCCTTTGACGAATGCGGCCGCGACCTTCTCGTGGTTGATGTAGTGGACTCGGTTGGGAAAACCTTGGGCGGCCGCTAAAGTCACCAAAACGGTCATCGAAAGAAACGTCGCGAGTGCAAGCAAGTACTTCATAAGAATTCTCCCCTGATGTTACACACGAGTCAGCAATTGCTCGCTTTTCGGGTCGGACCAAGCCAAGCCTTTGTAATCTTGGAAATTGATCTGCTGGGCGCCGGCTATTTCCAGCTTAGAAGCTCATTTTTTGCCACCAAAATGCCGTGCTAAGCGTGCATGTCGTCCGCCCGGCTTTCCTTAGAGCGCGTCTTTTGCCTTCAAGAATACGCCTTTAAGGCCAAGAGCACAGCTGTTCTTGACGTATAGCGGTGGCAAATCAATTCCTTGTACTGATCCGACCTGAATCTCGCCTTGGAACGACCATTCGGATCTGCTTCACGGAGTAATTGTGCTGAGCGAGTGATCCGCTGCTGCTCAGGGCGCACAACACAAGCACGCTGACGAGTGCGTTCTGGTTAGTAACCGCAGATGAACGCAGATAAGATCAGAGACAAAGCCAATCACAAATCACCAATCGCGGTTGTAATCGGACGGATCACGAGTCACGGCTATTAATTGCGATTCTGCAGCGGCCGTGTGTCGCGCCTACAGCCTCGGCATTCCGGATTCGAGGATGACTTTGCGGAACTTCTCCACATCCCGCTTCACTTTCGCGCCGAATTCCTCCGGCGTGCTGCCGATGATGTCGCAGTTCTCCGCAAGCAGACGCTGCCGGATGTTCGGCGCGTTGAGGCCCTTCACGACCTCATCGCGCAGCCGCCGCACGATGTTCTCCGGTGTGCGGGCCGGTGCAAAAAGGCCATACCACATGATGATCTCGAAACCGGGCAGTCCGCTCTCCGCAACGGTGGGAACGTTCGGCAGCAACGCAAACCGGTTCGTGCTCGTCACGCCGAGCACCTTGAGCTTTCCGGCTTTCACCTGCTGGATCACGGTCGCGTACGACGTAATCGTCAGATCGACTTCGCCGGAGATGATCGCGATGATGGCGGGCGGCCCGCCCTTGTACGGAACATTCGTCATGTCGATACCCGCCTGCAGCTTCAGCGCATTGGTGGCCACTTCACCCGTCGCGCCGGCGATCGCGGCGTTGAGGACGCCCTTCCGTTTCTTCGCGAGCGCGATGAGCTCGGCAACGGTATTGGCGGGGACAGCGGGATGCGAAACGATCACCAGGCCGTTTTCGGCGAACTGCGTGATCGGCGCGAAATCGCGTACCGGATCGTACGGCAGTTTCTTGTAAAGCGTCGCATTGACCGCATGCGTGCCGCTGTTGCCGACGCCGATGATCGAACCATCAGGAACGGCTCGTGCCACATAATCCGCGGCGACCACACCGTTCGCACTCGGACGGTTCTCCACCACCACGTTCTGCCGCAGCGATTCACTGAGCTTCACCGACAGCAGCCGCGGAATGATGTCGTTGAGACCACCGGGTGCAGTCGGTACGACGATGGTCAACGGTTTCGTGAGCTCCTGCGCGATCGCATTGCAGAAGAAGCCAATCAGCACCGAAATCAGTAACGCCGACCACGAATAGGTTCTCATTACCTGCCTCCTCGAAGAATGTTCCGGCCGCGCCGTTGAGCGATAAGAAGATCAATCCCGCAACGGGTCGCGCAGGCGGGCCCGGTGCACGGACGGTAGCAGATCGAGCGCGCACCCGGTTGCGCATATCCGGCATTATGTTTTTTCGAGCCCCCCGTCTGCGCCAGAAACGTTCAGGGTGCGGACTGATGCAGACCCTACTCCTGCCCGGGATTGCGCGCAATAGTCTGACATGCCATGCATTTCGGGTCGGACCTCTCCAATGCGTGGATTTGAGGAAAGAAACTTGTAATTGACGGCTCGATTTGAGGCTTACAACCGTATTTTCGCGGACAAAACTCAAATTCTAAGGCAGCCGGTAATTGCCGCGCTCGTCGTATCGATGACGGCGAGTCTCCGCCGGCCGGCAAGTCGGGTTAGTGCCGCGTCGGCCTGGCTAATGGAAGTGGTAGACCGGAGTCAGGATTCTGCCAAGACTACCTGCAACAGGTTCTTCGGCATACACTTACAAATTGCAATTTCGTCACCCGGGAGACAACAGCATGAAATGGACGAAGGCGGTGTTGGCGCTGGTGTGCTGTGCATTGGTGTCACCGTTGCACGCTGCACAATCCTACCCCGAGCGTCCGATTCGACTCATCATCTCGGCTTCCCCGGGCACCGGCGCCGATTATTTCGGGCGAACCATAGCGCAGGCCCTGACCGAGATGTACAAACAGCAAATAATCGCCGACAACCGTACCGGCGCGGGCGGGCTGATCGCCATGCAAACGCTCGCCAACGCCAACCCGGATGGCTACACGCTCGGCACGGCGTCCAGTTCGATGATGGTGTTGCCGCTGATGTACGCCAAGCAGCCGTATAACCCGACGACCGACTTTGCGCCGATCGCGTTGTTCGCATTAATCCCCAGCGTGGTGATGGTTTCGTCGACGCTACCGGCAAAAACGGTGCAGGAATTCATCGCTTATGCCAGGTCGCGGCCGGGGCAGCTCAATTTCGCATCGATCGGCACGGGAACGGCGGCGCATTTATCGGCAGAGATTTTTGCCAAGGCTGCGGGCATCGATGCCGTACACGTGCCGTTCAAGAATGTCGCCGACGCGTGGACGGAAATGTTTGCCGGCCGTGTGCATTTTGTCGTATTCGTCTCGCCCGCGGTGACGCCGATGATGCACGATTCACGCGTGCGCGTGCTGGCAGTGACCAGCAAAACGCGCGCGATCGGTTTTCCCGACGTGCCGACCGTGATCGAGGCGGGCTTGCCCAACGCAGTGAGCGAAACACCTTTCGGCATCGCCGCGCCCGTGCGCACGCCGCGTGCCATCATCGACAAGCTGCACGCCGATATCGTCACGATACTCAAGCGCCCTGAAACCGCCGAGCGTTTTGCGCGCCAGGGTGGCGTGCCCGCGGTGGACACCACGCCGGAATCCTTCGGCGCGCTGATCAAATCCGAGTACGAGTTCTATCGCAAGCTGATACCGGAAATCGGCATCAAACCGCAATAACCATCGGTCGGCGCGCGGGAGTTCACCTCAATTTGTGAACAAGCGGGATACGAACACTTATGATTGATTCCATCTTCATCAGCCGCGACTAGCCGAAGCCCTATATTACAGATCGATTGCACTGCCCATTACAACCGATGGACTAGTTGGACTGCGGGGTTACTGGCTCGACCGCAGGCGCGCCTGGACTCTCATTGAGATCTGCATTCTTCTTCTCCAGTTTGCGCAGTCGTTTTTCCTCCTGCTTCTTTTTCTTTGCTATATCCTTCTGGCGCTTTTCATATTGATAATTGGGTTTTGCCAATTTGACATCCTTTCAGAAGGTATTCCACATTACAAGGGCAAACATCAGTTGATGCTCACCACACCTGCCGCAGTGCGCACTGCCGACCAGCGCGCGGGCACCTTGGCGCCAGGCAACTCGACCCTGCCATCCATCGCGTCGTCCTTGACGCGGCCGGAAAAGCGCGCCATGCCTTTGCCATCCGGCAGCGCGAAACTGAACTCGCTGCCGCGCAACGTGAGCTGCCGCGGCCGCACGGGCTTGCCGCCGACAGCCACGCTGCCTTCCAGGTTCTGAAAACGCTGCCTGAGGGTGAATTCGTAGGTCTCGCCGCCGCTAACCTTGACCTCCCATTTACCGGCGACCTTGGCAGGCACATACCACAGGGAAATCGTCGCCTTCGGCACGCCGTTGACCGCCTCCTTCTCCGGCACCTCGAAGCTGATCTGATCGTCCGGCTGCCAGTCGCCAAGATGATAGTCGTGCGATACCACGCGCACGCCGGGCTTGAGCTCATTGAAAATCTTGGGGCGCAGGTTGAGCATCATTTCCGGCAGCAGGTAGAGCGTCAGCACCGAGGCGTGGCTCAGGTCGGCCTTGAACACGTCCTGCTGCAGGAAGCGCACGCGGTCGGCGACGCCAAGCTTCCTCGCACTATCATTGCTCGACTTGACGAGCTCGGGATCGATGTCGACACCCATGCCGCTCGCCTTGAACTGTTTTGCCGCGGTGAGCACGATAATGCCGTCGCCCGAGCCCAGATCGACGACGAAATCGCTCTCGGCGACGTTGGCCATGCGCAGCATCTGATCGACCACCACCTGCGGCGTCGGCACATACGGACCGCCGCTGCGCTCAATGTCCGCCGCGAACGCGGGCGCGGCGGAGAGCACAAACGAGGCCAGCAGCCCGGTCAGCGCCCGCCCAAGGTTCTTGCTACGCGTCGTGACCCGCATCAAAACCTGAGCTTGTCGCCGGGATTAATCGGGAATACCTTGGTCGAAGAATTGCCGAGTGCCGCCATGTACTCCTCCGGCGTGCCTTTCAGGAACGGGTTGGTAGCGTAATGCATCGGGATCGCAAAGCGCGGCTTGAGAAGATTGCTGGTCGCGTACGCGGCGTCTTTCGGATCCATCACGTAGTGGCCGCCGATCGGAATCATGATCAGATCGGGTTTGTAATACTCGCCGATCAGCTTCATGTCGCCGAATACGGCGGTGTCACCCATGTGGTAGATCTTGAAGCCGTTCTCCAGCTCGATGATGAAGCCGACCGGCTCGCCGCCGATGTGGCTCTCGGGCTTGCTGGTGACGGGATTGGTCCACAGCAGCTCGGAGCTGTGCTCGGCGTGCGTTGCCGTGATCCTGACGCCCGGAAACGGCGTGATGGTGCCGCCTTTGCCAAAACGCTGGGAAAGTTCGGGCGACAGTATGCCAAGCGTGATCAGCGCCTGGTTGAGCCCAGCCGGCGCATACAGCGGCGCGCTGTGCTTCTTTGACAAGGTCACCGCATCGTAGCCTTGCCCAGCATTGCCAATGTGATCGCCATGCCCGTGGGTGACGAGGATCAGGTCGATCTTGCCGAGCGCATCGAGATTCTTGTACTGCTGCGGCGTCTTCGGATTGGCGGTGAGGAAAGGGTCAATCAATATCACCTTGCCGTTCACGGTGGTGATCTTCATCGCCGCGTTGCCGAGCCACTGCACCTCGATCTTGCCGTCCTTGCCCGCATCGGGGCTCGGCGTTGCACAGCCGGAGACGAGCGCCGCTGCGGCCATCATTGCAAGGATGTTACGCAATACGTGTTTCATAGTCTCCTCCTGACCGGGTTACAAACAGTTATGGTTTAACGAATTTGAGCACGAATTCATCGTTCGGCTGCTTCGGCTTGAACACCGGAGCGTCACGCGGGTCCTGCGGATTGCGAAGGAAACCGCCTTCGGCAACGAAGCGAAATCCCGCGGCCTCGACTTCACGCCGCACGGCCGCCTCGTCGATGCGGTGCAGCGTCTTGCCCTCGGTGACGCCCGTGCCCGGGCGGCCCGAGTGATCGGCCACGATGTAGATTCCGCCAGGCCTCAGCGCGCTGAAGACCGCGCGGTTCATTTTGGCGCGATCGACGTTCATATAGGAGACATCGTGGTAGGTAAAATTAAACGTGACGAGATCGAGATTGCGCACGTCCGCTGGCAATGGATCGTCGAATTCGCGCACCACATGCACGACGTTCTTCATCACCGGCTTCTGCAGGCGCTCGTCGAAACGGCCCTTGAGCATGTTATCGACAATGGAACGGGTGTTCTGAGCGTAGACCCTGCCCGATGCGCCGACCGCGCGTGCCAGCAGCTCGGTGTTGTAGCCGGCACCGGCGCCGAGATCAAGCACAGTCATGCCCGGCCGCACGCCGTAGAATTCGAGCAGTTCCGCAGGTTTGCGCCGCGCGTCGTTGCTGCGGTCCGCTTCGCTGCGATCGGGGCTCGCCACCAGCGCCTGGAAATCCGGCGCCGGAAGATTAGTCGCACATCCCGAACACAGCACGGCCAGCACGGCCGCAACGAGCCAGCTTCTGGTATTTACCTTCATCATGCTCTCCCTCATATTTGCCTGCTTACCGCGGCAGCTTGTCCTTGCACTCCTGCAGCACCTCGAGCGGCGAGCGGATGCTCTTGAATGCTGTTACTACCACGTCCTTGATGCGATCGAGTTCGTCCGCCGTAAATTTCTTGCTCGATTCCAATTTGTCGGCCTCGGCCAGCACCATTTGCAGCGAGTAGCCCTGGTCGCGCAACTGCTGCGTCGAAAACGCGATGTCGGCGAGCTGCTCGCACGTTACCGCCGCCGGCGCCGCAACGCAACGAAATCCGAGAGCCAAAAACAGGATCAGGCGCACCAGTGGCATAAGTCCGAAGTTGGCCGATATGTTAAACCAGTCGCGCCGCCCATGCACTTGGCGCGCAATCCTCGCGCGCCCCGGGGACGAGCCAGGAAAACGGCATGAAGCCCGCATATCCGGCCCGAACCTACGCCTGCTCGTCGAGCCCGACCCCGGAGCGCCAGTCCTTGCTCTTGAATACCAGCGGCTTGAGCGCGAGCAGTATCAGCACGCCCGAGACGACGAACATGGTTACCGCGATCGGCCGGTCGAAAAAAATCGCGTAGCTGCCGCCCGACATCGCGAGCGACTGGCGCAACGACAGCTCGAGCACGGGCGACAGGACCAGGCCCAACGCGATCGGCGCCAGATCGTAGCCCAATTTGCGCAAGAGGTAACCAAACCCGCCCGTGCCAAGCATGATCCAGACCTCGACCACGCTGCTGCTGACCGAATACACGCCGAGGATGCAAAAGCACAAGATCGCCGGGTAAAGATACGAATACGGAATCCGCAGCAGATTCACGAACAGCCCGACCAGCGGCAGGTTCAAAATCAGCAGCACCACGTTGCCGACATACATGCTCGCGACGAAACCCCAGAACAGCTCGGGCTGCTCTGTAATCAGCATCGGTCCCGGCGAGATGCCGTGCACCATGATCGCGGACAACATCACCGCGGTAATCGGCCCGGTCGGAATACCGAGCGCGAGCATTGGCACAAAGGCGCCGGTCGCCGCCGAGTTGTTGGCCGACTCGGGACCCGCCACGCCTTCGATCGCGCCGTTGCCGAAACGCTCAGGATGGGCGGACATTCTACGCTCGACACCGTACGACACGAACGACGAAATGATGTGCGCCGAGCCGGGAATGATTCCGATCAGGAAGCCGAGCACGCTGCCGCGGACAATGGGCCCGACCGACAGGAGAAACTCATCGCGTGACGGTATCAACTGACGCAATGTTGGTTTCTGCACCCGCGGCGGCGTCGGCTGTCCCGCGGTCAGCAGAATTTCCGACAAGCCAAACATCCCGACCGCGAGCGGCACTATGCCAATGCCGTCGCTGAGCTCGATCACATCGTAGTTGAAGCGCGTGTAACCGCTCATCGCATCGATGCCGATCATGCCGAGCAGCAGGCCGACCGTCGCCATCGTCAGCGTCTTCGCCATCGAGCCGCCGCTCATGTACGACAGTACCAGCAGCCCCATCATCAGCAGCGCGGTGTATTCGGGCGGGCCGAAGCGCAGCGCGAATGACGCCAATGTCGGCGCCAGAAACATCAGCGCGACCACCGACAGTGTGCCGGCGATGAACGAGCCGATCGCCGCGATCGCGAGCGCCGGCCCGGCACGCCCGCGCAGCGTCATTGCATAACCGTCGACGCAGGTCATTACCGATGCCGCCTCGCCCGGGATGCTCATCAGGATCGAGGTCGTCGAGCCGCCGTACATCGCACCGTAGTAGACGCCGGCGAGCAGCACGATCGCGATGATCGGATTCAAGCCGTACGTCGCGGGCAGCAGCAGGCTGATGCCGGCGAGCGGGCCCAGCCCCGGCAGCATGCCGACCAGCGTGCCGATTACACAGCCGGCGAAAGCATAAGCAAGGACCGATGGCGTGAGCGCGACCGAGAAGCCAAGCAGCAGATTGCTGACGACCCCTTCCATCACAATCCCCACGGTCCTTGCGGCAGCTGGACTTTGAGCATGGTCGCGAAAACGAAATACGAAATGAACGCAAAACCGACTGAAACCAGCACCGTCGGCAGCGGCCGCTTGCGCTCGACCACGCCGAGCATGAATACCAGCAGCGCGATCATCGTGAGGCGGTAACCGATACGTTCGAGCACGAACACGCCAACGCCGCACGCAATCAGCAGCACGATGCCGCGCTTGCTCTCAGTCCAGTCGATAGTGTTGAACAGCGGTGAAGCGCTGCCGCGCAGCGCGACCAGCAGCCCGAATGCACCGAGCGCGATCGCGAGCAACAGCGGCATATAGCCCGGCCCCGGTTCGGACAGCGAGCCGAGCGGATAGGAGCGGTTCTCCCACGCTGTTAGCAGCGCGATCAGAACGAACACGACACCCGAAATCTGATCGCTGCGCAGTCCGCCTTGCGCGCCAGTGGCGCTGGGTTCGCTCATAAACCTACCTCCAAAATGCGGGAAACAACAGTCAGCCGCAGATAAACGCCGGTAAAAACATTGATTTATTTCTGCTCTTCGATCTTGCCGACGACCCTCACCACCTCGGCCAGGCGCTTCGCGTCGGCCGCCCAGTATTTGCCGAATTCCGGCGCATCCATGTACTGGATCGGCGAACTGAGCTTAGCCATGGCGCTCTTGAAATCCGGGTCCTCGACCACCTTGTGCGCGGCGTCGCGCAGCACGTTCATCACCGGCTCGGGCGTGCCCCTGGGCGCAAACATGCCGGCCCAGATGTAATACTCGATGTCGTAACCCAGTTCCTTGAACGTGGGCACGTCGGGGAACGCTTCGTGGCGCTTGGCGCCCCAACTCACGACCGGGCGCAGCTTGCCGGCTTTGACGTGACCGCTGATTGCCGCCGGCCCGCCCGCGGTCATTTCGACATGACCTCCGAGCAGCGCGGTGATCGCGGGGCCGCCGCCGGTGGTCGGCACGTGCCGCATCTTGAGTTTTGCCGCGTGCAAAAACATTTCCATCGGCAGGTGCAGCGCGCCGTAAATGCCGGACGAAGAGTACGACATCTGTCCGGGCTTCGACCGGGCAAGCACCACCAGCTCTTTCAGCGACCTGACCGGCAGCGACGGGTGCACGACCAGGATCGTCGGATCGGCTGATATGAGAGCGACCGGAATCACCTGGTCGAGCGCATAAGCGGGCTTGCGGTCGAACAGCTTGTCGGCTTCCGGAATCACCGAAATGCTGGAAAGCGCCATCAGTATCGTGTAGCCGTCGGGTTTGGCGTTGGCCACCGCGGCGTTGCCGACCGCGCCGCCTGCGCCGGGCCGGTTGGCGATGACGACGGGTTGCTTGAGTATCTTCTCCATCGCGGCTGCAGTGGGACGCCCCGTAATGTCCGCTACCCCGCCCGGCGGGAACGGCACGATCATGGTGACAGGACGCGACGGATAAGCGTCCTGCGCGAGCGCTGGAGCGGCGGCGAGCGCGCACAATACGGCAAACAGGCAGCGTTTCATATCTCCTCCGGGCTTTATCGGTATGGTTGTTACTGCTTGTGTTAGCGATTCTACCTGAACGGCTCAATCAACCGGATTCTCGAGCGTGCCGATCGGCTCGATCGTGATCGCGACGCGATCACCCTTCTGCAGGTACTTAGGCGGATCGAAGCCGATGCCGACGCCGACGCAGGTGCCGGTCGCGATCAGGTCGCCGGGATCGAGTGTCATCACGCGCGACAGCGTTTCGATCAGCGTCGGGATGTCGAATATCAGTTCGCTCACCAGCGCGTCCTGGCGCACGTCGCCATTGACTTTGGTGATCAGGCGCAGTTTGGTGACATCCGGCACCTCATCGGCGGTCACGATGCACGGTCCCATCGGGCAGTAGCCGTCGAGACTTTTGCCGAGGAACCATTGCCTGTGCTTGTTCTGCAGCGTGCGCGCGGTGGCGTCGTTGATGAGGGTATAGCCGTAGACGTGAGCGTAGGCGTCCTGCTTGCCGATGCCGCGTCCGCCGGGGCCGATCACCACCGTCAGCTCGCCCTCGTAATCGGTGGAATGGGTGTAATCGAGATAGCTCGGTATCGGCTCGCCGCTGGCGATCACCGAATTCGGCCACTTGGTGAATATGATCGGCAGTTCGGGAATCGCGTCCTTGCCGGCGCTCGCGTCGACGCCGCTCGCGTGAAACTCCCTGGCGTGATCGTAATAGTTCTTGCCGACGCACAGGATGTTTTTCGCAGGCCGCGGTATCGGCGCGTGCAGCTTGACGCTAGCGACCGGCAGCCGGCCCTCGCCGCTTTTGACAGCGGCGCGCGCGCGCTTCAGCCCGTTCTTGCCAAGCGCGATAAAGCTCGTCATGTCCCTTGGCAATCGTGTCACCGCCGCGAGGTCGACGATCGTGTTGGACGCGGTATCGTGCACGCCGATGCGCATGCCTATCGCATCGGAAAAAGTCACCAATCTCATAAAAAATTCCGTGGTTCGTGGTTCGTAATGGGATGGACGCCCCC
>PLYS01000309.1 GCA_003153455.1 Betaproteobacteria bacterium | reverse complement strand
TGGACGACGCGAGCAAGGCGGCGGTGGAGGCGGCGCGATGATCGTCCGCGGCACCGATCGCGTGCTGGTGATGGGCATCACCGGCAGGCAGGGCACGTTCTGGTCCGAACGCATGCAAGCCTACGGCACCAAGGTCGTCGGCGGCACCAATCCGAATAAGGCGGGTACCATGCATTGCGACGTGCCGGTCTTCGCCACCGCCCGGGACGCGATGAAGGGCACACGCTTCGACGTCGCAGTCCTCTTCATCCCGCCCCTGATGGTCAAAGAAGCCGCCATGGACGCGATCGAGGCCGGCGCCAAGGGCCTGGTCGTGCTGACCGAGCACATCCCGGTGCAGGACGTGATGTACTTCATGGCCGCGGCGAAGGAACGCGGCGCGCACATCCTCGGCCCCAACACTGCCGGCGTCGTCACGCCCGGCGAATGCTTCGCTGGCTTCATGCCAGCCTTTAACGAGCGCATCTTCAAGAAGGGCTCGATCGGCGTGCTTTCCCGGAGCGGCAGCCTGGGCGTGCTTTTGTGTCTCAACGTCGTCCAGGCCGGCTACGGCGAATCCGCCTTCGTCGGCATCGGCGGCGATCCGATCATCGGCACCACCACGCGCGATGCGCTCGTCGCCCTCGACAATTTTCCCGGTACCGAAGCCGTCGTCATGGTGGGCGAGATCGGCGGCTCGATGGAAGAGGAAGCAGCTGTTTACGCCAAGACCATGACCAAGCCCGTGGTCGCCTTCATCGCCGGCGGCGCCGCGCCCAAGGGCAAGAAGATGGGGCACGCCGGCGCCATCGTCATGGGCGACAAGGGAACCTACGCCTCCAAGCGCTCGGCGCTCGAAGCCGCCGGGGTCACCGTGCTGGATACGCCGTCCGATGTGGGCGCGGCGTTAAAGGCCACGCTCGAACGCTGAGCCGATGGCGCGCGCCCTGCCCCTTCGGTGTCGGCGCGCGCGCAGCCCGACGCGCCGTACCTGATCGCGCCCGAAACCGGCCGCATTGGCATTTCGAAAATCGAACGGAGGGCCCGATCACAAGAGGAGAAAACCATGAGAATCGGCACCACCGATCAGCTCGCCAGTGCCCCACATGTCCTATCGACTGCGTGAGTGCGCGCGGCGTGGCGTTTTTGCCCTGTGCCTTGGCGCATTTTTCTGCCCGCCCGCCCTCGCCGCACCCGACGAGATTCAGGTCTATCTCGACGATATCAGGGAGCCGGGTGAAGCCGTGCTTGAGCTGCATCTCAACTCTTGAAGTCGGTTACGTTCCGCTGCGCGTATCAGAAGACCGCTATGTGGCCGAGCTGCGGGGGTTTACCGGCTACCGCAACGGCCCCTGGCTGTTGGCCGTCAATCCGATTTTCGGCTTTGCCCTTTCCGGCCCGAACAAATCGTCGACGTCGCGGACCTCAACGTGAACTTCAAAGTCGCGCGTGAGATCAACGACGAGTGGGCGCTCGGGTTTGAACACTACGCCGGCTTCGGCCGCCTCAACAAGATGTCCAACTCGTCGCAGCAGGACCACGTGTTCTATTTCGTCACCGACTTCGAACGCAAAGGCTTCGGCGTGAACTTCGGCGCCGGCTGCGGCCTGACCAACGCCTCTGACCAATGGGTGGCGAAGACGATCATAAGCATTCCCCTGAAGTGGTAAGCCGCGGCAACTCGAGACGTTCACCGTTGAATGCGGGATTTTTCTTGACACTAGATGTTCCTGTCGCAGGTGCGGCGCGTGAGCCGAATACCACGTCCGTTACCTGCGACGCGCCTGCGGAAGTCTTGCCGGCAACGAGATAAAAAGAATACGCGTTCGCGATAATTCCGCGATCTTTCAGCCGGATACTCTGTGCGGATTGTGGGGGGACCGTGTGTCTGGTTCGTCCTCGCAGTTTAATCTCATTTAAATCAACGTGTTAAAACTAATCAGGAGTTGTAATCATGAAAAGAATTTGCAGCTGGATACTCGTCGCAGCAACGGTGGGCGTACTTACGGCCTGCGCCGGGATGAGCACGTCCGAGAACGAAGGTACAGCCGTGGAACCGGTATCAATACCGGCTTCTGCCGGAGACTAATGCCGGGCACCGCGCCGCGGTTCCCCTACAGGGGCCGCGGCGCTTCTTGTTCCGCCGATCCGCCCGGATCGGTGGATGGTTGTATCATGTACCTTTGCAGAATTTCCCCCTCCCAAGAAACCCCAGCCCGACATGAACCACAGGGTGCTGGTCATCGAAGACCAGCAAGACATCGCGAACCTGATCAAGCTGCACCTCACGGACCTGGCGTGCGACGTGCAACTCGCATTCGACGGCATCAGCGGTCTCGCCGAGGCTGAAGCAAAAACTTACGACCTGATCATCCTCGACCTGATGCTGCCCGGCATGGACGGCCTCGAAGTCTGCCGCCGCCTGCGCGGAAAATCGAACTACGTCCCGATTCTGATCGTGACCGCCAAGGCCACGGAACTCGACCGCGTGCTCGGCTTGGAACTGGGAGCAGATGATTACCTCACCAAGCCGTTTAGCATCCTCGAGCTGGTGGCGCGCGTCAAAGCACTGTTCCGACGCATGGACGCACTGGCAGCAAATGCCGTCAGCTCGACCGTGAAACCGATTCACATCGGCGACCTTGTCGTCGATCCCGCCAAGCGGGAGGTAATGCTGGACAACAAGCCAGTGAGCGTAACCTTCAAGGAATTCGACCTGCTGCTGCATTTCGCCCGCAATCCGGGCCGGGTCTACAGCCGCATGCAGCTCCTCGACCAGGTGTGGGGTTACGGCCACGATGGTTACGAGCACAACGTCAACTGTCACATCAACCGCCTGCGCGCCAAGATCGAAAAAAACCACGCCAAGCCGAAATTCATACTCACAGTACGCGGGGTCGGCTACAAATTT
>PLYS01000584.1 GCA_003153455.1 Betaproteobacteria bacterium | reverse complement strand
CCGCCCATCAGCACCGCGCCGTCGACCGGATACGAGCGCAGCAGCTCTTCGGTTTCCATCGCGAGCATATTGCGATACATCATCGTGGAGGGCTTCATGAACGGCTCGGACAGCGTGATCGCCGGCATCTCGACCGGGAACCCGCCCGCCTGCCAGATGCCGCGCTTCACCTCTTCGGCGCGCTGGCGGAAATGCGAGTNNCGCCGTACCAGCGGTGGCTGCGCAGTTCTTCCGGCTTCTTGCGTTGACGTGCCATTACTTCCTCTTTCGCACTAATTGTAGAAATCATAACTTAACCTGGAAAACATTGGCCGATTACGACCCAAAGGCGCGATTCGCATGTCCCGAACGCAGTCGGTCACGCCTATCATTCGATCACCCTGTCCGCCCGCACCAGGATCGAGTTGGGGATCTTGATGCCAAGCGCTTTTGCGGCTTTCATGTTGATGATCAACTCGAACTTGATCGGCTGCTCGACCGGCATAGTCGCCGGGTTCGCGCCTTTTAGGATCTTATCGACGTAGGTGGCAGACCTCCTAAATAACTCAGTGAGGTCGGGTCCGTAACTTATAAACCCCCGGCTTCCACATGCAGGTCCGTCTGGTAGATAGCTGGCAGCCGCGCCTTCGCGGCAAACTCCGCGATTTGCTGACGCAGTGAGATCAACATCGGGTCATTTAATACCAGCAGGGCCTCGCACTTACTCTTTGAAACGAAGGAAGCCGTGCTTTCGAACTGGGAGGGATCGGTGACGTTGAAGGAAACGACTGTCAATGCGAGCACTTTTGCAGCCTTCTGTACTTCCTTGAATTGCGCAGGGTGGCTCGGATTGTTCGACATTAGGACAGCGATTCGACCGGCTTTCGGCACGACCGAATGAAGCAGCTCCAGTGATTTCGCGGTTATGTCAACGCTCATAATGGAAACGCCGGTGATATTTCCCCCTGGCTGGGCCAAGTTTGCGACAAAGCCCGAACCAACGGGATCCGTGACTGGCGACATTACGATTGGGATCGTCTTCGTTGCCCGCTGAGCGGCAAGTATGGCAGGCGTTGCCGCCGCTAAGATCACATCCGGATTTAGCGCGATGATTTCGGCCGCAAGACCCGGCAAGCCCTCGTATTTTCCGTCTGCGTATCGGAGAACAATGATAATGTTTTTGTCCTCGGCGTAGCCAAACTCACGCAGCCGGGTTCGCAATGCAGCGATCCGGCCAGCGTAAATAGAAGCGGAGCCTGAACCCAGAAACCCAATCCGATAAACCTTCGCCGCCTGCTGGGCGAAAGATGCGAACGGCGCTATGAGCGGGCCCGCGCCAAGAGCGAGAACCAGTTTGCGGCGAATGTTCATTCCCTCTCCCTCTAATCTGCGCGCGTATTATGCTCGCTTACGTCAATGTCTGCAGCAAGGGGGTGCATCGCGAGGGAGGTCGCACCAACACCGATGTACTCGCCGGTGCGCTACGCGCGTTATTTCTCTGGTAGGGTGCGCTTGCGCACCATGTGAGGGGAAAAATAATCCCATGCCGGATTATCGTCGCGCATACGTCGCGGGCGGCACCTATTTCTTTGCGGTTACGACATACCTGCGCCGGCCGATCCTGACCGATCCGCGTTGCATGGCCGCGCTGCGAACGGCCATCGATGCGGTCCGCCGATCTCACCCATTCGGGATTCTCGCCTGGGTTGTGCTGCCGGATCATTTGCATTGCGTATGGACCTTGCCTGACGGTGATCACAATTTTTCCTTGCGCTGGTCGCTGATCAAGCAGCACGTATCCCGCGGCTGCGCGTACTGGATCGACAACCGGGTTCCAACGACGCAATCGCGCATCAAGCGGCGCGAATCGACACTTTGGCAGAGGCGGTTCTGGGAACATCTCATCCGCGACGAGCAGGATCTGTCGCGGCACGTCGATTACGTGCATTACAACCCGGTGAAGCACGGTTACGTAACGCGCGCGGCGCAGTGGCCGCATTCGACGTTTCATCGCTACGTGCGTGAGGGGATATATCCTGAGGATTGGGCCGGCGGTGCGGTGACCGGCGGGAACTGCGAATTTGGCGAATAGCCGGTGCGCAGGCGCACCCTACATTCGCTGCGATTCTTGAATTCGATGGTGCGCAAGCGCACCCTTGCTCCGGTAGTACCGGGTGCGCATCGCGCACGACGGTTCTTCTCCAGCATCACCTGATCACCTCGTCGGGATCGACCGCCCAATCAGTCGAGAGATTCGCGGCCTTACATACCCATGGAACGTCGAGTAGGGCTAATCAAAACACGACATTCCGGGATCAAATAGCGGTCTGTCGCGGTCTTGACAACAGTTGTCACAACAGCCATCATTTCTTTATGAGTCGACACACGTTGAGTCTCACCTTGCCGGAAGCGATGCGTGCTTACGTTGACGCACGCGTGTCTGCCGGCAACTACGGAAATACCAGCGAATACATCCGTGATCTGGTGCGTAAGGACCAGGAAGAGCAAGCCAAGGCGCGCCTACGTAATCTCATCGGGGACGGACTTGCCTCTGGCCCCGGCCTGCCCAGGAGCAAAGCTGACAACGAAGAATTGTTTGCCATTGCCCGTGGCGACGTCGATTGAAGTCGGCAATTCTTCGGCCGCAAGCGGCACGTGACCGCCAAGCCGAGGTCCGGTATTACCGTAAGGAAGCTGGGAGTACAGTCGCAGTACGGTTTGTGATCGCCTCCAACGCGGCGCTCGATCAACTCGAACTTGACCCGGGCATCGGCTCACCGGCACTTGGCATTTCAATTGGCATTCCCGGACTCCGAAATTGGCGGGTGGCGGGCTTCCCATTGCTCTGGTTCTACTTCGAGCGTGACAACCACCTCGATGTCGTCAGGTTGCTCGGCGAACGCCAAGACATCGCCACCATCGTCACTGAAGCGCTGTGACGCCATGGTGCTGACCTCTGTGTCCTCGGTGGCTGCATCTGGTGTATTATTTCGCCTGTTCCGCATCGCATCCACCGTTCCCGGAGAAAACCATGACCCAGCGCATACGCGGCGTGCTGTCCCCCGTCGTCACGCCATTCAAAGCCGACCTCAGTCCCGATCCTCAGCGCTTCACCGCGCATTGCCGCTGGCTGCTGTCGCAGAACTGCGGGCTTGCCGTGTTCGGCACCAACAGCGAGGCGAATTCGCTGGCCGCCGAAGACCGCATGTCGCTGCTCGACGGACTGGCGGCTGCCGGGCTCGACACTTCGCGCATGATGCCGGGAACCGGCTGCTGCTCGATCACCGAAACGGTCAAACTCACGTCGCATGCGGTCAAGCATGGCTGCGCCGGCGTGCTGATGCTGCCTCCGTTCTACTACAAGGGTGTGAGCGAGGAAGGGCTCTACCGTCACTTCAGCGAAGTCGTGCAACGCGTCGGCGACTCGCGGCTCAGGATCTACCTGTATCACATCCCGCCGGTCGCAGTGATCGGCATTACCACCGGGCTGGTCGAGCGCCTGCTCAAGGCTTACCCGAATGCGATCGCCGGCATGAAAGACAGTTCAGGCGACTGGAACAACACCAAAGTCTTCCTCGATGCGTTCGCGAAGTCGAGGTTCGACGTGTTCGTGGGATCGGAATCGTTCCTGCTCGCGAACATGAGAAGCGGCGGCGTCGGCACCATTTCCGCGACCGCCAATGTCAACCCAGCCGCGATCCACAAGCTCTACACCGAATGGCAGAACGCCGACGCGGACGAGCAGCAGGCGAAGCTCAACGTCACGCGCGAAGCGTTCGGCAAGAAGTATCTGATGATCGGCGCGCTCAAGCAGGGGATCGCGATCTACGCGGACGATCCGACGTGGGCCAGGGTGCGCCCGCCGCTGGTTGAACTCACCGCCGGGCAGGCGCAATCGCTAGCGGCGGAACTCAAGCAGATCGGCTTCACGATGCCGGGATTGAAACGCGCAGCGACAGTGACAGCCTAGCAGCCTGTCAGGCTTGGCGCCCTGACAGGCTGCTAAAGCAAAACCGCACCTTAAATCCGGGCTGAATATCACAGAATCGATGCGAGGTTTGCTTTTCCGAAGCGAACGTAGCGACCGAACGCGCTTCCATTCTGGTATTTTGCTGCGTTCTTGTTCCGGGCGGTTTTGCATTAGGAGTTTGTCGGGGCTAAATCCGACAAACTCCTAGCTGTTCATATAAAGGCCGCCATTCACGTGAATGGTCTGGCCGGTGATATAGCGTCCGTTCGGGCTGCATAGCAGTTTCACCATCGCCACGACTTCGGACGGTTCCGCAAGACGTCCAAGCGGAATTCTTTTCATATCGAATTGAAAAGGTGTCTCGCGTACCGTATTGGCGGGACCCGGAGATACGTAGTTCACATTGATGTTGTGGGCGGCTAATTCGAGCGCCAACGCCCGCGTCAGTCCGGCCAATCCCGCTTTCGCCGCCGAAGTCGCCGCCCTCCCGGGGTACGGCATGTGTCCGAAAGCACCACCCATGTTGACGATGCTGCCCCCGCCGCAGCGGACTATTTGCGGCACGCAAGCCTGGGTGCAATGAAAGGTTCCATCCAGAATCACCGACATCGTGCGCCGCCAGTCCTCGAAGCTAAGCTCCTGGAACGCCTTGACGCTGTGAGACACCGCGTTGTTGACCAGGATATCGAGCTTGCCGAAAGTATCTATGGTCGCCTGCACCATCCGGTTCACGGCGTCAGCATCCGTGATGTCGGCGAGGTGAGCGATGGCCTTGCCGCCGGCCGCACTGATCGCAGCTACCGTAGCCTCCATGTCCTGTTTTGAAGCACGCGAATTGATCACCACCGCTGCTCCGGCCTGCGCCAGCGCTGCGGCGATCGCGCGTCCCAGATTGCGCGCACTGCCCGTGATCAAGGCTACCCGCCCCTCAAACTCTCGTCCATTGCTCATGGCTATCCAGTGCCCCCCAAAAATCGTGCAGCCAACTGCCGGATCAAGTCCGGCATGACGAATTTTTTTGGAAGTGTCCTATAACTTGACGCCCGTCGCCTCTTCCCAATAGCGGGCAATCTCCGTCTGATCGCGCGCGCCGCCAAGCTGCTCGCACGCGGCTGCCCACAATTCCGCGGTTTTCTCTCCGAGCGGCGCCGCGGCGCCGATGTTTTTCGCGGTCTCGACGGCGATCTTCACGTCCTTGGCGATGAACTGCATCGCCATTTTGGATGGGATTCACTGCTCTCGCCGCCGGACTATTTCTACAGCTTCACCGCGAAGGATTTATTATTTTTCAAAGCCCGGTTCGATATGCCCGCCGGTCATCTTGCCGTCGACGGGCTTGCCGTGGATGCCGTAGGTCAAATCCTTGACCGTGAAGAATTCGACGTCCTCGTCAGCGGTCGCGATCGTGTAATGCACGATGTTGGCCGGTAGATAGAGCAGCGTGCCCGGCCCGCACAGCTGCTCGGGCTGGTCGCCGATCTTCACGCGCAGCGTGCCTTTCAATATGTAGGTCCATTGCTCGTTGGGATGGGTGTGCGCCCGCGCGCCCGTGCCCTTTTGCTTGGTGATCAACCCGATCTGCATGCGCTCGCCCTCGACCACCGGGCCTTCCGCGGTCGAGTAGCCGCGGCCAGCGTCGATGCGCGCGCGCTCGCGCAGCTTGAAAATGAAATCGCCGTTGCCGGCCTTGATCGCGCCTTCGTTCCTGGGCTGCGCTGCTGATTTATTTGCCGTGCTCATGTGGAAATCCTCAATGGGAAACGATGCGGAAAAATTGACACCGGCGAAGCATATTCAGTATCCACCACTGCGTCAACACGCGGAGAGGTGACATACAGTTCGATCGGGCATACCATGACGCGATAGCAGGGGCGCAAGAACCGATAACAATCACCCCCGGTCCGATGGCAGACCTTTCGCCTGCTCTCATCATCATGCAAGGAGGAAAAACATGCGCGTCGTGAAGGCAGTCTGCGGCCTGATGGCATGGTGTCTCGGATCAGCTATCGGCACAGCCGCCGCCCAAACCCCCGGCGCCGGAGAATGGAAGCCGGGCAAGAACGTCGATATCGTGGTGCAGTCCGCGGCGGGGGGATCGTCCGACCGCAGCGCCCGCGTGGCGCAGCGGCTGCTGCAAGCCAATCCCGCCATCCCCAGCATCACCGTCACCAACCGGGGCGGCGGAGGCGGCACCGTGGCGTGGACGTTCATGACCCAGCACCCGGGCGATGCCCACTACCTTGCCACCTTCTCCTCGACCCTGCTGACCAACCACATCCTGGGCGTGAGCCCGCTCAAGTATCAGGACTTCACCCCGCTCAGCATCCTGCTGCGCGACTACATCGTGTTCGCGGTAAAACCGGATTCCGCGATCGCTTCGGGCAGGGACCTCGTCGAGCGCCTGAAGAAGGACGTGACGTCCGTGAGCTTCGCTTTCGCCACGGCGCGCGGCAACCACAATCACGTCATGATCGGCATGCTCATCAGGGCTGCCGGCGCCGATCCGAAAAAAGCGAAGGTCGTGATCTACAACTCCGGCGGCGAGGCCACCACCGCGATGCTCGGCGGTCACATCGACGTGCTGGTCGCGGCGCCCGCCAACGTGATACCGCATATCCAGGGCGGCAAAGCCCGGGCGCTGGGCGTTACCGCGCCCCAGCGCCAGGCGGGCGGGCTCGCCGGCGCGCCGACGTTCAAGGAACAGGGCATCGCCGCAGTCTTCTTCAGTTGGCGCGGATTCATGGGGCCGAAAGGGCTCACGCCGGCGCAGGTGGCGTTCTGGGACCAGGCGTTCGCCAGACTGGTGCAGGCCGACGAATGGAAGAAGGACCTCGAGAAGAACGCGTGGGCCGAGGATTTCATGGCGAGCGCCGAAACGCGCAAGCACCTCGACGGCGAAAACGAGCTGCTGGCGAGGATGCTCGCCGATCTTGGTGTCGCTAAATAAGAACAGGTGAAGGGGTTCACTTATTCACGCCGTCGAACCTGATCTATGCCGAANNAGCGCAGCGCCGGTCTGCGGCAGAAACTTGCCGCGCGCGGCTGCAGCCAGTGTAACCATGAAATTCGGATTGTCTTTGGCGCGCTTGGCAAGCGCGCGGCTCGATGCGCCCATCGCGACCGCGCCCCACGCCTTGCCGAGCGCGATATCGAAGCGGAACATACTCGCGTTGTCTTCGCGCTGCGACGCCACGATATTGCCGCTGTCATCGAGCACGACGACCGCGAGCGGTTTTATTTTCATTTCGCGCGCCTTCACCAGAGAATTCTCGATGATGGTGTTGGCCTGCTTGAGCGTGAGCTTGGACATGATCTTCTCCTTGACTTGGATTGTGCTTGCTGATGGGTTTGCGGCCGCGTGATGCGCGACACTGTAATCGTGATTGCAAACGAAAAAAGGCAATGGACTATACAAGCCGTTCCCCGCTACTGTCAATTCAACGGCGATCGGCAGCCGTCTCAGATTGACAGCGTGAACGAGTGAAATTCAGATTCGAGTCTTTGCATGCGCCGCCGGATATGCGAGACTGGTCTTGCCATCGGGGAGGAATCCATGAAGCGCAGCATAACCGGGGGATTCGCGAGTTGCCTGCTTGTCGCGGCGCTCAACGCTCACGCCCAGCAGTATCCGGCACGCCCCATCCGCATGATCATGGCCAACAACCCCGGCAGCGCCAGCGATATCTACGGCCGCATACTGTTCGCCCGCATGTCCGAGCGCACGGGGCAGCAGATCGTGGTCGATAACCGGCCGGGCGCGGGCGGCATGCTGGGCGTCGAGATGGCCGCGCGTGCCGCGCCGGACGGCTACACGTTGGTTACCGTCACGGCAGCGGTCATTACGATAGCGCCGCATGTCTATCGCAAGATCGGCTACGATCCGCTCAAGGACATCGTGCCGGTGTCGGTGTTCATCAAAAGCGAGACGGCATTGTGCGTCAGCGCGGCGCTGCCGGTGAAGACCGTGCGCGAGTTCATCGAATTTGCCAAGTCCAAACCCGGCCAGCTCAACATGGCATCCGCCGGCATCGGTGCAACCAGCCACCTGGGCGGCCTCATGTTCGCGAGCATGGCCGGCATCGACGCCAACCACGTTCCATACAAAGGTGGCGGGGCGTCGGTGATGGCGCTCGCGCAGGGCGAGGCGCAATGGGCGCTGGGCCCGCTCGGCGCGTATATCGCCCAAGTCAAAACCGGACGCATACGCTGTGTTGCGACCGGCGGCGAGAAACGCTCGGCAGTGGCCCCCGAGCTTCCCACTATTGCGGAGAGTGGCGTGCCGGGGTTCCATTACTTTGGATGGAACGGCGTGATGGCGCCGGCCGGCGTCGCGCGGCCTGTCATCGACGAGCTCAACCGCCTGATGAAAGAGGTCCTGGCCACGCCAGATATACGGCAGTCATACCTAGCGCAGGGCGAGGAACCGGCCTACACCACGGTCGACGAATTCGCGCGCCTTATCCGCGAGGATTACGCGCAAATGGGAAAAATGGTCAAGCTGGCGGGACTGAAGCCCGAATAGTCCCGGCAGCAAGAATCAAAACCGGTTGCTCCGGCGCGGACCGCCTCACCCAGCGAAAGCGTACCTGGTATTCTGCACGGTCACCACCAGCGCGTCGCTATCCCCGGTCGCGGTAAGGCGGTGTGGCATGCCGGCCGGAAAATGCACCACGCAGTGTTTCCCGACCAGCGTTTCCTCGCCGCCGATCTCGGCGCGCACAGCCCCCTCGACGACGAACGTGAACTGCTCGTTGGGATGCGATTGGCGCTGATCCCCGCTGTCGCGAGGATAGCGCAGCAATGCGACGTGGAGTGTCTCGCCCGTCACTAACGCGCCGGTTGCGCCGGACTGCGACATGGGGCCTACTTGCGGGGTTACCTTCGCGCTCGATGCACGGCCAGGTTTTGCCGCCGGGTGCGCGAAGTCGTAGACGTACCGCGTTTTCACGCCCGCAGGATCGCGCCCCGATGCCGCCATCAGTTCGGCCGTGGATTGCATACGCTCGCCTGAGCGGGTGCCAAAGCCCGGCAGGTAATTCGGCCCGTCGTACTTGCCGTCGACCGGCGGACCGACGATGCCATGGCGAGTGTCCTTCATCGCGAAAAAAATCAGGTCCTCATCGGGACACGCGAGCCCGGTGTGCACCGCCTGCGCCGGCGTATGCAGCAGCGTGCCGCTCGGCGCGAACACGAGTTCTCCTTCGATCTCGCCGGTCATGACGCCCTGCACGATGTAATTGATCTGCTCGTTGGGATGGGTGTGCGCCTTGGCGCCGGAGCCGCGCGCCTGGCCNNGCGACCTTGGCGCTGGTCGGACCTTCCGGAACGCGCTCCAGCGTCGCGAAATCGTAGACGTATTGAACGCGGTTTCCTTGCGCGAGCGTAGTCATGGCTTCCTCACACTAATGGTAATGGATTAGCGCACCGCGCCGCAATTGACGCGGCGGCCGCTGCGCCTCCCGGTTATGATATGCGGCAGCGCCGGGTAGAATGGCGTTTTGCACATTCACGGGGAGAAAAATCATGCGCCGCATTTTCATCTCAGAAGGCTTTCGGTTCGAAATAACCGGGAGGAATGCCCCGTGACTGACGAATTACATCACCTGACGATCGCAGCCGCGGCGCAACTGATCCGATCGCGCAAGCTGTCGCCGGTCGACTATGTAGACGCACTGTTGAAGCGCATCGAGTCGCTCGACTCACAGCTCAATGCATTCATAACCGTTACCGCCGATCTCGCGCGCAAGCAGGCACGGCAGGCGGAAGTCGAGATCATGTCGGGGCGCTACCGCGGTCCGCTGCACGGCATACCGTTCGCGCTGAAGGACATCTACAACACCCAAGGCATCCTGACCTCGGGCGGCTCCAAGGTCTGCAACAACAACATCCCGGCCTCCGACGCCTCTGCCGCGCGCATGCTGTACNNACGCCGGCGCGGTGCTGCTCGGCAAGCTGCAGACGCACGAATTCGCGCACGGCGGGCCGTCGTTCGACCTGCCGTGGCCGCCGGCGCGCAATCCGTGGCGCCTCGAGCATTTCACCGGCGGCTCGTCGAGCGGTTCAGGCGCCGCGCTCGCGGCGGGACTGATACCTGCCTCGCTGGGTTCGGACACCGGCGGCTCGATCCGCGGCCCGGCGTCGTTTTGCGGCATCGTCGGCCTGATGCCGACCTCGGGGCTGGTGAGCCGCGCCGGCGTGATCCCGAATTCGTTCACGTTCGATCATTGCGGACCGATGACGCGCACGGTGGAAGACTGCGCGATCCTGCTGCAGGCGGTCGCCGGCCACGACCCCAGGGATGCGGGCAGCATTGCGTGCGAAATCCCGAATTACCACGGCGCGCTCAATGCCGGCATCAAGGGCCTGCGCATCGGCGCATTGCGCCACTATTGGGAAGAAGACATGCCGGCGCATCCCGATCTCAAGCGCGCGATGGATGCCGCGATCGAAGTGTTCACGAAGCTCGGCGCGCGCATCGAGGACTGCCGCACGCGGCCGATGCAGGATTCGTACGACACCAAGGTCGTGATCGCGGAGAGCGAGATTTATTCGATCCACTACGACAACCTCAAAGCGCGTCCGGGCGATTTCGGCCGCGATTTTCTCGGACGGGTGCTGCCCGCCTGCCTGTTCCAGTCGTCGGACTACGTGCAGGCTTCCCGCGAGCACCGCCGCATCATCGCCGAGATGCAGCCGCTGTATCAGAAGTACGACGTGCTGCTTACCGCCGGCTTCGGCCCCGCGCCGCGGCTCGACGCTTACAAGACCGCCAACTTCTGGCAGAAAACGAACGTGTTCACGCCGTCGAACGTGACGGGCGGTCCGTCACTCGAGCTTCCCGCCGGTTTCAGCAACGGACTGCCGCTCGGCATGCAGGTAATCGGGCGGCCGTTTGATGAAGTGAACGTGCTGCGCGCCGGACACGCCTACCAACAGGCCACCGACTGGCACACTCGCCATCCGCAACTCGCGCCGGGCGCGCCGCAACCGGCGCTCACACCCAAGGGCAACGAGCCGGTCGCGGCCCAACTCGACGCCGCAACGCGTGACTTCGTGTTGCGTACCGCGCAGCGTGCCGGGCTCAAGCTCAACGATTATCAGGCGGCGATCCTGCTCGAAACGGCGCCGTTTGCGCTGGCGATGGCGGAACGCGTGCGCAAGCCGCGCGACCGCGCGGAAGAACCTGCGCTGGTGTTCCGCTTTCCCAGCTGAGGAAAACGCATGAAAGCTGCAAGCGCCCCGCGCTGGGCGAAACAACGCGAAGGCCGCTGGTTCACGCGGCTGCCGGTCACCCTGATGCTGAATGGCGCGCAGCTCACGCTGCCGCTGCACGTCGTGACCGGACGCAGCCCCGGGCCGACGCTCGGCATCATCACCAATGTGCACGGCGATGAATTCCTGCCGACCACCGCGATCCGCAAGCTGCTCGGCGAACTCGACACCGCAAAGCTCAAGGGGCGGCTCGCGATCATCTCGGTTGCCAACCCGCTCGCAACCGCCGGATTCGGGCGGCTGAGTCCCGAGCAGCATGGCCGCACCGATCTGCATGAGGTATTTCCCGGCAACCCGCGCGGCAACGCGACACAGATGATCGCCGCCGCCATCACCGCCAACGTGCTCGATCACGCCGACGCGTTCATCGACTTCCATTCCGGTGGCAGCGGCGGCCGGCTGCAGGCGCGCGTCGATTACAACGCCAGGGCAGAGGCTGAAGTCAAGAAGCAGAGCCTTGCGCTGGCGCGTGCTTTCTGCATGCCATTCGTACACGAAAACGACCTTACCGGCACCGCGACGCATTATGCGAACGAGCGCGGCATCCCCGCCGCCAATCCGGAAATGGGCGGATCTTATCTCGGACCGAAAAACACCATGCTGTATACGCAGCAGGCGATCAGGGGCTTGCGCGGCATCATGGCGCATCTCGGCATGCTGGATGGATCCGTCAAACCGCCGCGGCAGCTCGATTTCAACCAGCAGGCGCGCCACGAAATCCGGCCGCTGAACAGCGGTTATCTGATCTCCAGCTACGAGCACGCCGATGATCTCGGCAAGCGCATCGCCAAGGGCGCCAGGCTTGGCGAGGTGATCGACATCTACAGCTATGAAGTGCTCGAGGAAATGATTGCGCCGGTCGACGGCTATCTTTTTTTCTCGCGCTACTCGGGGCTGGTCGGCGCCGGCACGCAGGCGTTCGCGCTTGCGGAGGAAGCCGCTTCGCGGTGGCTGGATTAAAGCTGATACGAGTTTGCCTCTATCAACATTAAAGGAGATCCAAATGCCACGCATTCCATTAATTTCACCTGAAAGCAATCTCTCGCCGGAACAGCGCCGCGTGGTCGACGGCCTCCTCGGCAAGCGGGGGGGGCGTATCCCCGGACCATTCCGGTTTTCATTGCATTGTCCGGAGTTGACCGAAGTATGGCATCCGCTCGGGGAAACGCTGCGGCTCAAAAGTAATTTTCCGCTCAGGCTCAGCGAGTTTGCGATTGTGATCACCGCACGCGCCTGGGATTGCGATTATGTGTTCAACGCTCACG
>PLYS01000542.1 GCA_003153455.1 Betaproteobacteria bacterium | reverse complement strand
GGCGATCTTCGACTGGCGCGGCCAGGGCGGCTCGGCGCGCCAACTCAAGAACCCGCACAAAGGCCATATCGACGACTTCTCGCTCTACGAGCGCGATTTCTCCGCTTTCGTCAGCGAGGTGCTCGAGCCCTCCTGCCCGAAGCCGTGGTTCGGGCTCGCCCATTCGATGGGCGGGGCAATTGCGCTGGCGATCGCCCGCGCCGGGCGCTGCCCGCTCGACCGGCTGGTGCTGTCCTCGCCGATGATCGCGCTGCGTTCCGGCCCGTTCACGCGCGCCGCCGGGCCGCTGGCGCGCGCCATGCGTCTGATCGGGCGCGGCTCGGCCTATGTGCCGAGCGGACACGCCAAAGCCGCCGGCTCGGAGGATTTTATCGGCAACGTGCTCACCTCCGATCCGGTGCGCTTTTCACGCAACGCCGCGGTGCTGGAGGAAGCGCCGGACCTCGGTCTCGGCGCGCCGACGATTGCCTGGGCCGATGCCGCGATGCGCCTGATGAAGCGGTTTGCCGCCCCCAGTTACGCCGGCCAAATCCGCCAGCCAATCCTGATGGTGGCGGCCGGCCGCGACGAAGTNNTGCAGGAGCAGGATCACTATCGCGGTCAGTTCTGGGCGGCGTTCGACGCCTTCGTGCCCGGAACGCCGATGTACTAGGGCGCGTCATCGTGCATCGCGTTTGGCGAGCACCGGTTGGTCGAAGTCCGCTTTGCCTCCATATGCGGCTTTCTACCGTAGCCGGCGAATCATCCAATGAAGATCGATTTGTTCCATCTTCCGCGTAATAAAATCGACGTTAGCGCCATGACGAAATACCTGATACTCGCGGCTATCGCTGTAACNNTTGATTTTGAGGATCAGACTTGTCCTCCAAAACCCGACATGACCAGGCACTAAGGGTCCAGGTTTTCCTCTACACCGCCGCGACGGCCCTTTCGGCGACGTTCCTGCTTGTGCTCAGCGTTGGGTATCTTGCCAACGTGAACTTGCCCTACGACGGCCAAGGCTATCTGCTCGGTCGCGATTTCGTCAACACGTGGATGGGTGGACGCGCCGTATTCCTTGGTCAGGTGGCAGCATGGTTCGATCCCGACACCTATAATGCGGCATTACGCGAGTTATTCGGCGCCAATTATTGGAAGCACCTCTGGTCGTATCCGCCGCATCTTCTGTTGCTCACTTGGCCACTCGGATTGCTCCCGTATTTTCCTGCGTTGTTCGTTTGGTATGCGATCGGTTTGTTGATCTATTTCTATGCAGGTTCCGAGGGCTTCAGTCGAAGATCCCGGCTCTTCCTGCTTGCCGTTTCGCCGGCCGTCTTCGCCAATATCCTGACCGGCCAGAATGGCTTCTTCACGGCCGCACTCCTCATTGGCGGGCTGCTCAATCTCGATCGTCGTCCGATCGTTGCCGGCGTGTTGTTCGGCATTCTGACGGTCAAACCACAGCTTGGCCTGCTTCTCCCAGTTATGCTGATTGTGACCGGGCGCTGGCGGGTCATTGCCGCAGCCTCTGTTACGGCCGTCGGCCTCGCCGCGCTTTCCGTTTGGGCGTTCGGGATCGAGAGCTGGATGGCCTATGCGCTGAAGGCCTTGCCGAGGCAGGGTCAGCTTCTCGCGCAAAACAGCGGGTTTACCCTCGGATTGGAGCCGACGGTCTTCGCGAGTTTTCGGATCGCTGGCGTGCCGCCCGACGCGGCGATGGTGGCACAGATCGCCATGGCGGCGGGCGCTGTCGGCGCGGTCGTATGGACCTTCTGGCGCCGGCGCGATCCGATGCTTTCAGTGGCCCTGCTGATCACCGCCACCTTCCTTGCGACGCCCTATGCGCTCATCTACGACATGGTAGTTATTGGGTGGGTCGTTGTCCTCATCCGGGAGCACCCCTACAGCACCGCATGGGATCATGGCCTTGCGCTGGCGGTCTGGTCACTGCCGATTACCAGCATGGTGCTTGGCGCCGGAGATATTCCGGGCGCCGCATTTGTCCTAGTCCTGTTCGGCGTCCGCATTGTGTGGCGGCTGGGTCGGGGTGAGATCTCGGGCTCCGACGATAACGCCGCGAAAGGGCCGCTCATAAATGTCCCATTGAGGGCTACGTCGCCGCTCGACTGACGCTCGAGGTAAGCCGACAGCCGGGACGAGATTCTGCAAGAGCAGGATCACTATCGCGGACAGTTCTGGGCGGCGTTCGACGCCTTCGTGCCCGGAACGCCGATGTACTAGGGCGCGTCATCATCGATCGAGTCTAGCGGACGATGGCCGCGTCGAGTGTCGCTATCGGGCAAAACAGACATCGACCGCAATCTACCGGCCAGTTGGCAATCCATCCGAGAAACTTTTTGCGTGCGACGCTTTGGAGCGCTCCGCGCGCCCGTTTGCAAAGCGATTCCAGACCGCGACGGGAAGTTCGACAATCGCCGGCAACGGGTCGTCGAGCGCAAAATTCGCAAAAGCCAATGGTTGGTGAAAACCCTTGAGATAATCACCCACGGTCAGAGTGCCGCGCGATATTTCCTGATACGCGGCGACGATATCGCGGCTGGCATGCATCCACGCAACGCCCGTCTTGCCACGAGCGGGCGAGATGGTTTGGCCGAGTGCCTGGCGCCATGCCAAGTACGGAAAGTCGACGCCGGCCAAGGCACCGAGGCTGTTCCAGGTCCAGAAACGTCCGTTGACGTCCAAAAGCTTGTACTGCCGATCGCGCCGGTCGTACTTGAATTCAACCTCGACAACCCCGGTGTAGTCGATCGACTTCAGGAAACGGCAAGCCAGCTCTTCGACCTGAGCTTGCTCGACGGTTTCGACGAACGTGCTCGATCGGCCGAAATCGATCGGATGTTGCCGCGTCCTGCGGGCGACCAACGAAACGATGGCCTCGCCACGGTTCCATAAGCCGGCATACGAGAATTGCGCTTCTCCGTTGCCGGGGACCCACTCCTGGACGATCACCGCATCGTTGCCGACCAGCGCGGCGGCGCGCTGATAAAGCGACAGCAACGCAGCGCGGTCGTCCGCTTTCCAGGCCTTTGCTTGGGTGAATTCGTCCGCACCCTTGCGGTATGCGGGTTTAAGAATGACCGGGAAGCGGCAATCCAGTCGCTGGACGTCGTCCAAGTCACGCGGCTGAAAGCTCCAAGGGCAATCGATCCCCAGCGAAGCTGCGCGCTGATAGGTGAGACGCTTGTCGTACATCCACTGGACCGTATCCCAGTCCTCCGTCGCCACACGAAATTTCGATGCAAGCAGCGCGTGGTTCTGCGCGATCATGCGCATATCCTGATCGCCGGTTGCAAACAGGACCCATCCGTTCAAGCCGTGTCGCGTGGCAAGCTCGATGATCGTTGCAACGCCGTCGGCGTGGTCGGCCCCAGGCCAGGCGAAACTGCGTTGGACATAACGCGAGCAGGTCGGAATCGGATGATTGGCAAGCAGCCACACCGGGATCCCGTGTCGTCCGAGACTGCGGGCGAGACCAATGCTGACGTGAGCTCCGCCGACAATCAACGCACCGGGCGTCATGACCGCTCACGTTCGCCGGCGAGCGAAAAGGCTGTTTCTTGGCGAAGTGAATCGAGACGGTCGTCCGCGAGAACGCGTGACGTGCGGCCGTGACCGATTGCCGTGCGCGTGATGCGCCGCGCCGCGAATCCTGCGCCCGCTATGAAACGCAGCAACGGCCCAAAGCTCGCGACCGCGGAGGCTCCCACAAAATGCAGTCCGCCGACGCTCGATTCAAATCCAGCGGATAAAACGGGAAGGCCGCCGTGCCGTGCAATGCGGTCGCGCAAGCGCGCATCGAGGATCGTCATCTTGTCGACATCGATTCGATAGCCGGTAGCCAACAGGACATGGTCGACGCGTCGCGTGCCGCCGTTATCCAACGACAATGCGATGCGATCGCCGTCTCGCCGCGCATCCAGGATGCGGCAGCCTTGGCTGACCGGCACATCCTGCAAGCGGGATCGCAGCCAGAGCACCGCGGTGGCACGCAGGCAGTGTTCATTCAGGCGGTCGCGGGATTGTTCGGATAGATGGCGGATCAAGCCCGGCGCCTCGACCAGCCAGTTGAACGGGAACGGGCCGACCTGCGACGGCGGGATCAATGCATCACGCAGCACTGAACGCACCATCTTGCGCAACGTGCTGCGCTGACCCGGGTCGGCGTTCCACAGCAGGCTTCCTCGGCAAATGATCTCCACATTCGCGCCCGCCTCATGCAGCAGAGCAGCCGACTCGCAGGCACTCTGTCCGCGGCCAATGACCGCGACATCACGCCCGCGGAAACGGCTGGAATCGGTGTGCTCGCAGGAATGACTGACCAGGGCGCGCGGCAGGCCGTCGAATTGCGCCGGCCGGTGCTCGTGATTGAGCAGACCGGTCGCCATCACCACACGCTTGGCGAACACGCTTGCGCCGTCGTCGAGGACGAGATCAAACCCGCCGTCGCGCGCGACCACCTGCACGACCGCTCTTGTGTCGAGATCCGGCGCCACGCGTTTCTGAAACCAGGTGCCGTAATCGATGAAATTTTCCACCGGCAGTAGTTTCGGCAGCGGCAAGCCAGCCTCGCGGAAATAATCGTCGAGCAGATAGCGGTTGCGTGGATCGGCAATATGCGTCGCGATCCAGGGCGAACGCAGCTTCATGCCGTTCGGCATATGCCGGCGCCAGAACGACATCGCCTCGCCGAACACGCGGATCGCGACATTGGCCGATCGCAAATGCGCGGCGACCGCGAGGCCGTAGGGGCCGGCGCCAATGATGGCGACGTCGCAGGTGTCATCGGAACGGAGGTGGTTGACCGCAATATTCATGGCGATGCCATCGACGTTTGGATTAACAATCAGGTGGCACAATCTAGCGGGTGATTGTTATTAGTTTCACAACGCGCCGCGACAGGCTCGGCGAAAATCATGGCAATGTGTAGCGCGCGCGCCGGATTCCGGGCGGGCCTGAATGTTATGCTAAACTACTCGTTAACGCGCCCTTCAATGGCGATGTCTGCTCTTTCCACGAAGGCGGACATTCGCCGCGCAATTATGAGTTGGCGCCCTTAGCCCTTGAGCATCTCCAGCGCCGCCTGGTGCACGCGGGGATCGCCGGCGGCGACGATGCGGCCGCCTTCCTGCGCCGGGCCGTTCTCCCAAGTGGTGACGATGCCGCCGGCGCCGATGATGATTGGGATCAGCGGCACGATATCGTGCGGCTTGATCTCGGTCTCGATGATGAGATCGATCTGCCCCGCCGCCAGCATGCAATAGGCATAGCAATCGCCGCCATAGCGCGAGAGCTTGACCACGTTCTCCACCCGGCCGAACACGGCGCGGTCGGTGCCGTTCATCAGCAGCGGACTGGTGGTGAACAGAATTGCGTCGCTCAGCCCTGCGCATGCGCGCACGTGCAGATCGCGATTTCCCACAGGCCCCCGGTAATGTGCCGCGCCGCTGTCGCCGGAAAAGCGCTCGCGCGTGAACGGCTGGTGCATCAAGCCGAACACCGGCTCGCCGAACCGCATCAGGCCAATCAGCGTGCCCCACGCCACCATGCCGGCGATGAAGGACTTGGTGCCGTCGATCGG
>PLYS01000540.1 GCA_003153455.1 Betaproteobacteria bacterium | reverse complement strand
GGGCCGCATGCTGGCGAGCATGAAGTCGGGGCTTTACACGCGGCCGCGTGGCGGCGTGTATTACTCCTGCCTCGGGCGCGGCGCGAATCTGTTCGGCCCGGATTCCGAGGAACTGAAGATGGTCGAAGCCGCTTTCGGCGAAATTCCGCTGGTGGGATTTTTCTGCAACGGCGAGATTTCGCATAATCGTTTATACGGCTACACCGGCGTGCTGACGCTGTTCGCATGAGCACGATCAGCTTCATCATCAACACGCTGCCGCTGCCGTGGCTCGACATGCTGGCGCTGACGTGGTTCGCGCTATGGTGGCTCGGTTATGTGTGGTACACCGATTCGCCAACGGCAATTTCAACAACGGACTGCGCGCGTATTATTTCGGCGTCGCCGCGCTGTCGTGGTTCCTGCATCCGGTGCTGATGATCGCCGTTACGATCGGTGTCGTCTACGTGCTGCACCAGCGCGAGTTTCGCTCGCGCACGCTGCAGGCGCTGCTCGGGGAGTGAATGACTTGCCCGTGTTCGTTTCATCGAACCCCGACAGCGCTAATTGCACAGTTCCTTCAGTGTCATGTTGGCTCAAGGCGAAGTGCGGGCGGGCCTGCGAACTTCTGGCCAGCCACGCTTTCAGCAGGTAGGGCGAGCATTCCTCCAACGAACAGGCAGACCACACTTAGCTATTGCACATGCGTGCAGCTACCGGCCCGCATAATAGCGTGCCGCGGTATCGATCTCTGCGGGGGTCATCTGACGTGCCACGTTGCGCATTTGCCCGTAAATGTCATTGTGCCGTGCACCCGTTGCAAACGCGTGCAGCTGGGTTCGGAGGTACGACTCAGATTCGCCGTCCAACCTGGGGCTGCCCGTCTTGATATCGATGCCGCCGTGGCACGAGGTGCATCCGGCAATGTTACGCATTGGTGAACCGTTGCGCACGATGACAGGTGCTTCGTGTTGTTCATCCGCCGCCGCGGCCTCGCGTTCACGCGGCAGACCGGCGAAATACGCGGCCAAGTCCCGCATGTCTTGATCGCTCAGGTTTGCCGCCAACGCCCCCATGATCGCGCTTGTTCGATGCCCCGATTTAAAGTCGCGCAACTGCTTGTAAATCGCGGCATCGTACTGTCCTGCCAGATTGGGGGCGTCTGCGTGACTCATGCCGAGCACGCCGTGGCATATCGTACACTGCATGGCCAGTCTGGCACCTCGCGCGATGGACAGGCTGTCTGCCGGATTCATCATCTGGGCCGAGACAATTACATTCGACGTGCGCGCGATCGGCGTCGTCGGTGGTTGGACCTGGCGCAACGATTCCGGCACACCAGCCGCCGTACAAATCGCATCCCACAGTCCAGTAATGGTATTGTTGCTTTGCGCAGATGGAATCCAGATAAAGCCAATCACCGCAGCAACCGCGACAATGCCGAGCACCGCACCCACACTCGCGGTGAACCACACGTTCTTGAGTGAGAAGACGCGCTCGGTACTCATCATTTCACCACGATCGGGACTGCCGGTACCGATGTCTGCTTGAGCGCCATCAGTTGGCCGATGGGGTAGCCGTAGTTGACCACCGTCAGGCCAATCATCAACGCGAGCCACAGACCGAAGCTGTTCAAGGCGGCTGGCACCTTGGTCGTCGCATGGACCGGCATGCTGAACCGGAACTCCGGCAACGTGATACGGTTTCCGAGATGGCCACGGACCAATATCACAACGAACAGGACAGCGGAGGCAAGCAATAACAGGCCACCGATAAAGGTCACGGTCACGTGGATAGCCTGAGGTGTCACTGCCGGATGGGTGTAGTCGAAATACGCCATGCGCCTTGGCATGCCGAGGATCCCCACGAAGTGCCAGGGCAATGTCACGACAAGCATGCCGATGAACCAAAGCCAAAGCTGTGCGCGCATCAGTCCTACGCTTTCCAGCGCCTTGCCGGTGAGGTGCGGCCACAGGTCATAGGCAATGGCGAAATACATGATGACGATTGCGCCACCGAAAATCAGGTGAAAGTGTCCGGTAATCCACTGCGTATTGTGAATCGTGAAATCAAGCTGGTAGCTCATGTTGATGATGCCGCCCGCACCGCCGAAGCCGAGCATGATGAACGAAAACGCCACCGCCAGCATCATGGGATTCTTCCATGGCAACGCCGCAATCCATCGAAATGCCCCTTTCCCGCCCCGGAGCCGACCGGCGATTTCAACTGATGCACAGATCGTGAAAATCGTCAGCAAAGTAGGAACCGACACCATTGCGGTAAAGACGGCGTGCAGGAACTTCATGCCAGAGCCGACCTGAGGGTCCTGGAATAGATGGTGAATCCCGATAGGCATGGAGAAAACGAGGAACAGGATAAAAGCGATTCTGGCCATGGCATCGCTGTAGAGCCGGCCGCCAACGGCACGCGGCACCAGCGTGTAGAACGCGATGTATGTCGGCATCAGCCAAAAGTAGACAATCGCATGCAAAGTCCACGAAAAGAATATGCGCGCCAGTCCGGCATCGATCGTCGATTTAAAACCCAGCGCCACCGGCAAAATCTGGAACAGGATTTCCACAGACGCGCCAACGGACGTCCAGGCCCACAGATAAGCACCTGCCACATTGGCGAACATCGGCAATGGCACTGGTTCTCCTGGATGCGCCTTCTTCCACGCATGCAGATTTATCGCCATCAGCGCCACCCAGATCCAGGAGCCGACGACCACCAGCACGATGCCGATGTAATAAAACGGGTTGGCGATCATCGGCGGATAGAATGTATATAGCACCGAAGCCAGTCCCATCGACACCGGCGCCATTGCAGTGACAGTCCCAAGCACGATCAGGCCGAAGCCGACCCACGCCCATCGCAGCCCAATCAGTGGTTGCTTCAGAGCGAGTTCCGCAATCGCGTAACCAAACCCCATCGCCACCAACGTAGGAAAGACATAGGCCATGGCCGCACCGTGCGCGGTGACGGCCCGATAATACAGTTCGGGGTTACTAATCCAGTCATGCAGCGGGCTGCGAATGTACATTTGCCATTCGCCCAGGATAAGTGCGAGCAAAAATGCCGCGAAAGCCAGCCAGAAGTGCGCCAGTATCAAGCGCTTGCTACTGTTATTTAACACAACTCAGCCTCCGCCCGTTGATCGCTTGCTTAAAGAACTCCGCCTTATCGATCACCTTCACATGTGCCCACATCGCGGCGTGGCCAACGCCACAGAACTCGTGACATGGCATCACCAGATCCGCTGGCTCTTTAAACTTCGTCTTGAACGTGGCGATGTAACCTGGCACCAGCATCACGTTCACATTCGTCTTGGCGATGTTAAAGCCATGCACAACGTCTGCACTGGTACCTCTGAACTTCACTGGCGTGTCCGTGGGAACGAGCAGGCATTGGGGTGTGAATGAATATTGATTGCCGACGACGCGTACCGTCACGGAGCCATCCGGCTCAGCGGCCGTACCCAGATTGTCCTCGACGAACTCGCCGGCCAGATGCAGCGTCGTCGGGTCGATCGTTTCGACACGGGAGGGCGGCATGGTTGCCCAGTGCAGGCTCATGTACACCATCATGCCGACCAACAGGGCAACAATGCCTATGACAAGAAGTGCCCAGCGCAGCTCGGCCCTCTCAGCCACCCGGCTGCCATCGTGATCTGTACTCGTTGGAGTTGTCGCCATAGAGCCCCGTCAGTCAGCCGCGTGGCAGGAACACCAGGAAATAGAACGCAAACCAGATGGCCAACACGATGGCAACCGCGCTACCCGCCAGTGCCAGCGCACCGGAAGGTCCCTTGGCTACGATGTCGTCGACGCGACGCTGGTCCTGCGCTGGAGTTGTCTGGTCGCTAGGTTCAAAGATCATCGGATTACCTCAATCCAAGGTGGCGGCCCGCAGCAGTCGCGGACTTGCGAGTAACTGCCAATACGGGTGGATGCGCCAGCGTTTGGTAGACAACGCAGTACCTCTCGGTCAGACGGAGGAGGGTGGCAAGCTGCTCCTCCGAAGCATCGGTGTCGAGCGTGAACTGCAGCCGGATATTCTGAAAGCCGACGGGAACTTCCTTTGACAGTCCCAGAGTTCCACGGAAGTCGAGATCACCTTCCGCCTGTAGCGAGGCGTCTCGCAACGCAATGCCAAGTGCCGTGGCAACGGCGTTCAGGGTCACCCCTGCGCAGGCCACCAGCGCCTCCAGCAACATGTCGCCTGAGCAGGCGCTGTGTCCGCTTCCTCCGGTGGCGGGATGCAAGCCGGCAACAACCAGTGACTTGCCTGTCTCGATCTTGCAGCTGCCACCTTCACCCAGACGCCCTTGGGCGCGAAGTGTGATGAGGGCCGCTTCAGGGGACTCTCGGTAGCGCTCTTTCAGAGGAGCTTGGACAGACCGCAACTCTTCTGCCTGCATGATGAACTCTCCTCGTGATTACTCTATACGCCTATTTTCCGCAATTTCGTGAGGCTACTTCTTCTTGGCGGCGGGCTTGGTGTCTTCCGGAACCACGTCCCACTTGCCGCGAGCGTCGACGGAGAGTAAGCGCTCGGCGCCAGCCTCGCACTTGGTCATGTGCGTCTTCTCGCCCTTGAACGAGAAGTAGGAACCCGAAACCGTGATTTAATTGGGCGGGGTCCCGTCTTTGAACGCCGAGCGCAGCTGTTTCCGGAACTCCGGCGTGTCGGCGTGTTTGTGCACGGCGACCGCGTGCTGGACTGCCGTCCTCGACCAGCTCATTCTCGCTGTCAGCCGCCATCGCGAGCGTGCATTTCATTTCACTCGGGAAATCCCGGCAATCTATGTATTTGCGTGTCATGAGGTGCTCCTTGAGGTAAAGAGTGAATTCGCCTACATAACGGGTCTTACGATTAAATCTTCCGCCGCCACACATAATTACTCTGTACGCTGCCGCACATTTCCGTTTGGATATTTTGTTGCCTTTTTGTTCGGCGGGGTTTTGCCTTAGGATTTTGTCGGAGCCAAGTCCGACAAAATCCTAGTCCACCGCCAGATCGAGGATGCCGGCCTTGGGCGTAAAGCCCAGTCCGGGCGCTTGCGGCAGCGTAAGCGTCCCTTGCACCGGACCCGGCGCGTTATCGAACAGCGATTCCACGCATTTCCATCCCTGCCAGTGAAACTCGATGCGCCCGCCGTTCGGCACCCCGCCATGCAGATGCATGTTCATGTGTGGATAGTTACCGCCCATCGAGAGCGGCA
>PLYS01000645.1 GCA_003153455.1 Betaproteobacteria bacterium | reverse complement strand
GGTGGCGCGAGTAATTCTCGATGCCTTTGCAGAATCCCATTTCGACCAGCATCTCAAGATCGAAGTGCGTGCGCTGTTCGATACGTTGACACTCAACCAGCCTGTTCTCGCGCTGGAAAAACTCGATGCGCTCGCGCAACTCTTCTTTGATCGCCTCGATCGCCCGCACGGTAGTCGCGCGTGGTGTCACGTAGTGGCTCGACGGATAGACAGTGAATCGCGGCACGCGCTGCAGGATATGCCCCGTCAGCGGGTCGAACACTGACAGCGTTTCAACCTCGTCGTCGAACAGGCTGACGCGNNCCGCGAACGCGGAAGGTGCCGCGCCTGAACTCGAACTCGTTGCGCTCGTATTGCATTTCAGCCAGCCGCTGGATCGCATCGCGCTGCGTCAACTTCTCCTTTTCGCGCAAGTGCAGGATCATGTTGTGGTAATCCGACGGGTTGCCGATGCCGTAAATCGCCGACACCGTGGCGACGATGATGGTGTCGCGCCGCNNGCCTCGGGCTGGTAGTAATCGTAGTAGGAGACGAAATACTCGACCGCGTTTTCCGGAAAAAAACCGCGCATCTCGGAATACAGCTGTGCGGCGAGCGTCTTGTTCGGCGCCATGATGATCGCCGGGCACCCCAGGCGCGCGATCACGTTCGCCATGGTGTACGTTTTACCCGAGCCGGTCACGCCGAGCAAAGTCTGGTAGGCGAGCCCGTCCTCTATGCCCTCCGCAAGCTTGGCGATCGCCTCAGGCTGATCGCCGGCTGGCTTGAACGTCTGGTGCAGGCGGTAGGGACTATTGGGAAATGTAATCGATGCCGCCGCAGGACGCTCGGCGGGCTCGGTTTTCAAGACAGGAATTGCCATCAATGAAATTCGTTTGTCCGAAGCAATCGATTATTATCCCACATTGTGCTCGCCCGTTGCCGACGTCGCCGCGACCGAGCCGCATTGGGAGTCAGTCAACAGCGCACGCGCATAAGCGGGTAAAATATGCGCTTGGATTCCAGATTTCCGATCCTGTTCAACCAATCCCCACAGGCACCCTGCGAAGATGAACACATCCCTGCTCTCGACCGTCGAAATGGCGCCGCGCGACCCGATCCTGGGCGTCACCGAGGCCTTCAACGCGGATACCAATCCCCACAAGGTGAACCTCGGCGTCGGCGTTTATTGCGACGACAACGGCAAGGTGCCGGTGCTCGAATGCGTACGCCGCGCCGAGCAGAAGCTGGCCGAGAGCCCCTTGCCCAAAAACTATCTGCCGATCGATGGCCCGCAGGACTACGACCGCGCGGTCCGCAATGTAATCTTCGGCGCTGACAATGCAGCCGTGATTCAGGGCCGCATCGTGACGGCGCAAACGCTGGGCGGAACCGGTGGACTCAAGGTCGGCGCGGACCTCCTGCGCCGGATCGACCCCGGCGCGGAGGTCTGGATCAGCGATCCAAGCTGGGAGAACCATCGCGCACTCTTCGAATACGCCGGATTCAAGGTCAACGCCTACCCTTATTACGACGCCGCTACCCACGGCGTCGATTTCGACGGCATGACCGGCACGTTGCAGAAACTCCCCGCGGGAGCAATCGTCGTCCTGCATGCCTGCTGCCACAATCCGACCGGCGTCGACCTGTCGTCCGCACAGTGGGAACGCGTGATCGAAATCGTGAATTTGCGCGGGCTGGTGCCGTTACTCGATATCGCCTACCAAGGCTTCGCCGAGGGATTGGATGCCGACGCAGCGGCGGTGCGCCGCTTTACCGCGGCCTGCCCGGTCGTCTTCGTCTCGAGTTCGTTCTCCAAGTCGCTCTCACTCTACGGCGAGCGGGTGGGCGCGCTCAGCATCGTCACCGGGAACGCGGATGAGGCGGCGCGTGCGCTGAGCCAGGTCAAGCGCGTCATTCGCACCAACTACTCCAACCCGCCGACGCACGGCGGGCAGGCAGTGACCATGGTGCTGACGACGCCGGAGCTGCGCGCGCTGTGGGAATCGGAACTCGGGCAGATGCGCGACCGCATCAAGGTGATGCGCCGCGAACTGGTCGCGAAGGTGCGCGCGATCCGCGCCGACTTCGATTTCAGTTTCGTCGTCCAGCAGCGCGGGATGTTCTCCTACTCCGGACTCAGCAAGGAACAGGTGCAGCGGCTGCGCAAGGAGTTCTCGGTTTACGCCATCGAAAGCGGCCGCATCTGCGTCGCGTCGCTGAATTCGAAGAACATCGATTACGCAGCGCGCGCGATCGCCGGCGTGCTGGTGTGAAGGGTGAATGAGTGAAGGGTGAAGGGGAAATACCCCCTCTCCCCCGTCACCGGGGGGAGAGGGCCGAGGTGAGGGGGATCACTCATTCACTCCTCACCGCTTTTTTTCTTCCTTCTTGCCGAACAGATTTTCGATGGCCTGCCCTGCTTTCGCACCAAGCCCGGTGCCGACACCCGGCATCAGCATTGTGCCGATTGCCGCGCCGGCCATAGACCCGCCGGTGGGATAAAGCAGCGGCGAGTCGATCGTTCCCGCGACATTGAGCGGCACATTGGCGCTGGTACCCAGTGCTTTGACCTGGGCGTTAATGCGCCCGGAGAGTTCCTTCTTCGGCGAGATGTTCACATTACCGTCGGCAGCGAGTACCCCCGAGGCGATCTTGACTTGCGTGAAACGGAAAGCGTTACCCTCCATATTGAGATGGCCGGACAACTGGTCGAAGTCCGTCTCGCCGCCGCCCGCGCCCTGTTTGATCAAATTGGTCGCCGCCTGCTTGATATCGACGCCGTGCAGCACGCCGTTCTGCACGTTGAACGGCGTGTCCAGCCGCAGCGCGCTCATCAGCTGGTTTGCGTCAGCTGCCGACACTGAGAACACCGGCTTGGCGGTAAGCTTGCCGCTCATATTGGCGCCCGGCGCAAGCAACGGTACCAGCGATTTGAGCTCTACCTGGTTGACGTCGAAATTGCCCTTGAATTGCAGCCCTTTCTGCCATCCGGCGGTCGCTGTGCCGTTCACCGTGCCGCCATAGAGCTTGGCGCTCACCTGGCTGAAGTCCGCATCATTGAGCGTCGCCACGCCTTTGATGACCAGCTCGTCGAACACAATCGCGGGTCCGGTCGGCAGCGTCCACGATTTCGCGCTGGCATCGATCAGGTAGTGAGACTTGTCGGGTTTAACGGAAGCCTTGAGCTTGCCGTCCTGCGTAGTGATCAACGCGTCTTCCGGTTCGCCCTTGCTGTTGAGACTCACGCGCGCATCGAACGGACCGAAGCTCGCCTTGTCGTGCCTGACCAGTGCGTTGACGAGACGGATGCTCTCGACCCGGACTTGCGGCTGTTGTTGCGGCGGCTTGGTGTCGTCCGGCTTGCTCCATGCCGGTATCTTGCCGAGTGCATTCTGCGTCAAGATCAGCGAATGGATCTCTATGCTCTTGATGACTTTGGTCGACCCCAGCAACGAGATAAGATCGGGAGTCACTGTCACTGTTTCGACCTTGATGTCGTCGGTCTTGCCGACCGTGATGCGGCCGATCGTGAGATGCGGCAATGGCAGCACCGCGAATTTTATGCTTTTTATCGACACCGGCTCTTTCAGCTTGGCGGAGGCCTCTTTCTCGATCCGTGGAATATAGTCGTTGAGCGAGATAAAGAACGGCAGCGCGATCAGGATCGCCAATAGCACGCCGAAAACGATTGCGATGCGTTTAAACCACTTCATAATCATGCAAAACATCCATTCACGTTGACCCGGAAGGCCCAAACTATTAGTATATGCGCCTTTCGCAGCGCCTTCCACCCGGCTTCATTCCCCGATAGCTCAGTTGGTAGAGCGACGGACTGTTAATCCGCAGGTCCCAGGTTCGAGCCCTGGTCGGGGAGCCATTAGCTTAGGGGACTCTTACAAACCAGTTCCCAGATTTCGATTTGACCTGGTCGGGGAGCCACTTTAGCGCAAATTTGGGCGCCAATTTTGGGGTGTCCGGGCTTGTCTTCATAATCTCAGTCCTTGCGCCACACAGCACGCACAGGGGCTTACCATACCTCCCCCACGCATAGGCGCGTCATGGATGCGGCAGCCGTCGGTCTGATGATCGCGGCGAACATCATGTTCGCGTTCAATGATGACGGCAAGCGTTATTACCACTTGCATCGTTCCCTTTAGTTGGCAGAGCCCGAGCTTCGTGAACTGGCTGAACCTGTTAGGAACCAGCCTTGTGTATGCCGTGGCGCACGGCATGTACATCACGGCGCACGGCCGCGCGGAAGCTTCCAAACTGGCGCCGTTCATCTATACGCAGCTCTTCGGCTCGGTAGCGGCAGGATGGCTTTTCTACAGCCAGGTGCCACAGCTCTACACCGCGCTCGGCGCCGGTCTCATCGCGTTGGGCGGATGCATCGTCCTGTTGCATCGCCCCAGGGGTTTGTCGGACTCAGCCCCGACAAACTCCTAATGAAAAACCGGCCCCGTTAGAATTGCAGAAGACGGTAACAGATATGCGAATTTGCCCGCGCATTTCCTCAAATTCGACCGCTAGCAGCCTGTCGGGCTTGGCACTCCGACAGGCTGCTAAAGCAAAACGGCGACTCAAATTCAGGCTGGATATCACAGAACTCATGCGGAGTGTGCTTTTCCGAGGCGACCGTAGCAACCGAACCCGCTTCCATTCGGGTATTTCGTTGCCTTTCTGTTCAGGGCGGCCTTACCTTAGTACTGTGATTCGCAAATACGGTAACGAATCCGAAGAACCATTTGGAGTGCGGCGGCTTGACGCCGCTTTTTGGCGCCGGGACTTGTCACGGCGCGTGCAGTGAGCCGAGGGGATCGCGGCGACAAGTCGCCGCGAAGAGAAAGCGGTGACCAGTCACCGCACTCCAAATACGCTACCGTAATTACGAACAGGATTACTTAGAAGTTTGTTATGAATGGTCAGCCAATTTTGCTTCTAGCAGCCTGAGCGAACCGTTAAGTCCGACAAGCTCCTAGTACCTGCGAAGCGATGCAGCCATAGGATGTGGTAATCTGCTCTATTAGGAGTTTGTCGGGGCTTAGTCCGACAAACTCCTTGGGGCTGTTGCACTTCGAAGCTGAATCCGCGGGCGGCGGGCGAACCGCCGAGAGCGAAAATGGGGAGAGAGATATGATGCTCGTCCGATCGCGCCGTCGAATGAGCGCTACAGGGATCGCCGGCAAGTTCGTCACCTTCGCGGGCGCAATGGTGCTGTGTGGGCTATCCGCGTCCCTGTCAGCGCAGCCTGTCCCGAAGGATTATCCGAATAAGCGGATCCGCATCATCGTGCCGTTCACCGCGGGCGGGCCGCCCGATTTCAGCGCGAGGATTCTGTCCCAGAAACTCACCACCTTTTGGGGCCAGCCGGTGGTCGTCGAAAATCGCGGCGGCGCCGGCGCCGTTCTCGGCACCGAGCTCGTCGCCAAGTCACCGCCGGACGGTTATACGTGGCTGATCACCACAGGCTCTCATACCTCCAATTCGGCATTCAATCAAAATGTGCCCTACGATCCGGTCCGCGATTTCACGCCGGTGACGCAACTCGTCCGAAGCTTCGGTCAGGTCGTCATCGTGCATCCGTCCGTGCCGGCCAGGACCGTGAAGGAGCTGATAGCACTCGCGCGCCAGCGCCCCGGCAAGATCAACTACGCCTCTTTTGGCATCGGCAACATCACCTACATCGCGGCCGAACTGATGAAATCGATGACCGGTGTCAACATCGTCGCAATCCAGTACAAGGGGGTAGGTTCGTCGATCAGCGATCTCGTCGGCGGGCACGTCGACCTGTGCTTTGCGCCAATGCAGGCAGTCTTTCCGCTGATCCAGGCTGGTCGGGTGCGTGCAATCGCGACCACCGGCAGAGCACGCCAGGCGGTGCTGCCCGATGTGCCGACCATGCAGGAGTCCGGGCTGAAGGACTTCGACCTCGTCGGCTGGCACGGTCTGTGGCTGCCTGCCGGCGCATCTCCGGAACTCGTTTCCCGCATTTACAACGAGGTAGTGCGGGTGCTTGGCGAGCCCGACGTGAAACAGCGATTGTATGAGACGCAATACGAACTCGTCGCCTCGACGCCGGAGGAGTTCGCAAAATTCGTTGCGCAGGACGTCGCGTTCATGCGCGACCTCGCACGCAAGATCGAAACTTCGGCGAAGTGATCGGCAGCATTGCACGAATGGTCAGACTATTGTCAAGGTTTCATGAAAGGAAACTCTTTGCCGCCGTTACAGCGGGCCTCTACTTTGCCGCAGTGGTCTTAGGCCACGAAGAAGTCTCGAAGATCTTCGACTGGATGAGGGAGAAGCTTTCCTTCAAAGTCTATAATAATCTCCTATTAGAGGTCAGCATTCTCATAACGCTGATATTTGCGGTGTTGACGATCATCAGGATCAGGAACGGTGAACATAAGCATCTCCAGATCGCCTTATGGTTATTTACGGCCGCCCTGGTGGTCGTTTCCTACAAAACGCTCATCGTATTCAATGCGGAGAACACCCATTACCTTCAATACGCCCTCCTGACACTGCCAGTTTTTGCCCTGACCACGCGTTATGGGGAAACGGTCTTCTGGGTAAGTTTTCTAGGCGCTCTGGACGAGGCATACCAGTACTTCGTGCTCTACCCGGACAGGAAAGAATTCTATTTCGACTTCAACGATATCGTACTCAATCTGGTGGGCGCGGGAATAGGTGTCGCTTTTATTTATACTTTACTGGACGTCAAAGCAAACCCCTTTACATTTAATTCTCCTCTCCGGCGTAAGTGGTACAGGTCCCCGGCATTCCTAGTGACCGCGATTATATCGTTCGGCATTTTCACCCTTTACGTAACGGGTCTTTTGAGGTTTTATCCCAGTCCCGAGGCTTCGGGCGCCCTGATAGTCCTCAGCCGGATCCCGGCGCAGGCCAAATTCTGGATAGAGCCCAAGGTCGGGAATACTTTTCATATTCTCAGTCCTTTGGAAGGGGTGGTTTCGGCGGCAGTCATAATGGCCTGCTATTCATTTTTGGACCGCTTTTCCCCTTCGGGAAAAAGAACATGAAGCAGTTCTTTACTTGTCTGATGCTGATTGTTTTTGCGTGCTCATGCAGCGGATGTTACATGTCGGCCCAAAAGGCAGCTGCGTGGGAAGAGCAAACGCGATACTGCGAACTGCTGCACGTGCCTTCAAAACCCGGCGGGCCTTTGCAGCCCAGGCCATATCTCGGAGTTTATCTTGCTTCAAAAACAATAGAGCAGACGGTTCCGGGTTGCAAGGAAAATGGTTTTATACAGATTGCCGGCGTTATATCAGGGACGCCGGCCGAAGAGGCCGGACTGAGAGAGAACGATATGATCATCTCATTTAACGAGGACCTCACCTGTACGAATGACAAAAACAGCGTCAAGAATACCGCGGAGTCATTTCGCAAGTTGATTGAAAAACAGGCGATAGGCTCGACAGTAAAGATGGATATTCTGCGGGGGACCGATAAGCTATCTCTCACCGCGAAACTTCGGGAGATGCCGGTCCGTTTTCGCCCTGAAGCGGAACACGAGACGATCGGCGCATGTCACGGAAATCCCTCCGCAATGGAGAATGCTTTACGCAGCAGGAATGCGCTTCAGGCATTCGAGGAAATAATCAAGGGCCTGGATCTGCGTTCAAACGCGTCTCATGATCCGGGCGTCTCCTCGGAGAGAAAATCCGATGCGCTCCAACTGAGTGAAGTGACCTATCTGATGCGTCATCCTCTGGCAGCGGGCGCAGTCGCGAATGAACTATCCCGCCGGCTTGCTGCATCTATCGACAACAAAGATTGGCGCATCGGCGATCTGATCAGGAGTTCAGCGCATCTTCTGGATATCGACCTGCCTCCTTCAGACAGCCACGTTGATGCCACCTTTCCTGAACTGCTACGGATATTGGAGCTGACAAAAGAGAGGACTGAAAAAGTCTTAAGCGCTCTCACTAAAGAAGAGAGGGACTTGCTCCTGGGAAAGGCAATAAACCCATGGGATGACGATCAGTGGAACAGGATTGTAGCGATCTCCCTGAAGACAGACCGAAGGGAATTACTTCTAGCCGTCGCTCCCCTGCTTTCCTTCCTGAGCCGTGAGAACCTCTCCGCCCTTAAGGAAGACCTTGTCAGACGTTTCGGACATATAAAGAAGCCGATACTTTACGAGGCGGTCACCCCGATAGGAAAAGTCATCGTCGGGGACGCCGGGCCGAATACCTACCGGGAGGATGCGGCTCTGATACTGGATCTCGGAGGAGATGACCTTTATCTCAACAACGCAGGCGGTACGCGGCCCGGCGTTCCGGTGGCCCTGGTGATTGACTGGGGCGGAAACGACCGCTATATCAGCGCAGAAAATTTTTCGCAGGGGGCCGGAGTTCTGGGAGCGGGCATTCTTATAGATCTCGGCGGTGACGACACCTTTGTTTCATTAGACGGATCCCAGGGGACCGGTCTGTGGGGACTCGGCCTCTTGTACCATGGGGACGGCAACGGAATCTACAAGGCCAGGACCCTTTCGCAGGGCGTCGGACAGATGGGCCTCGGGATAATTCTTAATAGAGCAGGTGACGATATCTATCTCTGCTCTGACCAGGGACAAGCGCTCGGGCTTTTCGGAGGCGCCGGTGTTTTAATAGACGGGGGAGGCAGGGATTTTTATCAGCTGGGCGGTGTAAGGCCTGATTTTCGGGACCCGGCAAAAGCGACCGTGAGCATGGGCCAGGGCTTTGGTCTTGGCGTAAGACCTAAGGAGGGAATAAGAGGAGTGCCGGGCGGACTCGGCATCCTGATCGACGCTAATGGAGACGACACGTACATCGCCGATTATTTCGCTCAGGGGGCAGCTTATTATTATGGATTAGGTATCCTTAACGATATGTCGGGAGACGACCGTTATATGGCCGGACGTTATGCGCAGGGCGCGGGCATCCATTCAGCCGTCGGCGTTCTTGTCGATCATAAAGGCAACGACTCTTATCATGCTTCTATCGGCGTGGCCCAAGCGCTCGGCCATGACTACGGCGTAGGATTTCTGGAAGATGATCAGGGCGATGACGTTTATTGGGGAGGCAGCCTGGTCCAGGGCGCGGCCACAAACGGAAGTCTCGGCATATTCATGGACCTGCAGGGTCATGACAGGCTTGAGTTTGTCGCAGAAGGACAGGCCTTTGCCGTCGAAGCAGACAGTATGGGGATCATGATAAAAAGAGGAGCTGCCGATGATTCAATGGGAAGCGATAAGGATGGGACCTCGATTAAGCTGGACCGAAATGAGCGCGGTAAAAGGTGATGTCCAGCCGGGGCCCGCTTCCCGGTGAGCTAGTGCTCTACACAGGCGATCTCTGCAAGCGGGACGAAGGGGGTTATGTTTTGACTTTTTTGTCGTAGAGCGTGCCGTGAGTCTCCTTCTGGATGGCGGTGCAATCCATGCCTTCGACAAATGTGTTGGGAAAGAGGAACCCTCCAGTAAAGACCATCGCAATCATCCGGCCAATGTGACCCAGCAACCCTCCCGCACCTCGCGGTACCACGTTTGCATTCTGAGCTTGTTCCATTGTGACCTCCTATAATTGGCCACGATAATCGCCTCGTGGCCGGGCGTAAAAGATGTTACGCTCGTATGCTTACGCCAAACTTACGCGGTTTTTTTGCCTACAGCCAAGCTTAACTGCGAGTTCCTTGCGCGCACCGCTATCTCTTTTGCCGCTTTGTAGCTCGCCGACAAGCTCGCGTACCGTAGGGGGCCGGGCCGCGATTGTAGAAAATGCCTTTGAGCCGCGAGCCTTCGACTTCAAGTTCGTCATCGGTCACACCGCGCGCCTTCACGCCCCTTAACAGGTTGTCCATGTGGCCGCGCCAGCGCGCCGGATTGTCGCCAGTGCGATAGCCGCGCGCCGTTGCCCAATCGAGCACGGATTCGATGCGCCCGCGCACACGGCTTGCTGTCTCGGGCTTTTCTGTCCAAATCGGTTCCAGCGCCCTTGCAGGTACAGCCCGCCGCCGTCGGCGTGATAGCCAGGTTTACGTTTTGCCTGTACAGTCTTGACCGACAATCGATTGTGCTTGCGCGCCATTGAAAATAGCCATCCCCAAAACATGCCGACTGCGCTCTCGCTCCTGACCACCGTATTTGGCTACCCCGCATTTCGCGGCGCGCAGGCCGAGATCATCGGGCATGTCGCATCCGGCGGCGATGCGCTGGTGCTGATGCCCACCGGCGGCGGCAAATCGTTGTGTTATCAGATTCCGGCGCTGATGCGCGAGGGCTGCGCGGTGGTAGTGTCGCCGCTGATCGCGCTGATGCAGGACCAGGCGGCTCAACTGGCGCAGATGGGCATTCCGTCGGCGGCGATCAACAGTTTTCAGAATTCGTCGGAGCGGCGGCAGGTGATGGAGAAAGCGG
>PLYS01000299.1 GCA_003153455.1 Betaproteobacteria bacterium | reverse complement strand
GCTCGGGCCCGATCACATGCACGATGCCCTGGCGTTCGTGGCGGAACGGAAAATAAACCAGCGCGCCGAACTCCTTGATGTTTTGATCGAGCGTCTCGACCTGCAATCGCGATATCGGGTCCTTGATGCCGCGGTCCCAGTCCTGGGTCGGTGTGTTGTGGTCGGTGGTGGCGACAATCGACTGCACGCGCCACGGCTTGCGGCCGGCGACCTTGAGCCCTTCGTACGCCTGCGGGCTGGTCACTTCATGCACTAGGTGACGGTCGATGTAAATCAGCGCGGTGCCATCAGCGTCCTGACGGACGAGATGACTTTGCCACAACTTGTCATAGAGCGTTTGTGCTGCCATGGTGATTACGTAAGCCTTTGGAAACGTGAGATTATCTCACACTTTGTGCGGTGCGTGAACGCCGCTGACGATCCGCACCCCATAGACATGAGACATCAGCGCGTGGCATTTTGATCATCGAGTTTGCGCCAAAGCAGCGCCATACCGGCGACCGCGCACAACGCCGCGCCGGTGAATGTGATGCCGGCGCCGAGCCGCTCCCACGCGTAACCAGCGTAAAGTCCGCCGAGCGTGCCGCCGAGCCCGAACGTGAGGCTGGTGTAAATCGCCTGGCCACGCGCCTGGTTACGGCCGCGGAAGAAGCGGTGCACGTAACCGAGTGCTGCGGCATGAAACGAGCCGAAACTTGCCGCGTGCAAAGTCTGCGCCAACAGCAACAACAGCAGGTTGCCGGCGCACCACGCGATGATCACGAAGCGCGCAGCCGCGAGCGCGAAGCTCGCGATCAGCACTTGGCGCAGCGTGTACGCGCGGAACAGATGCGCCATCCAGAAAAAAATCGCGATCTCGCAAATCACGCCGAGCGCCCACAACCAGCCGACCGCGCCTTTCGTGTAACCGTAGCCGACCAGATGAATCGAGTAGAACGTGTAGTACGGACCGTGCGCAACCGCCATCAGCGCGCACGCGACGATCAATGCCACGACCTGAGGCTGCTTGAGAACATGCGCGATCGGTGTGTGATCCTGGGTATGCTCCACGTGCGGAGCTTCGGGAACCAGCATCAGCAAGGCGACAACGCCGATCAATATCGCGAGCATGATCCACAGCAACGCGCCGATCGGCAGCCAGTCGAGCGCATAGCCGACGAGCAGCACGGCGGCAATGAACCCGACCGAACCCCATACCCGGATGCGCCCGTACTGCGCGGTGTGCTCGCCGAGATGCGTGAGCGTCGTGACCTCGATGAGCGGCAGCGAGGCGCTCAGAAAAAAACTCATCAGCAGCACGACCGCAAACAACGACTCGAAGCCGCGCGCTGCGAACAGTCCGCAATAAACGGCGGCGCCGATGACGGTACCGATGCGTGCAATGCGCAGCCTGCGGCCGCCGCGGTCGGCGAGCCACCCCCACAAGTGCGGCGCGAAAATGCGCACCAACTGCGGCAGCGCCATGATGACGCCGATCCCGGACGCGGTAATGCCAAGCGCGCTCAGGTAAAGGCTGAAGTACGGCGCGAACGCGCCGATATAGGCGAAGTAGAAAAAGTAAACGCCGGCGAGCCGCCAGTAGGGTAAGTCACGCATCGCGCCGCGCCGCACGAAGCCTGACGCCACGCGTCACGCTTCGTCGGGATCGGGATTTTCGGTGGCTGCGGTGTTGCGCAGCCGCTCGACGACTTCGCGCGGCGCCTGCGCCGCGATCTTGGGCGTCGCGCACGCGACGTCGGCATTCTGCGCGCGGTGGCGCAATGCGTGATCCATCAGCGTCAGCGCCAGCATCGCCTCGCAGATCGGCGTCGCGCGGATGCCGACGCAGGGATCGTGGCGGCCGTGGGTTTCGATCAGTGTCGCATTGCCCTGCTTGTCGATGGTCCGGCGCGCGAGCCGGATGCTAGAAGTCGGCTTGACTGCGACGTTGACGATGATGTCCTGCCCGCTCGATATCCCGCCGAGGATGCCGCCCGCGTTGTTGGACAGAAATCCCTGCGGCGACATCTCGTCCGAGTGCTCGGTGCCTTTCTGCGCGACGGCGGCGAAGCCCGCGCCGATCTCGACGCCTTTCACCGCGTTGATGCTCATCATGTTGTAAGCGATGTCGGCGTCGAGCTTGTCGTAGACCGGCTCGCCCCAGCCTACCGGCACGCCGGAGGCGATAGTCGTGATCTTCGCACCGCACGAATCGCCGGATTTGCGCAGCTTGTCCATGAACTCTTCGAGCTGCGGCACGACGCTTGCATCCGCGACAAAAAACGGATTCGCGTTGACCGCGTCCCACGATTTGAACGGCACCTCGACCGGCCCGAGCTGCGACAGGTAGCCTCGCACCAAGACGCCGTATTTCTCGCGCAGCCATTTCCTGGCGATAGCCGCCGCCGCGACGCGTACTGCCGTTTCGCGCGCCGACTGGCGGCCGCCGCCGCGGTAATCGCGAATGCCGTATTTCTGCCAGTAGGTGTAATCGGCGTGGCCCGGCCGGAACGTGTCCTGGATTTTCGAGTAATCCTTGCTGCGCGCATCGACGTTGCGAATGAGCAGCGCAATGGGCGTGCCAGTGGTTTTTCCCTCGAACACGCCGGACAGAATTTCGACCACGTCATCCTCTCGCCGCTGCGTGACGTGACGCGAGGTGCCGGGCTTGCGCCGGTCGAGATCGGCCTGGATATCGGCTTCGGTCAACTCGAGACCCGGCGGACAGCCGTCGACCACGCAACCGATCGCCGGCCCATGGCTCTCGCCGAACGAGGTCACGCAAAACAGTTTGCCGAGGGTGCTGCCGGACATAGTCCACCTACTGAATAGTTCGGAATGAGTTTAACATAGCAGCTCCCACACCCGAGGGTACAGTGATGCCCGGCAAGCCCGATCCCGACAAACTCAAAGGTCCCGGCGGCATGACCATGCGGCAGCTGCACGAATTGGTAAAACAAAGCGCCGCGCGTAACCGCGCTGCCGGCAAAGTGTTGAACAAGCTCACGCCAAAACCCAACCGCTGGCAACGCTTTGTGCGCTACGTGTGGGACAAGAAAAGGGGATAACGCCGCCTGAGTGCATGAAGAAACACGTAAGCACCAAGTGCCGCCGCCAGATGCTTGAGCGTATGGCCGCTGACTACGTGGGACAGGGAGAATACCAACTCGTCGGCCAACTCAAGCAGCTTCGCCAGGCCGTATGCGCCCAGCAGGGTCCAGATCAACCGCACGTGTGAGAACTTTGACGGAAAAAACAGAAGGATGAGCGGGATAAGGGCCATGGACAGGTACTGCACGATGATGTAGAGCCGAAGGTCGCCGCGGCCCGCCTCTTCGGTAAAGTGCCAGTACGCGACCGAAACCAGACCGAGAGCCAGCAGCGGCCACAACAGCAACTGGCCGAGTCGAGGACTGATGTGTTCGCCAACGATGACAGCGAAAAAGGCCATGAAAGCAATGGCCATCGGCAGACGGTCCCAAGCGAGGGTGTTATGCGTGGGGGCCAGGTGGTAATACGTGGAACCGAGAGCAACCAACGCAATGCTTATGAAGAAAGACAGGTAAGCAGGCCTGAGTGATAAAAGCGCGCCACGGGGCCACTGTCTAAGAAGTTCCATCGTACCCGCCAAGCCGACGACGAGAAACGGCAGATTCGATACGACATTCCAGAAATTCGGAATGCCCCAGATGTTCCGCTGGTCTGCAAAGACATCATAGCCGGATGGTTGTGCGATAGGCGCATGACATGCGACAGCAACAACAGATGCCGCAGCGATTGCCAGGAGTATCGATAGTCGCACCTGGCGTGAATTGAGGAAATACATTCGCAGACGCCTCAATCGCCAGCCATGGAATGAAGCAATGACATACCCCACGCAACGCCAAACCCTGTCACATCCGACGCCACCGCGCCGAGCCCGCCCTTGCAGCTGCTGCCCGAGAGATCCACGTGTATCCAGGGCGTGTTGCCGACGAAGCGCTTGAGAAAACGCGTCGCAAGAATATGATCGGCATCGCCCTCGAGCGTACACTGTTTGACGTCGGCGATCTTGCTGTCGAGCGCGCTGTCGTAATCGGCATCCATCGGAAATGCGCACACGCGCTCGCCCGAGGCCCTGCCCGCTGCTACCGCTTGCGCAGCAAGCTCATCGGTCGTCGCAAATACTCCACTGTAGCGGTCGCCGAGCGCGACGTGCATGCTGCCCGTCAGCGTCGCAAAATCAATGATGAGATCCGGCTTCCCGCGCGCGGCAAGCGTCAGCGCATCGGCGAGCACCATGCGGCCTTCAGCGTCGGTGTGCGTGACCTCGATCGTGGTGCCGTTCAGTGCCATCACCACATCATTCTGCTTGTAGGCTTTCGGGCTGATATGGTTCTGCGCGAGTGCCATCCAGCAGTCGATACTCACCGGAGCGTCGGCGCGCGTCGCCGCAAGCAGGATGGCCAGCGCTACCGCCGAGCCGTTCATGTCCTCGTGCATGCCGTGCATGTAGCGCGCCGGCTTGAGGTTATGGCCGCCGGTGTCGAAGCAGATGCCCTTGCCCACCAGCGCGATGGTCTGGCGCACGCGCCGTGGAAGGTAACGCAGATGCACGATCGCGGCATCGTCGGTCGCGCTGCCCTGGGCCACAGCGCAGAACGCGCCCGCGCCCATTTTCCTGAGCTTTTTAAAATCATACTCCGCGTGCCGCCAGCCATATTGCTTCGCGAGGTCCCTGATGCGAACGCGATAAGCCGCTGGCGTCAGCTCGTTGGGCGGCAGCACGGTCAGCTGGCGGCACAGCACGTTGCCTTCCGCGCGTGCGCGTAACGCGGAAAAGTTGTCTTTGTCGCGATAACCGTACAAATCGATCGTCTTGAGCGGCTTGCTTTTGGATTTCTTCTTACGCTCGGGCAACGCCGCACCATTCACCCACGCCACATAAGTCGCATGACCGGCGGCTGAAGCGCGCTCGGACTCGTTCCCATGCACGGCAATCGTCAGCCCAAGCGGTTGCTCATTGAGGAGCCCCTGCATCGTTTTGCACACGAGCGAGTGCTGATCGAAAATGGACGCTTTCGGATCAATCGCGCACCACACGATCAATCCCCCGTGCGGCAGGCTCGCCGCGAGCGGGGTTTTGAGTAACTCGGCCGCTTTCATGCGACGCCGCGCAAGGATTGCGACGAGCAGCACGCCGCCAGGCACTGCGCGCGGCGCGGCGAGTGCCGATTTCGGCAGGACCACGATCAGGTGTGAGCAACGTGAGAACTCCTGGCGCGAGAGGTTTTTTGCGTGTTGCTGCAGTGTGGCTAGCATTAAACGGCCCTTCCGGTACCTAAAATTGCATTTCAAGGGCGATGCTATCATAGTGAAAGGGGATTTCCGGACAGGAGAGTATGTAATGCGTAACTCACACCTGATCATCCTACTGGTCGTGCTGCATAGTGCATCCGCGCTCGCCGACGAACTGGTTACGTTGCCCACCCGCGAAGGCATCACCCAGTCCTACCTGCTGGCGACACCAGCAAGCGCCGCACCGCTGGCAGCCGCGATACTGTTCCCCGGCGGTGGCGGCAACATAAATCTGCGCGCCGAGGGCGGGCAACTTAAATTCGGCCCCAATAACTTTCTGGTGCGGACCCGGGGCGAGTTTGCACGCCATGGAATTGCCGCGGCCGTCGTCGATGCCCCTTCCGACCAGCAGTCGGGAATGAGCGACGGTTTCCGTTCCGGAAGCGACCACGCCAAGGACATCGGCGTGGTCCTGGCTGACGTCAAAAAGCGGTTTCCGGGACTTCCGGTGTACCTGGCCGGCACCAGCCGGGGCACTGTGTCCGCCGCATACGTCGGGCGAGCCATGGGCACTGATGTCGCGGGCGTGATATTAACCTCATCCGTTTACCTGGCGACCGGTGGCCGGCGCGGCGGCGGACAACCGGGACTGAGCGGTTTTAATTTCGCCGACATCAAGTCCCCATTGCTGCTGGCACACCATTACGACGATGGTTGCAATGCGACGCCCTATATCGAAGCGAAAAGGCTCGCGGAACGCTACCCGCTGATATCCGTCAAGGGCGGCAAGCCTGCAGTTTCGGCACCCTGCGAAGCACTGAGCGAACACGGATTTCTGGGCAAGGAACCGGAGACTGTCGAGGCGATCGCCAACTGGATGCTGAAAAAGCCGTTCGCGAAGGAAATCAATTAGAATCCGGGTCGGTAGCCTCCTCATCCGGTCTCGCCCAGAAACATCAAACGATGCGCGCTTACCTTGACCTGATGAAACACGTGCTCGAGCATGGCGCGCGCAAGAGCGACCGCACCGGCACCGGCACGCTCAGCATATTCGGCGCCCAGTTGCGTTTCGATCTCAACGCCGGCTTTCCGCTGCTGACCACCAAGAAAGTCCACCTCAAATCGATCGTTCACGAGTTGCTGTGGTTCCTCAAGGGCGAGACCAACATCAAGTACCTGCAGGACAATGGGGTCACGATCTGGAACGAATGGGCCGACGCGCAGGGCAATCTGGGGCCGATCTATGGCTACCAATGGCGCTCGTGGCCGGCGGCGGACGGCCGCCACATCGACCAGATCAGCCAGGTGCTGGAACAGATCGGCAAAAACCCCGATTCGCGGCGCATGATCGTCTCGGCATGGAACGTCGCCGATCTCGACCAGATGGCGCTGATGCCGTGTCACGCGTTTTTCCAGTTTTATATCGCCGACGACAGACTCTCGTGCCAGCTTTACCAGCGCAGCGCCGACATCTTCCTCGGCGTGCCGTTCAATATTGCCTCATACTCGCTGCTGACAATGATGATCGCCCAGGTATGCGGGCTCAAGCTCGGCGATTTCGTGCATACTTTCGGCGACACCCATCTTTACCTTAATCACCTCGACCAGGCGCGCGAACAGTTGTCGCGCCAACCGCGCAAATTACCGATCATGCGCATCAACCCTGCGGTAAAAAATCTGTTCGAGTTCAAGTACGGGGATTTCACGCTCGAAGGCTATGATCCGCTTCCCGCGATCAAGGCGCCGATCGCGGTCTAGGAGTTAAGTGTTTAGTGTTGAGACTTCAGAGTAAACCCTTCAGCGCCTTTTCGTGACTACACTCAACTCTCAACTCTCAACTCTCGATCCTGATGCGCGTCAGCGCATTTCCATCATCGTGGCAATGGCGAAGAACCGGGTAATCGGCGCGAATAACGCGATCCCGTGGCATCTGCCCGGCGAACTGAAAATGTTCAAGACCATCACCATGGGACATCACATCATCATGGGGCGCAACACATGGAAATCGATCGGCCGCCTGCTGCCGGGCCGCACCACGGTGATCGTCACGCGCCGGCACGATTATCATGTCCCTGGCGCTATCGTCGCCGATACACTCGATACAGCGATCGCTGCATGCCGCAACGACGATGAGATCTTCGTCATCGGCGGCGCGCAGCTCTACGCTGCTGCATTGCCGCGCGCGGACCGGATCTACCTGACACAAGTCGATGCCGATGTTAAGGGTGATGCACTGATGCCGCAGTTCGACCTCGCGCAATGGCGCGAGCATTCGTCGCAAGCGTTCAGCGCCGACGACAAAAACCCCTACAATTACAAACTGACGATTTACGACCGCATCTAGCGGTCTGTCGGGCGTTGATCCCGACAGACCTCTGGAATGAAAGACGTCAAGAATCGGGTTCGAGTAATAAATATCGGCCGCCTTCACGCCCAAGCCGAGCAGGAGGTCGAGATCGGCAATCGACGCGATTTCGAAGCCGACGCCTTCCTCGATTGGCTTTGCGCGTGACAGGAGACCACCCGCTGAGGCTCAGGAGACTTACTACTTTGCCACGCAGTCGACGAAGTAGCGCGACCGCCGGCTGGTTTCGTCGGCGACCAGGCCGTGTATGTCGGTGTCGAACCCCGGAAACTTCTGGTTGAAGGATTTCGCGAACTTGAGATAGCGCACAATCGTCGAATTGAAGCGCTCGCCGGGAATCAAGAGCGGAATGCCCGGCGGATACGGCGTCAACAGCACGCAGGTAATGCGGCCTTCGAGCTGATCGATCTCCACGCGGTCGATTTCGCGATGAGCCATCATGTCAAAGGCATCTGAAGGTTTCATGGCGGGAAGCATATCCGAGAGATACATTTCCGTCGTCACGCGAGCGACGTCGTTGTCTTTGTACGTATCGTGAATCTGCTGGCACAAGTCTTTCAAGCCGATCCCTTCGTACCGTGGGTACGCCTGACAAAATTCGGGCAGGATGCGCCACATCGGCTGGTTCTTGTCGTAGTCGTCCTTGAACTGCTGCAGCGCCGTCACCAGCGTGTTCCACCGTCCCTTGGTGATGCCGATGGTAAACATGATGAAGAACGAGTAAAGCCCGGTCTTTTCGACAATGATCCCGTGTTCGGCCAGGTACTTGGTCACGATTGCCGCCGGAATGCCGCTCTTGGCAAACTTGCCCGACACGTCCAGCCCCGGCGTGATGACCGTGGCCTTGATCGGATCGAGCATGTTGAAACCCGGGGCGATGTTGCCGAAGCCATGCCACTTTTCGTTGGTGCGTAACACCCAGTTCTCGCGCGAGCCGATGCCGTCTTCGGCGAGTTTCTCGGGCCCCCAGACTTTGAACCACCAGTCCTTGCCCCACTCG
>PLYS01000626.1 GCA_003153455.1 Betaproteobacteria bacterium | reverse complement strand
GCCGCGCCCTGTGCGCCGGATTTGCAATCCGGATTCGGAGACTCACGCCCGCGGGTATCCATATCCGGCCATCCGAACCGGAGTCCGCCGGAAGTTCACAGGCAAGCCCCACTCCGGTCGTTTCCAATGCCCGCGGCAACACAGCATCCGCTGCCACCGGCTGGTTTGCAGTGTTCATAGCTCGGTGGTCACCAGGCCGAACCACAACACGCCGAACACCAAGTAGGCGAAAACGACATTCAGCAGCATCACGACCAAGGTACTCTGCGTTACCGCGCTGATCGCCGCCTTGGGAATGGCGTTGATCGAAATCCCGGGCGGATGCAATCCGTGGTAGCAGGCAATGACCGCAATGCTCACGCCGAACAGCAGGCTCTTGAGCAGCGAATAGACGATATCCATCGGGCTCGCAAGCAGGAAAAAACTGTCCGCCAACTCATCGAATGTGGCATTCACCACCAGCGCGCTGAGCAGCATGCCGCCGCCTACCGCGATCACCTGCACATAGAAAGTCAATACCGCGGTCGACACCGCGATGCCGACCACGCACGGCACGACCAGATAGTCGCAAGGATCGACGCGCATCTGCCGCAGGCTCGCAATCTCGCCCGTGATTTGCATCAGGGCGAGCTCTGTGGCGATGGCAGTGCCGCTACGTTGCAGCACCAGGAGCGCCGCAAGCAACGGCCCCAGCTCGCGCAGCACTACCCACAGCAGGATCTTCACTGCGAGCGCCGCATCGGCCTCGAGTACTTCTATCACGTAGACTATGATGAGCGTGCCGATGAACGCGCCGCGAGTCACGATTCCCGGCATGGCGCTCGCTCCGGCGAAATAGATCTGGCGCGTCAACTGCTCGGCCATTGGCGGCAGCTTGAGTACCGTCAGCCGGCGCAGCACATGCCCGAGCAGCTGCATGCAACCTTCCAGCTCCCGGTAGGCGCCCATCATGGCCATGCTACCTCCAAAGGGACGATATTTACGAAGACCAAGGCGAAACCGTGCGATCGCAGCAGGAACGACCCCGTATGGCGCCCATATTACTAGATTGCATGCGATTTCGAATTACGGACAGAGAATTCAACGACACCTCAAAGAGTATCTATGAGTCCGGCGGCCGCAGTTAATCGCAGATATCGCGCGGAGAGCCTGAAATCGAGAACCGTCACCGCGGTCGAGCGAGGGACGCATCAGAGGCGGTGGCCGCCGGCTCGGAGCATTCCGGCAGGAAGAAATAAAAGGTGGTTCCCTTTCCCTTCTCGGTCGTGAAACCGATCTCCCCGCCCAGGCGCTCCACAATGGCCTTCGAAATCGACAAACCCAGTCCCGTGCCGCCCTTCTGGCGCGCGTCGGAGGAGTCGGCCCGAGAGAACCGCTGGAATATGCGGGCAAGAAACTCGTCCGATATGCCGGGGCCGTAATCAGCGACTGCCACCTTCAGCCGCCCGCCCTCGCGGGTGACCGCAATGTCCACCGTGCTTCCTGGCGGAGAGAACTTGCACGCGTTCGATATCAGGTTGGTCATGACCTGCGCAAGGCGATCCGGGTCGGCATGCACTTTCGCGCCCGGCTGGGCCGCGACCAACTGCAGTCGCACATTATGCTGTGCCGCGAATCCTTCGTCGGCCTTCACCGTCTGGTCGATCAGCTCCATGAGATCGAGCGGCCGCAGCGCAAAACTCATCTGCTCCGATTCGATCTTCTCGATGTCGAGTATGTCGTTGATCAACCGAATCAGGCGCTCACAGTTGTTCTGGGCGATCTCGATGAAACTGCGTGCTTTGTCCGGCAGCGACCCCGCGACGCCGCTGGCCAGAACCTCGAGCGAATCGCGAATCGAGGTGAGCGGCGTGCGCAGCTCGTGACTTACCGTCGAGACAAACTCGCTTTTCATGCGGTCGAGCCGCTTCAGCATCTTGTTGTCATTCTCGAGTTTCTTGTACAGCAGCCGCACTTCCAGCATGTTGTGGATGCGCGTCTTGACTTCGACCAGGTCGAACGGCTTGCTGATGAAATCCTTTGCGCCGGCTTGCAACGCGCGCGGCTTGTGGCCAGGTTCGGCGGTGATCACGAGGACCGAAAGGTCGCCGTCCGCATCGTCCGTCTTGAGGCCTTCCATCACCTGGAATCCATCCATGCCGGGCATCCGCAGGTCGAGCAGAATCAGGTCGTAGCGGTTCTTGCGATGCAGCGCGCAGACCTCGTGCGGATTCATGGTCGAGGCAACGCAGGCGAAGCCGGCTTCACGCAGCAATCGCTCGAGTAGACTGACATTGACCGCCTGATCGTCAACGATCAGGATGCTGGCGTTGAGAATGTCGGACTCAGCAACCATCATGCTTGCTCCTTCTTAGCTGCGCGGCCTGATGCCGTTTGCGAAAATTTCAGTGCCACGTCCAGCGCATCCATGAACTGGTTAACCTTGATGGGTTTGGCGAGATAGTTGAAGAATCCGGCCTCGAGGTCCTTCTCGATATCACGGGGCACCGCACTGGCGCTGAGCGCGATTCGGTTGCCGGTTTCGACTCCGCGTTCACTGATCAGTTGCGCCGAAGCAGCGTCCCCGTTCCCGTGCAGCCGAATCGCGTCGCCGAGAACCTAAGGATAAAGGATAGGAAATTCAACGACACCTCAAAGAGTATCTCTGAGTCTGGCAGCCGCAGTCAATCGCAGATATCGTGCGAAGAGCCTGGAAAACGGTCGGAATCGCGGCCCGGTTACTGCCCAGCATCCGGCATCTCCCACAGCGGCTGGCCACGGGCCGGCGCCCTGTGCGGCGGCGATGTCGCCTCGCCCAAGTGCGCGAGGATGCCGCGCACAGCCACCCTCGCCTGCATTCCAATGGCTGATCCCGGATAAACGATGGCAGGCGAGGCGCCTGCGCTACTGGTTCGGT
>PLYS01000526.1 GCA_003153455.1 Betaproteobacteria bacterium | reverse complement strand
GCCTGCTTGGTCTTGTCGAGTACGGTCATTGCAGTAGTGACCATGCCGGCGATGTCCGCGGCGTTGGCCGGCACGATGAGCGTATTGCTCGTCTTGGCTAGGTTGCCGAACGCGGCGATGTATTCCTGCGCCACCTTGAGGTTCGCCGCATCCATGCCGCCCTTGTCGGAGATGGCCTCGGCCACCGCGCGCACCGCGGCGGCGTTGGCTTCGGCGATCAGGCGCAGCGCGGTGGCCTCGCCCTGCGCGCGATTGATGGCCGCCGCTTTCTCGCCCTCGGATTCGAGCACCGCCGCCTGCTTCTTGCCGTCGGCAATGTTGATCTCCTGCTGGCGCTCGCCTTCCGACTTGGCGATCAGCGCGCGCTTCTCGCGCTCGGCGGTGATCTGCTGCTGCATCGAGCGCAGGATCGACTCCGGCGGCGTGAGGCTCTTGATCTCGTAGCGCAGCACCTTGATGCCCCAGTTGCGTCCCGCCTCATCGAGCGCCGCGACGATCTGGCGGTTGATGTCCTCGCGCGACTCGAAAGTCTTGTCGAGCTCCATCTTGCCGATCTCGCTGCGCAACGACGTCTGCGCCAGCTGGACAATCGCCATGATGTAGTTCGACGAACCGTAGGACGCCATGCGCGGATCCATGACCTGGTAGTAGATGATGCCGTCGACGCCAAGCTGCGTGTTGTCGCGCGTGATGCAGACCTGCTCGGGCACGTCGAGCGGCACCTCCCGCAGGTTGTGCATGTACGCGACGCGATCCATGAACGGGATGATCAGGTTGAGGCCGGGTTCGAGCACCGCGTGGAACTTGCCCAGGCGCTCGACCACCCAGGCGTGCTGCTGCGGCACGATGCGCACGCCCTCGATCACGAACACCACGATCATCGCGAGCAGAAAGATCCAGCCCGCATATTTTTCGGTGGCGGGGAATTGCGTAGCCGCGATCGACAGCACGATCGCGACGATCAGTCTTGGAAACATGGGTATTCTCCCTATAAGCTTGGCCTGCGACCACGCCGGCTCAGGCGAGGTGCTGGGTTGTGACCTTGAGTGTGCTGCCTTCGGTTGCGGTGACATAGATGATTGCCCCTGGAGCGAGTGGTCCGCCGCCCGCGACGCGCGCATCCCACGCTGCGCCACGGTAGCGCACGCGCGCGAGGCGCGCCGCTTCGTCGGTCCACGACTCGAAACTTGCCGGCTGGCCGGCATCGATCGATGCCATCTGGCTGCCGGCATTGCGCTTGTGCCATGCATGCACCAGGTAGCAACCGACGGCGGCGAGCGCGCCGGAGACCGCGGCCTGCGCCGGGAAGCCCAGTCCCAGCCACCCGAGCAACGCGCCGCCGAACGCCGCGCCACCAAGCATCAGCAGGTAGAACGTGCCGCTGAGCAGCTCGACGATCATCAGCGTAAAGCCGACGAGAATCCAGAGCAGATAGGGTTCCATAGGGTGCCGCAGCAAACGACGTAAACAGGGTCAGTATAACTTTTCTGCCGCCTGCGCGTTGAAGTGTGCTTTTGAATCCGCCGTTTTATGAGCCAACTTGCAGCCAGTTTTTCCCGATCAGAAAATCGCTGTAGAGCTTCGCTTCCGCGCTGCCGGACTCCGGCTGCCAGTCGTAGCGCCACCTGACGACCGGCGGCAGCGACATCAGGATAGCTTCGGTGCGCCCGCCCGATTGCAGGCCGAACAGCGTGCCGCGGTCGTAGACGAGGTTGAACTCGACGTAGCGCCCGCGGCGATAGGCCTGCCAGTCGCGCTCGCGCTCGCCATAGGGCGTGTCCTTGCGGCGATCGAGTATCGGCACGTAAGCGTTGAGGAAACTATCGCCGACGCTTTGCTGCAACGCGAAGCACGTCTTGAAATCGGGTGTGTTAAGGTCGTCGAAGAAAATGCCGCCGATGCCGCGCGGCTCCTTCCGATGCTTCAGGTAGAAATATTCGTCACACCATTTTTTGTAGCGCGGATAGCAATCGGCGCCGAAGGAGCTAAGCGCATCGCGGCAGGCGCGATGAAAATGGATCGCGTCCTTCTCGAACCCATAGTAGGGCGTCAGATCCATCCCGCCGCCGAACCACCATGCCGGCTGCGCGGCATCCGAAGGCGGATGCGCGACGAAGAAGCGCACATTCATGTGCACAGTGGGCGCATACGGATTGCGCGGATGCAGCACCAGCGACACGCCCATCGCATCCCAGTTGCGCCCGGCGAGCTCGGGGCGCGATGCGGTCGCCGACGGCGGCAGGCTCTTGCCCGTCACGTGCGAGAAGTTGACGCCGCCGCGCTCGAACACTCCACCCTCTTCGATCACGCAGCTGGTACCGCCACCGCCCTCGGGACGCTGCCAACTGTCGCTGCGGAACGGCTTGCCGTCGATCGCCGCGAGCCTCGCGACGATGCGGCTCTGCAGATCGGTCAAATACGCGGAGACCGCGGCAACGTCCATGCCGGGTGAGGGGCGAGCAGCGCGCGGCGTGGCGCGCTAGTTCGCGCCCTTTTTCAAGCCGAGCAACTGCATCATTTGCGCGATTTCGGCATCTTCCCTGGCGACCACCTTGCCGAACTCAGCCGCCGGCAGGAACGCCGGGGTCACCGCCAAGCGCTCGCACGATCTCACGAATTCAGAGCTCGCGACGGTTTTGCGGATTGCGTCTTCGAGCCGGGCGATGATTTTCTTTGGCGTGCCTTTGGGAACCGCGATGCCGCGCCACAGCTCGGCCCCGATGTTGATGCCCTGCTCGCGGGCGGTCGGGATCTCCGGAAAAGCGGGGTCGCGTTTCGCGCTCAACGCAGCCAGCACCCGCAGGGTGCCCGCCTTGACGTGGGATACCAGCGCGCCCGGCAACTGCACTACCGCCTGCACGTGCGCGCCAAGCAGGCTCGGGATCACTTGTGCGGCGCCAAACGGCACATCCACCACCTCCGCGCCGACCGCCTTGAACAGCGATACCGAAGTCATGTGCGTGTGGCTGCCGACGCCCGAATTGCCAACGGTAATCTTGCCCGGGTTCGCCTTGGCAGCGGCAACGAACTCGCGCAAGCCCTTCCACGGCGCGTCGGCCTTGACCACCAGCAGCGGCGTTTCCACCTGCACCTGCGCCACCAGATCGAACTGCCTGTAGTCGAACGCGAGCATGCCTGAATGATAACTGGTCGAGATCGAGTTCGAGTTCCACACGATGTGATGGCCGTCCGGCGTCTGCGCGGCCATGTATTTGTAGCCGATCGCGCCGCCCGCGCCGGGGCGGTTCACGACTACGATGTTGGTGCTGAGCTGCCGCGACATGCCCTCGGCGAGCACGCGCGCGGTCACGTCGGCCGAAGTGCCGGCCGGGAACAACACGGTCATTTCAATCGGTTTGTTGCCCGGAAATTCTTCCTGCGCGCATGCGGCCGCCGGCGCAGCGAGCGCGATTACCGCGGCAACGAATGCAAATGGCCCGCGCGACGCTGGTTTCGATGTACGCATGATCTCTCTTCCGGTTTATGCTCTTATGATCGAACGGTGAACGCGCCGCTGTTCGGGGCGTGACCGGCGCGCTGCATCAGTGGCGCATCTTGACCACTACCTTGATCGCATCATCGACCCGCTCGCGCGCGTATCGGATCGCGGTCGGCACATCTTCCAGCGGGAACGTGTGCGTATGGATGAGCCTGGCGTCGAAGCGCTTCTGCTGCATCAATGCGGCGGCGCGGTGGGTTGCGCTCCTGCCTTCGCCGCGGATGCCAAAGAGGTAAATGTTGTTGCTCACGAGGTACGCAACGTCGACCAGCACTAGCTCTTGTGCGAACGCCGCGAGACATATGCGTCCGCCGCGGTTTAACATGCGCGCCGCTTCGTTCACAGCGTCCGGCGCACCCGAGCATTCGAGCACGTAGTGGCACCCTTTTCCCTTGGTGATGCGCTTCACCGCTGCGACGGCATCTTCATCGTGCACGTTAACGACGTGGTCGGCGCCGAGTTTTTTGCCCAGCTCGAGGCGTCTTTTGTCGGCGCGCGTGCCGGTCAGTATCACCGGTTGCGCGCCGAGCGCCTTGGCAACACCCACGCCCATCAGCCCGATCGGCCCCGGCCCCACCACGACCACCGTCTGCCCGGCGATGAGTCCGCCCATCACATCGAGCCCATACATCGCGGTGCCGGCGGTGACAACGAGCGTCGCCTCCTCGTCGCTCATGTCATCGGGCACCTGCACCAGGGTGTTGATGTGGTTGACCGCGTACTCGGCGAACCCGCCGTCGGTGGTGAAGCCGTTGGCGCGGTGTCCCTTGTCGTGGTCGCCATAATTCATGCCGTAATTCAGGCACGCGGTATACATACCTTCGCGGCAGCGCTCGCAGCGGCCGCAGCCGGCGTGGATCTCGACCGTAACGCGCGCGCCGACGTCGAACTCGTCGACCCCCGGGCCGAGCCTGACCACCGTGCCCATGTATTCGTGGCCCGGCGTGAAATTCCTGTTGAACGGATCACCGCCCTGAATCAGCGCCGGCGGCCCGTGATAAATGACCTCCAGGTCGGTTGCGCACACCGCGATCGCGTCGATGCGTACCAGCACTTCGGCTGCGCCGGGCCGGGGCACCGGTTTCTCTACCAGTTTGAGTTCGCCGGGATTGCCGAGCACCCAGGCTTTCATCTTCTCGGGAATCACCGAATTCCTTAGACGGGTTTCAGAAAGTGCCGCGAAACGCGTCGTGGCCGCGCACGTAATCGTTATTGGTCTGCGCCGGATTGCGGTTGACGAGCGGCCGCGCATAGAGCGGATTACGCAGGCTGCGCACCTCGTGCTCGATCGTGAACAGCAGCTTGCCGCTGTCCAAGTCAACGATGTCGCGGAAGCGGTACTGGTGTTCATTGCTTTCCTCGGTGATCAGTCCGCGTTCGACCAGGACGCGATGCGGGCCGGAAAAATCCGCGATGTAGATCTGGATGTGATGGTTGTCGTAAGGCGGCGGCGTGCCGTCGGTTTCCCGGAACAGCAGTTTCTGGGCGCGGCCGGCATCCACGCACGCGACTGCGTCGCCGCCGCGCTGCTCGATCGCCGTGGTTGCGTTCAGGACCTCGCGGTAAAAACGCGCGATCCCGCCGGTGCTGCCGCGCGGCACTTCGAACTCGACGTAGGCAAGCGCGAGGTCGGCCGAACCGAATTCAGGGCTCGGCGCGTGGCAACGGAAGCGGTTGCCCCACGGGCAGGTCGCGTCGACCCGGTCAGCATGCGCCTGAAAGCCGAACTGCGTGCCCTCCAGCCAGGGCGTGACTTTTTTCAGGCGCTGCGCAAGCTCGCCGAGATCGGGCACCACTATGCCGATCGTGCCGCGCACCCGCTGGGGGTTGCCTTTCGGCAAGTGGCACTGGCTGCGGCCGATGTTGACCCACATGTTCTCGAGCCCGACCTGGATGTATGGGTCGCGCGTAAACCCCATGCCCGCGATGTAGAACGCAGTCGCGGGCCGCTGGTCAGGTATGGTTACGTTGACGTGCTCGAGCGCGACTATGTTGCCGGTGTCGCCGCGCGTGCGATCGTAGGTCTCAGCCATCTGTTTTCTCCTCGGGAGCTGTGCGCTGCCCTGGGCCGCGCCGTAGTCCTGTGCACCTCGCTAACTGGCGGGGCGTTTATTCCGCGCCTCAATGGCGCGGTATCCGATATCGCGCCGCATTTGCATGCCGTCGAAGCGGATTTGCGCGGCGATCTCGTACGCGCGGCGCTGCGCCATTTTGACACTATGGCCGAGCGCGGTCACGCACAGCACGCGACCGCCGCTGGTCACGACCTGCTCGCCGTTCAATGCGGTGCCGGAGTGGAACACGTGATAATCGGCGTCCCTTGTTGCGCTCGGCCGCGGCAGTCCGCCGATCACATCACCCTTGCGCGGCGCGCCGGGATAACCGTGCGCCGCGAGCACCACGCCGAGCGCCGCGCGCGTGTCCCACTCGGCCTCGACCTTGTCGAGCGTGCCGGCGAGAGCATGCTCCAGCAGCACGAACAGATCGCTTTTCAAGCGCAGAATGATGGGCTGCGCTTCCGGATCGCCCATGCGGCAATTGAATTCGAGCACCTTGACCTGGCCGTCGCTGCCTATCATGAGCCCGGCGTAGAGGAAGCCGGCGAACGGCATACCCTCCTGCCGCATGCCGGCGATCACCGGCTGGATCACCTCGCGCATCACTTTCGCGTGGACACCTGGGCTGACCACCGGCGCCGGCGAATAAGCACCCATGCCGCCGGTGTTGGGGCCCTCGTCGCCGTCCTTGAGCCGTTTGTGATCCTGGCTGGTCGCGAGCGGCAGCGCGTGCTTGCCGTCCGCCATCACGATGAAGCTCGCTTCCTCGCCGTCGAGAAAATCCTCGATCACGACGCGGGGGCCGGCCTCGTTGTGCTGAATCGCTATTTTGTTGTCGACCAGCATCATGTCGACCGCGGCGTGCGCTTGCGTGAGATCGGTCGCGACCACCACGCCTTTGCCGGCGGCTAGGCCATCGGCCTTGATCACGATCGGCGCGCCGCGCTGGTCGATGTATTGATGCGCGGCCTGCGCAGCGGTAAAAGTCTGATACTCGGCGCTCGGGATGTGATGGCGCTTCATGAAGCTTTTCGCGAAATCCTTCGAACTTTCGAGCTGTGCGGCGCGCTGCGTCGGTCCAAATATTTTGAGTCCCGCCGCCTCGAATGCATCGACCACGCCCGCGGCAAGCGGCGCCTCGGGACCAACTACGGTCAGCGCGATCTGTTCTGTTTTCGCAAACTCGACGAGCTGCGCGTAATCGGTGATGTCGACGTTGCCAAGACCGTCTTCGAGTGCGGTGCCGGCGTTGCCGGGCGCGATGAGTACTTTCGACACGCGCGGCGAATGCGCGAGCTTCCATGCCAATGCGTGCTCGCGCCCTCCGCCGCCGATGACCAGTAGTTTCATGCGTGAATGCGTGAAGTGGGAAGGGGAAAGGGGGGAAACCTGCAGCCCACATGCCGCGAGCATATCGTTTCGGGCTTGTTCCCTTCACCCNNTCACTCTTCACCCTTCACAAATCAGTGCCTGAAATGCCGGTAGCCGGTGAAAACCATCGCAATGCCTCGCTCGTCGGCGGCGGCGAGCACTTCCTCATCGCGCAGGCTGCCGCCGGGCTGGATCACCGCAACCGCGCCGGCGTCGGCGACGACATCGAGCCCGTCGCGAAACGGGAAGAACGCGTCCGAGGCGACCACCGCGCCGGCAAGCGACAGGCCGGCGTTCTTGGCCTTGATCGCGGCGATGCGCGCCGAGTCGACGCGGCTCATCTGGCCGGCGCCGACGCCGAGTGTGCGGCCACGGTCCGCGAATACGATGGCGTTGGATTTTACGTACTTCGCGACGCGCCATGCAAACAGCAGGTCGTCCTGCTGCTGCGCCGTAGGCTTGACCCTGGTCACCACCTTGAGCTGTGCCCCACTGACATTGACGCTGTCGGGCGTCTGTACCAGCAGCCCGCCGCCGACGCGTTTGTAATCCATCCGAGCCCACGCCGCAGGCGTCACGGAGTTCCCCTCTCCTCCCGGTAGAGGCGCTAGGGGTGATGGCAGCGGCACCTCCAGCACGCGCACGTTCTGTTTTTTTGCCAGCGCCGCTTTGGCACCCGCCGACACCTTGGGCGCGAGCAGCACTTCGACGAACTGCTCGCTCACCGCTCCCGCGGTTGCGGCNNGAGTCGAACGTTTTGACGCATTCCCACGCCGCATCAGCATCGGCGATGTTGTTGTACGACAGGTCCTTGCCCTGCAATTGGGTATAGCGCGCGAGGCTGGCCGGCGCCGGTTCGAGGTCGCGGTAGAAAGCCGCGTTCTGGTGCGGGTTTTCACCGTAGCGAAGCCGCTGCGCGAGATCGAAATTGAGATTGAGCCGCGCCGGAAACGCAGCGCTCGCGCCGCTGGCATCGAGCGTGGTCAGGTAATTGCTGATAGCGCCGTCATAGGCGGCGGTGTGCGAAAAGGCTTTCTGCGCGAGCTTGAAGCGCGTAGGCAGTCCGATCGCACCGTTCGCCGCCTGCATTTCCCCGAGGATGTCCGCGTAATCGGCGGGATCGGTGACGACCGCGACATGCTGGTGGTTTTTCGCCGCGCTGCGTACCATCGCCGGGCCGCCGATGTCGATATTCTCGACCGCCTCCTCCAGCGTGCAGCCGGGGCGCGCGACGGTCTGGCTGAACGGGTAAAGGTTGACTACCACCAGGTCGATAGTCTTGATGCCGGCGGCACTGATCGCGCTTACGTGCGCCGGAACATTGCGACGCGCCAGGATGCCGCCGTGAATTTTCGGATGCAGCGTCTTGACCCGGCCGTCGAGCATCTCGGGAAAGCCGGTGTGATCGGACACCTCGGTGACCTGGATGCCGTTGGCGCCAAGCAGCCTGGCAGTGCCGCCGGTGGACAGCATCGCGACGCCGAAACCTGCAAGCCCGCGCGCGAATTCAACCACTCCCGTCTTGTCGGAAACGCTGATCAGCGCGGTCTTGATGACAGTCATGTGAAGCAGGAGGAGTTTGTCGGGGCTAAGTCCGACAAACTCCTAACCTTTGATGCCGTGCGCTTTCATTTTCTTGCGCAGCGTATTGCGGTTGATGCCGAGCACCTGCGCCGCATGCGACTGATTGCCCTGGAGGCGATGCAATACCGTCTCAAGCAGTGGCTTCTCGACGCAGTTGATCACCATGTCGTAGACCCCGCGCGCCTTCTCCCCGTCGAGATCCTTGAAATAGCCGTCGATCGCCTTGCGCACGAAGCGGGCCATTTCGTTTTCGTTCACCATCATCATCATGCCGCGAGCCCCTCAATATAAGTCAGTCGCTGGCCGTACCCTACCAGCTCCCCGAAAAACTCGTTGACCGCCGCGAGCTGCTCGCCGCAGGTCTGCAACTGGTTCATCGCGTGACGGAACGCCGCCGATCCGGCGAGGCCCTTGGTGTACCAAGAGATATGCTTGCGCGCGATGCGCACACCGGTGTGCTCGCCGTAGAACGAGTACAAGTCGTGCATATGCGCAACCAGCACGCGATGGATTTCCTCGACTTCCGGCGGCGGCAGTTGCTCGCCAGTATGCAGATAGCACTCAATCTCGCGGAAAATCCACGGCCGGCCTTGCGCGGCGCGTCCTATCATTACCGCATCGGCGCCGGTGTATGCGAGCACATGCTTCACTTTTTCAGGCGTGGTGATATCGCCGTTGGCGATCACCGGGATCTTGACCGCGGCTTTGACTGCCGCGATGGTATCGTATTCCGCATCGCCGCTGTAGCCGCAGGCGCGGGTGCGGCCATGCACCGCCAGCATCTGGATGCCGGAGTCCTCGGCAAGTTTCGCCACCCGCACCGCGTTCCTGTGGTTGCGGTCCCAGCCGGTGCGGATCTTGAGCGTGACCGGCACTTGCACTGCGCCGACCACCGCCTCGACGATGCGCTTGACCAGCGGCTCATCCTGGAGAAGCGCGGAACCCGCCATCACGTTGCACACCTTTTTGGCAGGGCAGCCCATGTTGATATCGATGATCTGCGCGCCCTGGTCAACGTTGTATTGCGCGGCTTCCGCCATCATCGCCGGATCGGCACCGGCGATCTGTACCGAAATCGGGTCGACCTCGCCCTCGTGATTGGCGCGGCGGCGAGTTTTCTCGGAGCCCCACAGCAGTGAATTGCTGGCGACCATCTCCGACACCGCCATGCCTGCGCCCATGCGTTTGCACAACTGACGGAACGGTCGATCGGTGACACCTGCCATCGGCGCGACAATCAGGTTGTTCTTGAGTTGATGCGGGCCGATATGCATCGCGCTAAATAGATTGTCGTCGTGAAGAAAAATTTCCGGAAGGGCGTAATTGTAATCTCAGCGCCGCGACAAGCAAAGCAACACGATCAATTATTTTTCGGCTCAGCCGCGCGCGCCGAACATCATACGCCGCACCAGGAAATTTTTCGCGGGCGGAATAGCACCGAGCGCGGCAAGACCGAAACCGCGCGCGCTATTCAACAGCGGGATGTCTTTGCAAAACAACCGGATCAGCGAATCAGTGAACAAAATGGTGGCGGTCCGGTCGAGACGCCGTTGCGAAAAATATTCATTCAGTAACTCACTGCCGCCGGGATCGCTCTCGCCGTGCGCGATGATGGCGCGCGCCAGCTCCCACGCGTCACGCAGGCCAAGGTTGAAGCCCTGACCGGCAACCGGATGCAGCGTCTGCGCCGCATTGCCGATCAGCAACGTGCGCGGCGCGACCGGCTGCGTCGCGTACTTGAGCGCCAGCGGAAGCACTTGGCGCCGGCCAGCCGCGATGAACGCGCCGACCGCGCTGCCGAATGTGACCTGCAGCCGTTGGCAGAATTCGGCGTCATCCAGCACGGCCAATTGTTGGGCGTGCTCAGGCTGAGCCGTCCACACCAGCGACCAGCCGCGCGCAGTCGGCAGCAACGCGAGCGGTCCCTCGGGTGTAAAGCGCTCAAACGCACGGTTTTGGTGCGGTTGCTCACTCACCACGTCGCACACCAGCGCCGATTGGCGGTAGTCGCGGGTTTTGACGTGGGCGCTATTCAGCTGCGCGCCGCCGTCCGCAATCGCGATCAGGCGCGCGGCCAGCTGCTGCTGCGTGCCGGCTGCGTCGACGGTGGCAACGGCGACGTTCGCGTCGCCACTGATCGCCCGTACCGCGCAGCCCGCACGCACGCACACGGTGCTCTGCTCGAGCGCGCCGGCCAACGCGTGCTGCAACGCGGTATAGCCGGCGACATAACCGAGCGCAGGCACGCTGGCCTCGTCGGCGCTCAACTCGGTGCGGCCAAAGCTGTGCTGCTGCGAGATTATGATGCGATGGATAGGGATCGCGGCTGTCGCCAGCGCCGACCACACGCCGAGCCGCTCGAGAATCAGCCCGCTGCCGTGCGACAGCGCAATGCTGCGCTGATCTTCGACGGCTGCTCCCGGTCCGCGCGCTTCGAGCAGCATCACCGTAAAACCACTGTCGCGCAGGCCCAGCGCGAACGCGGCGCCGACCGGGCCGCCGCCGGCGATCACAATGTCCAGTCGCTCAGCCACGCATCAATGCTTCGATGTCTTCGACCGTCTTCGGCGCGGCGTGCGTCAGTACCTCATGTCCCGACGCCGTAACCAGCACGTCGTCTTCGATGCGAATGCCGATGTTGGCGAACTGCTGCGGCACGCCATCGCCGGCGCGGATATAGCAGCCCGGCTCTGCCGTCAGCACCATGCCGGGCTTGAGTTCGCGCCATTGACCGTCGCGCTTGTAGTCGCCGGCATCGTGCACATCGAGTCCGAGCCAGTGCCCGGTGCGGTGCATGTAGAACCGCTTGTAATCGCCGCCCTCGATCACCTTGTCGACGCTGCCCTCGCACATGCCTAAATCGATCAATCCCTGCGCCAGCACTCGCAGCGCGGCATCGTGCGGCACGTTCCACGCCGCGCCCGGCCGCACTGCCGCGATCGCCGCTGCCTGCGCGGCGAGCACCATCTGATAGACATCGCGCTGCGCCGGAGTGAATCTTCCGCTCACCGGATAAGCGCGCGTGATGTCCGCAGCATACCCGTCGAGTTCGCACCCGGCGTCGACCAGCAATAAGTCGCCGGCGTTGAGCACCGCGTCGTTGCGCACGTAATGCAACACACACGCGTTGGCGCCGCCGGCGACGATCGGCGTGTAGGCCGGCGCCTGCGCACCGCGGCGGCGGAATTCGTGCAGCAGCTCAGCCTCGATTTCATACTCGGCGCGGCCGGGTTTGACGGCGCGCATCGCGCGCCGGTGGGCGTCGGTCGAGATCTGCGCCGCGCGCCGCATAGTCGCCAGCTCGTGCGCGTCTTTGATCAGCCGCATCTCATCGAGCAGCGCGCGCACGTCGTGGATCGCGGCCGGCGCCGCGACACCAGTACGTACCTGCGCGCGCACCGAATTCAACCATTTCAGTACGCGCTCATCCCATCGCCCGTCGCTGCCAAGATGGCAGTACAGCGCAGGCTGATCCGCAAGCAGTTTCGGCAGCAATGCATCAAGCTCGCTGATCGAATGGCTCTCGTCGAAATGAAATTCTTCCCGCGCCCGCTCAAGTCCATAGCGAAAACCGTCCCAGGTTTCACGCTCGACGTCCTTGTCGCGACAGAACAGTATGCTTCTGCCGTTGTCACCCGCAATTAACACCAGCACCGCTTCCGGCTCGGGGAAACCGGTCAGATAGTAAAAATAGCTGTCGTAGCGATAGGGATATTGCGAGTCGCGGTTGCGCGCCTGCTCAGGCGCGGTAGGAACCACCGCGACGCCGCGCTGCATCAACTGATCCAGCCGCGCGCGCCGCCCGGCGTAAACCGCGGAATTCCCGGCTGCGATCTGAAGGTCGGACATGACGGAATTATAAACCCTGCGGCGGCCGGACCTACGCGTCGTCCGCGGAGTATTCGCGACCGAGTGCTGCCAGCCGCTCGGGGGTTCCGATGTCATGCCAGCGTCCACGGTAATGCTCGCCACTCACGCGTTGCGCCGCGATGTGCTCGCGTAACAGCGGCGCGAGCGGCGCTTTCGCGCCGCGCGCGATGCCGGCAAACATCTCGGGGTGATAGGCGGCGATGCCGCTGAAGGTGAGCCGCGCGCCGTCGAGCGCGACCTGCTCATCGTGCAACGCAAAATCGCCCCCCGGGTGATGATCGGGATTGTCCACCAACACCAGGTGCGCGACAGGCCCCGGCTGCGCGAGGCATTCGACAGAGCGTGCCAGCCGCGCATAGTCGTAAGCGCTGAACACATCTGCATTGACCGCGGCGAACGGCGCGATTCCAAGTAGCGGCAGTGCATTGGCGATGCCGCCGGCGGTTTCGAGCGCTGCGTGCTCGCGTGAATAGACAATAGGGATGCCGAAGCGGCTGCCGTCACCGAGCGCGTTCTCGATCAGCGCGCCGAGATGCGCATGGTTGATCACCACCTGCTTGAAGCCGGCGGCGGCGAGTTTTTCGATATGCCAGGCGATCAGCGGCTTGCCGCCGACCTCAAGCAAGGACTTGGGCAAGCGCTCAGTAAAAGGACGCATGCGCTCACCGCGCCCCGCTGCGAGTATGATCGCTTTCAAAAGGTGTAGCCGGTGCGGGCTTGCGGTTTGTCCTCGATCGCATCGAGCAGCGTGAGCAAGGGGCGCAGCGGCTTATAGCGGACGGCGACGGCGCGCACGTAACCGACGAAGCGCGGCGCGTCTTCGAGATAGCCGCACTTGCCGTCGCGATAATGCAGCCGCGCGAAGATGCCCAGCACTTTGAGGTGGCGCTGCAGCCCCATCCATTCGAAGTCGCGGTAGAAGCTGCCAAAGTCGCTGTCGACCGGCAGCCCGGCGCGTTTGGCTTTTTCCCAGTAGCGCGCCGTCCAATCGAGCACGCGCTCCTCGTCCCAGCTCACGAACGCATCCCGGAACAGCGACGCGACGTCATAAGTAATCGGACCATAGACCGCGTCCTGGAAATCGAGCACGCCGGGATTCGACTCGCACACCATCAGATTGCGCGGCATGTAGTCGCGGTGCACGTAGACGGCGGGTTGCACCAGATTGTTATTGAGTATCAGCGCGAACACCACGTCGAGCGCCTGCAGCTGCGCGGGGTTGAGCGTTAACCCCAAGTGACGCTGCAGATACCACTCGGGAAAGAGCTTCATCTCGCGCGTGAGCAGCGCCTCGTCATACGGCGGCAGCGCGCCCGGCCTGCTCGCGAGCTGCCAGCGCAGCAATGCGTCGATCGCGTCGCGAAACAGCTCATCGGCGGTGTCGTTTTTGAGTGCCTGCAGATAGCTCGTAGTGCCGAGATCGGACAGCAGCAGAAAGCCCTGCTCGAGGTCCTCGGCGATCACGCGCGGCACATGCACTCCCGCCTTCGCCAGCAGGCGGGCAACACGCACGAACGGCCGGCAATCCTCGTGTTCGGGCGGCGCGTCCATCACGATCAGCGACAGCCCCGCCGCACGCACGCGGAAATAGCGCCGGAAGCTCGCGTCTGCAGATGCCGGCTCGAGCACAAGCGGCGATGCATTCAACCGGGCTTCGATCCAGCGCTGAAGTTGCTGCCGTCGATTCACTCGGCGCATTGCCTATTTCGGAGAATTGTGCGATTTTATCACTCTCTCCCAACCAGACCGATAATGAGAGCTTTGCGCATCAAACCGATTGCGTTAGTGCTGTTGTGCGCCTGCAGCTGTGCGGGTGCCGCGGACGACACCGCGATCGGCCTCAAACCCGGCGCGGGCGGGCTTCAGCTTAAGCCCCAGCCGTCGTTTATCCGCATCCCGCCGGACAACAAGGATCAGGTGCCGCTGTTTGTCGAAGCGGACCGGATTCAAGGCCATCAGGACCTGGAAATCGAGGCCGAGGGCTCGGTTCGTCTGCGCCGGCGCGGCCAGGCGGTCTACGCCGACTGGCTGCGCTACGACCAGCCCGAGGATGAAGTCAACGCGCAGGGCCATGTCCATCTCGAACAGCGCGGCGACGTGGTCGATGGTACCAAAATGCGGCTTAATCTCGACACCGAGCGCGGCGCGATCGAGAATCCGAAGTACCAGGTCCAGGTCAACGCGACCAGGGGCCGTGGCGAGGCGGATCGGATCGTGTTTGAAGGGCAAGGCAAATACCGCGTGTTGGGAGGCAGTTACACCTCGTGCGATGTCGGCGACGACGACTGGTTCGTGCGCGCCGGCGATTTCGACATCGACAAGGAGCGCCAAATCGGTACCGCGCGCGATGCCAGCATTATATTTCTGGGGACACCGATACTGTATTCGCCTTACCTGAGCTTCTCCCTCGACCGGCAACGCAAGTCGGGATTGTTGTCGCCGACTTTTGGCTCTACCGGTAATTCCGGCCAAGAGTTCTCGATGCCCTATTACTGGAACATCGCGCCGAACCTTGATGCCACGATTACCCCGCGCCTAATGTCGAAGCGGGGCGTTCAACTGCAAAACGAGTTTCGTTACCTCGATCCGCTCTATCGAGGCGAATTCCGCCTCGAAATCCTGCCGGATGATCGGGTCAAGAACGGCGAAAATCGCAGCGCGCTTTCATGGACCCACGCTCAAACTCTCGGCAATGGCTGGAACGGATCACTTAACATCCAGAAGGTATCGGACGATACCTATTTCACCGACTTGTCGACGCAAATCGCGGCGACATCACAGGTCTTGCTGCCGCGCACGGCGACGCTTGCTAAGGCCGGCAACTGGTGGAACGACGGAACCTGGGGGTTCTCCACGGTGGTGCAGCGCTGGCAAACGCTTCAAACCGACCCGTTAAATCCAGTTGCGCAGCCTTACGGCACCTCGCAGCTCAACTTTGTCGCAAACAAATATAATGCCGGGTTCACCGATTTTGCGTTCAACGGCAATTTTTCGGACTTCACTCATCCGACGCTGGTCGATGGCAAACGGGCCATTGCGTATCCGAGTATTAGCGTGCCACTGCAAACGTCGTTTGCCTATCTGACGCCCAAGGTCGGCTTGCATCTCACCCATTACGACATCGGCGAGTCGGCCACTGCCCCCGCAACTAGCCTCAACCGGGCGGTGCCGATTTTTTCGGCCGAAAGCGGCTTGGTGTTCGAACGCAACACGACTTTATACAGCCAAGGAATGTTGCAGACGATCGAACCCAAGATCTATTACGTGTACATACCGACCCGCAACCAGAATCAGATCCCTGTCTTCGACAGCGGATTTCAGGACATCAACTTCGCCACGCTGTATACGGAAAACCAGTTTAGCGGCAACGACCGCATCAACGATGCCAATCAGGTCACCGTAGGTGTGAGCTCGCGCCTGTTGCAGCAGGACGACGGTATCGAACGGCTGCGGGTCGGATTGGCGCAGCGTTATTATTTCGAGACCCAGGGCGTGACACTGCCTGGCATTGCGCCGCGCGGCAGCAACAGCTCTGATCTGCTTGCCGCGCTGAGCGGAACCCTCGCGCAGCACTGGACCGCCGACGCTGGCTGGCAATACACGACCAATTTTTCGCAAACTCAAAGGCTCTCGCTGGGCACCCGCTATCAACCGGAGCCGGGCAGAGTTCTCAATCTTGCATACCGTTATGCGAATGGCGCATTTGCCGCAACGACTCAGCAGCAAATTACGTCCAACCCGAACAACCCATCAAATACGTTACGCCAGGTGGACATTTCAGGCCAGTGGCCGCTCACCGGCCGCCTGAGCGCGGTGGCGCGCTGGAATTACTCGATTGCAGACAGCAGCTTGCTCGAGGGGCTTGCCGGCTTGGAATATGATGGCGGGTGCTGGGCATTCCGGGTCGTCGCCCACAGTTTTGCGACTACAGCTACGACCTCGGTCAAATCGATATTCATGCAGCTTGAATTGAACGGAGTGTCAAGAATCGGCTCTAACCCCCTGGATGTGCTACGACGGAGTATCAGCGGCTATTCCCGGCAGCCAATGCAGTCTACGCGCCCCGACGAGCCATTCCCGATACGCTAATTCCAGCACCCTTAAAACAGCATGAATGCCGCATTAACACGCGCGGTCGCCGCGGCCTGTCTCGTCTTGCTCGCGTCGGTTGCCGCACCGCACGCCTACGCACAAAAGCCGGCCGCCGGCCGCATTGTGCTGCTCGACCGCATCATCGCAGTCGTCAACGACGAAGTCATCACCCGCCGCGACCTGGATGAACGGGTCAAGATCGTGCTGACCCAGCTGCGCCAGCAGGGCACCCCGCCGCCGCCGCAGGACGTGCTCGAGAAACAGGTGCTCGAGCGCATGATCTTCAATCGCGTGCAGCTCCAATACGCCAAGGAAACCGGGCTGCGTGTCGACGACGCAACGCTCGAGAAAACCATCAGTCGCATCGCCGAAGACAGCAAAATCACTCTGGCGCAATTGCGCGATGCCCTCGAAAAGGACGGCGTCAACTTCAACCAGTTCCGCCAGGATATTCTCGAAGAAATCACCATGGCCCGTCTGCGCGAGCGCGAGGTTGATAACAAGATTACGATAGCCGAAAGCGAAATCGATAACTTGCTCAGCGCGCGGCAGATTCAGGGTGGCCCGACCGAGGAATATAATCTGTCACACATCCTGATCCGGGTGCCGGAACAGGCGAGCCCGGAGCAATTGCAGGAGCGCCGCGCGCGCGCCGAGCAGGCGTTGGCGCAGGCCAGGGGCGGCGCCGACTTCCGCCAGGTTGCCGCCAGCTTTTCCGATGCGCCGGATGCAGTGCAGGGCGGCGCGATGGGGTGGCGCGAAATGGCACGGCTGCCGGCGATTTTTGCCGACGCTGTGAAGGGGCTCAAGCTGGGGGAGGTCAGTAACGTGTTGCGCAGCCCAAACGGCTTTCATATCGTGCGAGTCAATGAGCGGCGTGGCCAGGATCAGCCGCTGATCGTGTCCCAGACCCACGCACGCCACATCCTGATCAAGACCAGCGAGCTGGTCTCGGAGAACGAGGCGAAGGAGCACGCGGTCAAGCTCAAGGAACGGCTTGATAACAACACCGATTTTGCCGAACTCGCCCGGCTGCAATCCGAGGACGCCAGCGCCTCGCGCGGCGGCGACTTGGGCTGGGTCTCGCCTGCCGACACGGTCCCGGAATTCGAAAAAGCGATGGACGCGTTGAAGCCGGGACAAATCAGCGACCCGGTGCGCTCGCCGTTCGGCTGGCACCTGATCCAGGTCCTGGAGCGCCGCAACCAGGACATGTCGCAGCAGCAGCAGCGGCTGCGCACGCGTCTGGCGCTACGGGCGCAAAAAGCCGACGAAGCGTACCAGGAATGGGTGCGCCAGCTGCACGACAAGGCATTCGTCGAGTACCGGCTCGAAGAAAAGTAGTGTTGAATCCGGTTATCGCCATTACGGCCGGCGAGCCGGCCGGCATCGGCCCCGACCTGTGCGTGCTGTTAGCGCAGCAGCCGCAAACGGAACACCTGGTGGTGCTCGCCGATCAGCAACTGCTCGCGCAACGCGCGCAGTCGAGGGGGTTACCGTGGCGCAGCCTGCCGTTCAATCCCGCGGACCAGCCCGCGTTCGAGCGCGGCGCAATGCCGGTGGTGCATGTGCCGCTCGCAGCAGCAGTGACTGCGGGCAAACTCGAGCGCGCCAACGCGGCTTATGTATTGCGCACCCTTGAAATCGCGATCGATGGCTGCCGCGATGGCCGCTTCGATGCGATGGTCACCGCGCCAGTACACAAAGGTATTATCAACGATGCCGGCATCGCTTTTACCGGCCACACCGAATTTCTGGCCGCGCGCACGCGGGCCCCGCACGTCGTGATGATGCTCACCGGCGGCGGCCTGCGGGTGGCGCTCGCCACTACGCATGTCGCGGTGAAAGACATCGCTCAACGCATCACCCCCGGCAGCCTCGAACAAACGCTGCGCGTGCTGCAGCACGATCTGACAGCGCGTTTCGGCATTGCGGCTCCGCGCATCGCGGTGGCCGGCCTGAACCCGCACGCCGGGGAATCGGGGCATCTCGGACGCGAAGAGATCGAAATCATCGCCCCGCTGCTCGAGCGCCTGCGCCGCGAAGGCATGCAGTTGACCGGGCCGCTGCCCGCCGATACGCTGTTCAACCGCGAGCGCCTGCGTGATTTTGACTGCGTGCTCGCGATGTACCACGACCAGGGATTGCCGGTGCTCAAGTATGCGAGCTTCGGCAGCGGCGTAAACGTCACGCTTGGGCTGCCGATCATACGCACCTCGGTCGACCACGGCACCGCACTCGATCTCGCCGGCAGCGGCAAGGTGAATGCCGGCAGTTTGCGCGCTGCGATCAACCTGGCAGCTGCGCTCGCGCGCGGCAAAGCCTGAACGCCGCACACCCGAAGCTTCACATCGCTTCGTGAAGCACCAGCCTCGCAGACGCTTCGGGCAGAACTTCCTGGTCGACGCCAGCGTGATCGCCGCAATCGTCGCAGCGATACATCCGGCACGCGGCGATCGCATGGTCGAAATCGGACCCGGGCTGGGCGCGCTGACGCGCCCGTTGCTCGCCGCAGTAGAGCAAATGCATGCCATCGAGATCGACCGCGATCTCGCCGCGGCGCTGAAAAATGAGTTCGCACCGCGCCTGACCGTGCACGTTACTGACGTGCTCAAGTTCGACCTCGCCGCGCTCGGCAACGATCTGCGCGTGGTCGGCAACTTGCCTTACAACATTTCAACTCCACTGTTGTTTCACCTTGCCGACTTCACCGGACGGATACGCGATATTCACGTCATGCTGCAAAAAGAAATCGTTGAGCGCATGGTGGCGGCGCCTTCGGACAGCAACCATGGGCGCTTGTCGGTGATGCTGCAGTACCGCTTCGAACTGGAAAAACTGCTCGACGTGCCAGCGGCGGCCTTTGATCCCGCACCCAAGGTGGAGTCGGCGGTGCTGCGCCTGACGCCGCTGCGGCCGCTGCCCTTCGCTGCGCGCGATGAGGCGTTGTTCGCGAGCATCGTCAAGGCCGCGTTCTCGCAGCGGCGCAAGACCCTGCGTAACTCGCTCAGACGTTTTTTGTCGGAACCGGATTTCGGGGTGCTCGCGATCGCGCCAGCAACCCGGGCGCAGGAACTGGGTGTCAAGCAGTTCGTCGCGATTGCTGACTACGTCGGCAGTCGCGCCGCACAGGCTGACTAGTCCGTCTTTTTCTGGACAAACTCGATCTTGTAGCCATCGGGGTCCTCGACGAACGCGATGACGGTGGTGCCGTGCTTCATCGGCCCTGCTTCGCGGGTAACCTTGCCGCCGCGCTTCCTGACTTCCTCGCATGCCTTGTAAGCATCGTCGACTTCGATCGCGACATGACCATAGCCGCTACCGAGATCGTAGGTCCTGGTGTCCCAGTTATGTGTCAACTCGATCACGGCAGCGCTCGCTTCGTCGCCATAGCCGACGAATACATTGGTGAAGCGCCCGCCGGGATAGTCCTTGCGTCGCAACACCCCCATGCCCAGCACTTCAATGTAGAAATTCAGCGCGCGGTCCAGATCGCCGACGCGCAGCATGGTATGCAGAATTCTCATCGCTTATCCTCCGCCATCAAATCCGGACCATTTCGAAATCTTCCTTGCGCGCGCCGCATTCGGGACAGCTCCAATTCATCGGCACATCTTCCCAGCGTGTACCGGGTGCGATCCCCTCGCCCGGCAAGCCGGCGGCTTCATCATAGATGAAGCCGCAGATCAGACACATGTAGGTCTTGTAAACGGTAACATCGGTTGTTGTCATAATGGCTTGCAAATTAAGCTAAAATGCCATTTTAGCGATACACCCCGCCTCAGAACAACAAATCCCGACCGTGATGGATCCTTCAGCGTCATCTCAATTGCCGCCGATTGTGCTCGCATTCGCTGCGACCGATCCGAGCGGCGGCGCCGGCTTGCAGGCAGACGTGCTGACGCTCGCGAGCATGGGCTGTCATCCATTGTCGGTGGTCACCGCGGTGACGATACAGGACACCATGGGCGTCGAAGAGGTGATGGCGCTCGATGCGGAATGGATCGCTGACCAGGCGCGCTGCGTACTCGAGGACATGCCGGTCGCGGCGTTCAAGGTCGGGATGGTCGGCAGCATCGAAAACATCGCCGCGATCGCCGAGGTCGTGTCCGATTATCCCGAAATCCCGCTGGTCCTCGATCCGGTGCTGGCGTCGGGCCGTGGCGACGAACTCGTGACGGACGAGATGGTCTCGGCCTTGCGCGAATTGCTGGTGCCGCAGAGCACCATCATCACGCCCAACAGCATCGAGGCGCGGCGCCTGGTGCAGGAAGAGGGCGAGGAGGACATCGATCTCGCCGAGTGCGCACGCCGGCTCCTGGCGACCGGCTGCGAATACGTGCTGATCACCGGCACCCACGAGAACACCCCGCAGGTGACTAATACACTCTACGGACAGGACGGCGTGGTGCGCAGCGACAGCTGGGAGCGCCTGCCCGGCAGCTATCACGGCTCCGGTTGCACGCTGGCCTCGGCGATCGCAGCGACCATCGCCAACGGCCTGAGCATCAGCGATGCGGTGCAGGACGCGCAGGAATACACGTGGCAGACGCTGAAGGCGGCGTTCCGTCCCGGCATGGGCCAGCATATTCCCGACCGTCTGTTCTGGGCGTGCGAGGATGTACCCGCCGATGAACAAAGCGATTAGCGGTTTATACGCGATAACGCCCGACCTCGCCGATACCGCAGTATTGCTCGCCAAAACACAAGCCGCGCTCGCCGGCGGCGCGCGGCTGCTGCAATACCGCAACAAGACCGCTGACGAAAATCTGCGCCGCGAGCAAGCCGCGGCGTTACGCGAACTGTGCCGGCGTTATGGCGCAATGTTGATCATCAACGATCACGTCGAACTCGCGCGCGAAATCGACGCCGACGGCGTACATGTCGGCGCCGACGATGCCGGGGTGGCTGCCGCCCGCACCCGGCTCGGCCACAGCAAGATTATCGGCGCAACCTGTTACAACGACCTGCAGCGCGCACTGGCGGCAGCCGCCCAAGGCGCGGACTATGTCGCATTCGGCAGCTTCTTCGCCTCCGCAGTCAAGCCGGGCGCGATGCGCGCACCGCTTGCGTTGCTGCAGCAAGCGCGGCGCCAGGTCACGGTCCCGGTGGTCGCCATCGGCGGCATCACGCTCGACAACGCGGCCGGGCTGATCGATGCCGGCGCCAACGCGGTTGCAGTAATATCCGCGCTGTTTGCGGCACCTGATGTCGAGGTCGCAGCGCGCAAGTTCTGTCAGTTATTACGAGTGAAGGTGGCATGACGTCACGCAATGAAGAGTTGTTTGCCGCGGCACAGCGCGTGATCCCGGGCGGGGTCAATTCGCCGGTGCGTGCTTTTCGCGCCGTCGGCGGCACGCCGCGCTTCTTCACGCGCGGCAGCGGCGCGCGCGTGTGGGACGCCGACGGCAAAGCCTACATCGATTACGTCGGCTCATGGGGCCCGCTGATCCTCGGCCACGCGCATCCCACCGTGGTGCAAGCAGTGCAACAGGCGGCGGCGCAAGGATTGAGCTTCGGCGCACCGACCGCCGCCGAAGTCGAGCTCGCGGAAATGTTGTGCCTGCGCGTGCCGGGCCTCGAGCAGGTGCGATTGGTCAACTCGGGCACCGAGGCGACGATGAGCGCGATCCGGCTCGCCCGCGGGTATACCGGCAGATCGAAAATCGTCAAATTTGAAGGTTGCTACCATGGCCACGCCGACGCGCTGCTGGTGAAAG
>PLYS01000255.1:4523-11103 GCA_003153455.1 Betaproteobacteria bacterium | reverse complement strand
GGCGTTTCTTGCACCATGCCTAATGGCGGGCGCGACGCGTGTCGGTGCATATCACGATAGTTGCCGATCATCTGCTCCAAACGGGCGAGGTCCTTGATTTCGATGTCCTTGTGTTGCACCGTGAGCAACCCGTCTTCCTGAAAGCGCGACAGCACACGGCTGACGGTCTCAAGTTTGATACCCAGATAGCTGCCGATTCTCTCCCGGTCCAGGAGCAGATTGAAGCGCGTCGCCGAGTGACCACGCGCGGCATATCGCTTTGAAAGGTTGAGCAGAAATACCGCAATGCGTTCCGCAGCGCGCATGCTGCCGAGCAGCAGCATCACCCCATAATCACGCGCGATTTCGCGGCCCATGATGCGGTGAAAGTGATGCTGCAGGGTCGGAACCTCGCGGCTCAGGCGCTCGAGCTCGCCAAAAACAATCTCACAGACGTTGCAGTTCTCCAGCGCCACCGCATCGCACGTGTATTTGCCGCTATTGATTGCGTCCATTCCTATCAGCTCACCCGACATGTGCAGGCCGGTGACCTGTTCCCGTCCATCGTCATGTGTGACGGTGCACTTTACGAAACCGCTGTAAATCGCATACAACGAGTGAAACGCAGAGCCGGCGCGGCAAACGGCCCCTTGGCGCTCTACCAGACGATTGCGGATGACGACATGCTCGAGCAGCGCCGTGTCTTTCGCGCCGAGACCGGCAGGCAGACACAGATCACGCACGACACAGTCCGCGCAGGTGCGCGGAAGCGGGGAGCTGGAGCTCTTTTGTACCAGTTGAATGGGGCTCATCGATTAGACCTTTCAGATGACGCGAACGCTAGGGCCGACAATCCATAATCAGCACCGAGAAGGTATGGGCCGGCTTATGCTGCATTCGATACTGCTGCAACGCCCGCTCGGCCAGCTCTTGCAGAGTTTCTTCTTCCCGCCTTGGGACCTCCTCGCCGTTGATCCGCGCGGTCGCGGGCGATTGGCCTTCGTTGCTGATGATGAAGACCACGTCAATTTCTCCGCTGTCCAGGCGCCGTTCAATCTTGTCGATGCGCGTTTCGGCGGCAGTACCGCCTTCCGATTCACAAGACGCGCCGGGAGTTGCCATATCAGTCATATTGGAATGCAGTTCCGCTCAGCGTTCGGTCAACTCAATGGCACTGCTGCCGAAACACTCCGCCGTGAGCTGATCGCAACTCAACTCTAGGCGCTTTTTAACGACAAAAATATCCCGATTACCCGGTATTTTTTGATACCGGAAATCAGGTAGTCGAACTGGGCGGAAGGGCGCCGGCGGCTGCGCGCCGAATAGAAAACACCGCAGGGCGCGGTGGCGCTGCGCTCAGGGCTGGGTCAGCCCCTCGCGAATCGCGTATTTCGTCAGTTCCGCGATGCTGTGCAGGTCGAGCTTGAGCATGATGTTGCGGCGATGGACTTCGACAGTGCTCGCCGCGATGTGCATCCGCGCCGCGATTTCAGGTGAGCTCTTGCCCTCGGCGAGCAGCGCCAGCACCTCGCGCTCGCGCTGCCCCAGCTTCACCCCCGTGCCCCCAGTCAGCGGGGGCTTGCCGCGCATCGCCTCGACGACCGCGCCGGCAACCTCCGGGCACAGGTAGGTTCTGCCCTGCGCAGTGGCGCGTATCGCTCGCGCCAACTCGTCACCCGCGGAGGCCTTCACGAGATAACCCCTGGCGCCGGCATTCAGCATTTCCAGCACAAAACGTTTATCGGTATAAGCGGAAAGCGCGATGACGTTCAAACGCGGCCGCGCAGAAATCATGCGCCGCGTCGCTTCGATGCCGTTCATGCCAGGCATGCCAATGTCCACCACCGCAACGTCAGGCGCCTCTTGGGCGACCAGTTCAAGCAGTGCCAAACCGTCGCTCGCCTCGCCGACCACCGCAATATCCGCTTCCTTATCGAGCATCGCCCGCAATGCCGCCAGGATCATCTTGTGGTCGTCGGCAAGCACAACACGAATACTTGCGCTCATCAGTAGCGCCCCCGTCCCGGTTTGTCCGATCACGATTATGCACTCATTTATTGAGTAATACCGTCACATCTTATTGATTTCCCGCAGCGCTGGCCCGACGCTGGAGCGGGGGGGCGGAATGATGAATTCGATCGAAGTGCCGTCACCCGGTTTACTATGAATCTTCATCTCCCCCCCCAGCATCGCGGCACGCTCGCGCATCCCGATGAGACCGAAGGATGTGCGCTCCCCCTGCTCATCCCGGGAGAAGCCTTTGCCGTTGTCATTGATGTCCAGACCGATCTTCCCGGAGGCATCACCATAGAGCGATACGATGACCTCGGTCGCTTGGGCATGCCGCGCCACGTTGGTAAGCGATTCCTGGACCATCCTGTATAGCGTCGAGGCAAGCCGATTATCCACGGACAAATCCGGCGGATGAACGCTGAATTCGCAATCGATTTTAGTTTGCTGCGAGAACTTGTCCACCAGGTCACGCAGGGCAGGCACCAAGCCCAATTGGTCCAATACGGCTGAGCGCAGATCGGCGGCAATCTGCCCGACAGAGTGCATGGTTGCGGTCAGCAGTAAGTTCATGTCCTGCGTTTGATTGATTAAACCAGGCTCATTGGCGGGAAGCGCTGACGCAAGCGCCTGTAACTGCAATTTGAGCACGGTAAGTTTCTGGGCCAACTCATCGTGCAGTTCACGCGCAATGCGCTTGCGTTCTTCTTCCTGGATCGACTCGCGCACGGCGCTCAATGCCCGCAGTTCCTGCTGTGATCTCTCCAGTTCGGCTGTGCGCGACTGGACACGTTCCTCCAATTCGGTATTGGTCTGGCGCAATACCTCCTCCGCCTGCTTGCGCTCGGTAATGTCTTCGGCAACGCCCGCGACGCGGGAAATCGCGCCGCCCTTGCGTTGCAGGATGAACCCGCGATCCGCGATCCATCGAATTTCTCCATCCGGCCTGAATATCCGATAAGTGACATCGTAACGCGTCCCCGTCACACCCTGCACCCAGTTCTTGAAAGCTACCGTAACGTGGGAGCGGTCTTCCGGGTGTACGGCCTCCGTCCAGAGATCGGGATTATGATAGAGGTCTTCAACCGTATGCCCCCACACCCGTTCGAATGCCGGGTTGACGTACAGAATGCGTTCGGGATTCAAGTCAGTGATCCAAAACACCTGATCCGCGACTTCGGCAAACCCATGGAACTTTTCTTCGCTTGTCCGCTGCGCGCGAACCCATGCGATTGTCGTGAGGGCGGCGATGAGAATCAAAACCGCTGTGATTAAAGCCGTTATCCCCGCGAGCAAATGGATCGGCTCGTAAACTTCGGCGCGGTCGACTTTTGCCACCAGCAGCCATGGAGAGTCCGGGATCGGTCGCAGGAAGGCGAGCACATTCACACCACGGTAGTCCACTCCCGTCACGATACCCTGTTGTCCTCTAAGACCCTTTGCCGCGACGAGGTCAGGCTTGTCTAGCGGCAGCTGTAAATTGAGCTGCGCGTCCTTGGCGAATCGCAAATCGGTGAGATACCTCACACGATTGTCGCTTTTCTCAACCAGCAACGTCTCGGCGCTGCGACTGGATACAGGCCAGGATTCGATGACCGGGTGCAAGGATGATTCAGGGTCGATATCGAAGATGAGTGCTGCAACAGGCACCCCGGGGGATGCTTTGTTTTCCCCGGCATATACCGGGGCGAGAATATCGATTTCCGGTTCCCGTCCGTCCTTATCAACCGAAAAGTGAAAATCGGAAATTACAGTGGCGCCGGTACGTATAGCTTCGGCAACGGCCGCATATTCCACTGCGTTGATCTCAGGGGGCTCATGCGTGCTCAACAGCGGTCGGCCTTGGGCATCGACCAGAGTTACTATCCGGTAGCCGTACGATTCGGCAATCAACGCGAGTTGGGATTTGATCGCCGCTGCTGGGTCGCCTTTGACCGCCCCGCCTCCCAGCCACTGTGCGATCTCTTTAGCCAATAAGGAACCCCGACCCTGCACCCTGGCATTCGCCCGTTGTTCGCTGATCCACGCAGTCAATTGCTGGGCCTTGAGTTCAGCGATGGCGGTCAGGCGTTGCTCTGCGTCACGGCCAATTGCTTCCTGCTGGTAGTGGAAGACCAGATAGCCGACGCCGGCAATTGCTACCGCCAAAGCCGCGAAGACGATGGCGATAAATGACCTGGCGCCGGCTCCAGGCAATCGAATACCCATTTTGATTCTATTTCGCGACGCCTAGCGGCACACCAGCACGGGAATCCTGCTGTGTGTTAACACTTTCTGAGTCTCGCTCCCGAGCAGGATACCCGGTAAGCCCCTCCTGCCGTGAGACGCCATCATGATCAGGTCGCACCCGGATTTCGTTGCCTTATGCTTGAACATGTTTTTCTCCTTGATCGGTCTGCGGACTATCGATGGGCGTTTCCTTTAGCGGAATGCTGAAATAAAATCTACCCGCTTGCCCAATGTAACATCTTGACATGCGTCAAAATAGTCAGTATTGATCCTTATCAAATCGCCTGCCTTGGGGCCACGTTATTCTTGTAGCTTCGGCGAACCTCCGGTATGGCCGCAAATTGCCGAGAACTCTATGCATGGGCTTCCCCCGGCGAACCCCGATGCCGAGGTTGCACTCTCGGCAAAGGTCGCTTTCTTAAAGCAGCCGCGCAGCTATCCGCATCCCGCGACTGAAGTCAAGGCGGTGGAAACCCATAGATCATGGGTGTTCCTCACGGATCGGTACGCATACAAATTGAAGAAGCCGGGGCGTCATGCATACCTGGACGTCAGCACGGTTTCCGCCAGGAAATACTATTGCGAGGAGGAGCTACGGCTCAACAGACGCCTGGCGGGCGACGTTTATCTCGCCACCGTGCCGCTTTCGGTCGACTGCGCCGGCAAGCTCGAATTGGGTGGCACAGGATCCACCGTGGATTGGCTGATCAAGATGCGCCGCCTGCCGGCGGAGCGCATGCTGGACGCCGCGATTGAACGCAAGAAGATACCGGATGAGCAGATACGTGCGGTTGCACAAAAACTCGCGAAATTCTACCGAGCGTCGGCACCCGTAAGAATCGCTCCCATTGATTACCGCTTCGGACTCGAACGTGACATCCGCGCCACTCTGGGCGAGCTCAGCCTACCCGTGTTCGGCTTGCGTCAAGATTGGGTCGAAGCGCCATGCGCCGCGCAATTGAAGTTGTTGAGCCAGGCGCCGGCGCTATTCCATCAGAGAGCTGAGGAGGGAAGAATAATCGAGGCCCACGGCGATCTCAGGCCGGAACACGTATGCCTGCTGGAGCCAGAGCCTGTCATTATCGACTGTCTCGAATTCAGCCGCGATCTCAGAACCCTCGATGCGGCCGCCGACCTCGCTTTTCTCGCACAGGAATGCGAGCGGCTTGGCGCGCCACGGGTTGGACAGATCGTTTTCGAAGTCTACAGCGAGGTTACGCATGATCGTCCACCGGCAACATTGATCAGCTTCTACAAGAGCGGGTGGGCTTGCCTGCGCGCCAAACTGTGCGTTTGGCATCTGACCGATCCGACCTGTCGCGATCCCGGCAAGTGGTCACGGCTGGCGACGGAGTATCTGGTCCGCGCCGGGCGTTATGCCGCTGACCTTTAGCCGGCGCTGGTTTCGTCCCCGACCTGTCTGCGTGTCAAGGATACCGCCCGTTCAGCACTCAAGCAGCTCGACAATCGATCCTCCTGTATGGACGCGTTCGATCGCGGCCGCAAACAGCTTGGTCGAATCAATGACGGTCAGTTTCTCCTGAACCAAGGCGAAATCCAGGCGAAGCGGCGGCACCGTGTCCGTGACCAAAATTCTGTCGATTGCGGCTTCGCGCAGGATGGTGTTGGCATTGCCGGCAAATATTCCGTGTGTGGCGGCTGCGTAAACGTGGTTTGCCCCGGCCGCGCGGCACGCACCTGCCGCACGAGCGATCGTCGTGCCGCTGCTGATCAAATCGTCAATGATGATAACCGAGCTGTTTTTCACATCCGCGACCAGCGTGTCCCCGCTGACCACCCCGCGCGCGCGATATTTCTCCATAAAGCCGCCGGCTATATTCCGCACCAGCCGGCGACTTAGCGCTGTGCGAAACCTCTCCGCCCGTTTCACTCCGCCGACATCCGGCGAAAGCACCACGATCTCATCGGAACCCAGCAGCGTCGAAAAGTGCTCGACAAACAATGGCGCCGCCTCCAGGTGGTCGGCACGGCAGCGAAAAGCGTTCTGATAGGCAGCGAGGTTATGAACATCCATGGTCAGGATGCAATCGGTACCGACGGCTTCGAACAGCGCCGCGACATAGCGCGTCGTCACCGGATCGCGGGGTTGGGATTTCCGATCTTTGCGCGCGTAGCAAAGGTACGGAACGACGGCGGTCACGCGCGCTGCTGAAGCGTCTCTGAGGGCGCCCAGGAAAAACAATAACCGGCACAGCTTGTCGTTGACGCTTTGTCGACGGTCGCCGAATAACGACTGAATGACGAAGACATCCTTGCCTCGCACGTTTACCAGCGGCCGCGATTTGTGCTCGCCGTCTTCGAAATCCCGTTCTTCGTGCTCGGCCAGCGAAACGCCCAGGTG
>PLYS01000255.1:3671-4493 GCA_003153455.1 Betaproteobacteria bacterium | reverse complement strand
CGAGCGCAGATTCCGGTGCGGCAACGGCTGCTTGATTTAACTCAACATAGGCAGCCTCGCGCCGTGCTATATAGGTATGTGGAAGCGGAAAAACGCACGACGAGTTCGCGCTCGAACCACCCCGGTTCTGGCACCCGATGAGCACAATCTGAATCATGACTATTTTCCTGGATAGAGTTGCAGCCGCCAAACGACTCGCCGCGGCGCTCGCTCATTACCGCGGGAAAAACCCGCTGATACTGGCGATTCCACGCGGCGCAGTACAGATGGGGCGGGTGGTTGCCGATGAACTTGAGGGGGAACTTGACGTTGTGCTCGTGCGCAAACTGCGCGCTCCCGCTTCCCCGGAATTCGCCGTCGGCGCGATCGACGAAACCGGATGGGCCTACATCGCGCCGCATGCGCGCGCTGCCGGCGCGACCGATAAGTATCTCGAGCAGGAACAGCGCGCGCAACTCGAAATCCTTAAGAAGCGGCGCGCGCTTTATACACCCGGGCGCCCCCCGATCGACCCGGCGGGAAGAATCACCATGGTTGTCGACGACGGTCTCGCGACCGGTGCAACCATGATCGCCGCACTCCACGCAGTGCGTGTGAAGGATCCCGCGAAACTGATTTGCGCGGTGCCGGTCGCCGCGCCCGACAGCCTCGAGTTAATCCAGCCCTACGCGGACGAAGTGGTATGCCTCGAAGCACCCGCGGATTTCTACGCCGTGGGTCAATTCTACCGGTCGTTTCCGCAAGTCGAGGACGAGGAAGTCGTGGCGCTGCTCGCGGCATCAACGATCACGCACGTGGTCCAGCATGACTAAATTGCGCAAC
>PLYS01000255.1:0-3624 GCA_003153455.1 Betaproteobacteria bacterium | reverse complement strand
CGACTCGCCGATGCGACGCGATGGTTGAAGGAGCATCCAACGACGAAAAGCGTGGCCCTAGGGCTGTTCGGGGCCAGCACCGGCGCGGCAGCGGCGTTACGGGTGGCCTCCGATTTCCCGGGCGAAGTTGCCGCCGTCGTCTCGCGCGGTGGACGCCCGGATCTGGCTGGTGGTGAAAAACTCGCGCAGGTGCTCGCTCCAACGCTCCTCATCGTCGGCGGCGCCGATTTCGACGTCATCAAGCTCAATCAAGAGGCTCATCGGCAGCTCCGGTGCGAGAAGGAAATCGCGATTGTTCCAGGAGCAACGCATCTGTTCGAAGAACCAGGCGCATTGGAACGCGTCGCTGCGCTCGCCGCGCGCTGGTTCGTGCATCATATGCCGCAGTGACGGTTCTGGGAACATAGGGGGGATGTTGCGGCCGCCGCGGATGATCAGGTCCTTGACGCGCCCGATGAGGAAGATCTCGCCGCCGGCGAGATAGGCATAATCGCCGGTATCGAGCCATTCGCCTCAAAGAGTTTGTGCGTTTCTTCGGGATTGCGGTAGATCCGTCTCACCCGGCTGTATGGCCGGGCCTGACAAACAGGAGCACACGCATCAGCTCCAATGAAGCACGAAAGTATCGTCGGGCTGGTGCTCCACGCGCGTGCCGAACTTTCGCCCTCCGCGGTTGAGCATCTTCTCAAGTAAGGCAGGAAATATTGGCGGGATGCATGCGGTAGTGAATTCCCTTGTCCGGCCGGGCGTCTTCGCTCGCGGTGACGGCGGTCTCCAGATTGATGATCCGCACATTCGGCCGCACACGCTCGAGTTCCGCCAAGGCATCGCCCCATATATAGGTGAACTTCACGGGCCTCCTGATCGGCCCGGTTGCGCGCTCCGCCAGTTCTACATAGCCCGCCGCGGAACGCATATAGGGCTCGAAGATCTGCGGTTTGCCCGGGTGCGGGAGGATTTGGTCGATGCCGCGGCCAGTCATCACATCGCCGCACAAGAATAGAGTGACTCCGCGCGGTTCCGCACTTGGGTGTTCAACCGACTGCGACATTTTTCCTGACCCGGTTTCGATTGCCTGATCCGTGCCCTGCACTTTGAGCGGCGTGCCAACCGCCAAACTACCCAGCAACGCACTACCGGCCTGAGCGAGAAAGCGGCGTCGATTCAGCGCTTCAATCAAGGCCAGAGGTCTATCGCTGCCACAATACCAGTGCCGATTCAATCGGCGTACAGGCCTCCGGATGGTACGCCGTGACGCGAGGCGTAAAGTGCCATGCCGGGCGCACAGCAGGCACGCTCGCTCGATAGATATATCCGTTTATTGCCCCGGAGACAGGGTCTTCGCGCGTCATGGGCTGCCGCACCGCTTCCCGCTCAAGATCACGGTCGGCATAGAGATCCACCTTCACCCAGTCCGGCGAGATTTCCCCCAGATACACCGGTACACCAAATTGCCACTGATCGCCGCGTTGCTCGACCTCGGGTTCCCCGAAGTGAACTTCGTGCCACTTCACGGCAAGTCTGGTGTGCCACGCATTGAGCTCTTTCGCCAGCTTCCCTTGATCGCCGCTACGGCGTTGGAAGGCCGCCGCACCCGGCCGATAAAAGTTATCCAAGTAATCCTGCAGCATCCGGTTGCTGCTGAACAAAGGCGCAAGCTGAGATTTGCTGGCGCGCATGCGTTTGACCCAAGCGCTTGGAATTCCCCGTGCATCGCGGTCGTAGAATATCGGCACCACCCCCTGTTCGAGGAGACGATAAAGCTCCCCGGCATCGGCCGCATCCCGCTCAAGCCCCGGCTGATCCGGGGCGCTGATCGCCCACCCCACCTCGGGGGCGTAGGCCTCGGCCCACCAGCCATCGAGCGTGGACAGGTTGAGTCCGCCGTTCACCAGTATTTTCATGCCGCTGGTGCCGCAGGCCTCCCAGGGCCGGCGAGGCGTGTTGATCCAGAGATCTACCCCCTGCACCAATTGCTGCGCCAGCGCTATGTCATAGTCTTCCAGGAATACCGCGCGGGCGCGCACGTCGGGCCGATTGACGAAATTGAGCCACGCCTGAACCAGCCGTTTGCCTGCTTCATCCTCGGGGTGCGCCTTTCCGGCAATGATGATCTGCACGGGGTACTTGGGATTCAAGAGCATACGCGCCAAGCGTTCCGGGTCGTGTAACAGGAGATTGGGTCGCTTGTACTCGGCAAAACGCCGAGCCAATCCCAAGGTCAGGATGTTCGGATCGAGAATCTGCGCGGCCGCTTTGACCTTTTGCGGCGCTGCGCCTCGCTGGCCGAACTGCCATGCCAAGCGCTCGCGTGCATAGCCAACGAGGTCGCGACGCTCTTCGCCGGCAACTCCCCACAGCGTCTCATCATCAATCGCCGCGATTGCTGCTGTGAGGCTTTCCACAGTACCGAGCCAGCGGCCCTTCCCGCATGCGCTGGTCCACAACCGGTCGGCCCAGAGCGAATCCCAGGAAGGAACGTGCACGCCGTTGGTCACGTGGCTGACCGGCACTTCCCACTCCGGCCAGCCGCGATACAGTTCGTGGAAAAGATGACGGCTCACTTCCCCGTGCAACCGGCTGACCCCGTTGGCTCCCGCGCAACCTCGCAGCGCCAGATAGGCCATGTTGAAGGGTTCCTCCCCATCGAGCGGATTCTTGCGGCCAAGCGCCAGAAAATCGCGCGAGTCGATATCGAGATCCGCCAGGTATTCGCGGAAATATTGCTCGATCAGACGGGGCAAGAACACATCAAAGCCAGCCGCAACCGCCGTATGAGACGTGAAAATATTGCCTGCGCGAGTCGCCCACCACGCTTCCCAAAATGACGCGCCCGTTTTTTTTGCGAACTGGCGGGCACGCTCCACCACGGCGAACGCCGCATGCCCCTCGTTCAGGTGGCAGACATCGGCCTCGATGGCTAGTTTATCGAGCATCGCCCAACCACCAATGCCTAACACCATATCCTGCAGCAAGCGTATCTCGGCCCCGTCGCCGTACAACTTGGCGGTAATGCCACGATCGCCCGGGCCGTTTAACAGGTCATTGCTGTCCAACAGATAGAGACGAATGCGGCCGACACTGGCCTGCCATACCCGAAGATAGAGCATGCGTCCTGGTAGCTCCAACTCAATCCGCAGCCATGCGTCTGCGGGACCGATCACAGGCTGAATCGGCAGATCACGGGGATTGTTATAGGGATAGGCCTCGCGTTGCCTGCCGCTCGCGTCGAGCATTTGGCGAAAATACCCCTCTTGGTAGAGCAAGCCCACGCCGACCACCGGCACGCCGAGGTCGCTCGCCGTTTTGAGGTAATCCCCCGCCAGGATGCCAAGACCCCCAGCGTACAGAGGAAAGGCCTCACTCAAGCCGAACTCCATGCTGAAATACGCGATGGTCTTGAGCCCGAGATTTCGATAGGCTTGCGCGCACCAACCGGGCTCGCTCAGGTAACGTTCGCGCTCTTCGACAGCGCGTTTTAGCTCCGGCTGAAAAACCGGATCCCTGGCCGGCGCCTCCAGGCTCTGTTGTGAGATGTTCTGGAGGATGGCCCATGGGCTGCGAGTCCGCTCCCAAAGATCCGGATCCAGCTTCCGCCACAGCGCATCGCCGGCATGACTCCAC
>PLYS01000489.1 GCA_003153455.1 Betaproteobacteria bacterium | reverse complement strand
CACGGTGTCATCCGAGTAGTAGCCCATCCATTCTCCGAACGGCCCTTCTGGTCTCACCTGCCCCGGGACAGTCTCGCCCTCGATCGCGATCTCGCAGTCCGCCGGAATCGGGAAACCCGTGTAGGGTCCGCGCACGACGTCGATGGGCTCGCCGCGCATGCCGCCGGCGATGTCGAGTTCGCTGATTTCGGGGATCGGGATGCCCGCAAGCATGAACAGCAGCGGGTCCTGGCCGCACAGAATCACCACCTTCATCGGCTGCCCGCGCTCGAAATACTTATCGCGGTGAATGCGGCCGTGCTTGCCTTCGGTGATCTGGCAACCAATGGTCTTGCCGTCGTAAACCTGCGAACGGTAGGCGCCGAGATTGAACCAGCCCGCGTCCGGATCCTGCGTGATGACACAATCCGCCGTGCCGATGAAACGCGCCGTGTCCGCTTCATGATGACGCGGCACGGGAAATTTCAGGACGTCACAAGCGTCGCCCTCGAGCACGTTCTGCAGAATCGGGCCGTCCTTCACATACCGCGGCGGCAGCGGCTTCAGGTTGCGCGTGCGCTCGTAATAGGCCTTGACGATATCGACCTTGCGCTCGTATTCGAGAGGCAGCCCTAACGTCAGAGCGACGCGGCGGATGGAGGAGAAATGCCCATACAGCGTGCGAAAGCCCTTGGGATAGCCCGGCACTTCATCAAAGAGAACGGCAGGCGCGGTACCGTGGCTTTTCTCCGTAAGCATGTGGGTGATCGCGCCCATCTCGGTATCCCAGTGGGCGCCATTGACGCGCAGCAGCTCTCCCATCTGATCAACGCGCTCGAGCCATTGCCGCAGCCCGCGGTAGGACACCAGTTCTTGTGACGCAGTCGTAGTAATCTTGCCGGCCATTCAATCCTCCACGAATATCGATTCTGATACAATTCTCAGAAACTTTACACGATGGCAGGATGCCGAGCAATGAGTAGAGTTGCTTTTCTTTCATTTCTCACTACAGATCACGGGAGCGACGAAGTTGGCAAATCCGGACCTCAGAGACTGGCTCGCGCAAATGGAAGCCGCGGGTGAATTGCAGAAGGTCAGCGGCGCCGAACGCATGGAAGAAATCGGCGGCATCGTTGACATTTACCAGCGCCAAACGAACCGTCCTGCGCTGCTGTTCGACGATATTCCCGGCTATCCGCGCGGCTATCGGGTGGCGGCGAATATCCTGACGGGCGTGAAGCGCATTGCGCTGACGTTCGGCATGTCCCCGGACTCCACGGAAATGGACCTCGTCAACTATTGGCGCAAGTACCTGGCCGAATCAAAAAGCATTCCTCCCGTCACCGTGAAAACCGGCCCGCTGCTGGAAAACGTGATGACGGGCAAGGACATCAACCTCGCGAAAATCCCGACGCCGAAATGGCACGAGGACGACGGCGGCCCGTACATCGGCACGGGAGTCATGGTGATCATGAAAGACCCGGATTCGGGATGGATCAACTACGGCGCCTACCGCGTGCAGGTCTATGACGATCCCACCATCGCATCGGTGATGATTTCCAAGGGCAAGCACGGCGACATTCTGATGCGCCGCTACCACGAACGCGGGCAGCGCTGCCCTATCGCGGTCGTCGCCGGCATGCACCCGGTGCTGTTCTCGGTCGCCGGGATCGAAATTCCGTACGGCGCGAACGAGTACGACGCGGCCGGCGGCATGATGGGACAGCCGGTCGAAGTCATTCTTGGAGCCAAGACCGGCTTGCCGATCCCGGCCAATGCGGAGATCGCGTTCGAGGGCTTCATCGCTCCCGATGATCAGATCGACGAAGGTCCGTTCGGCGAATGGACGGGTTACTACGCCGGAGGCCGGCACANNCCGTGCGACGACACGTTCTATCGCGGCACCTTCCGCTGCGCCGCGGTGTGGAAACAGCTCGAGGGCGCCGGCATTCCCGGCATCAAGGGGGTGTGGGCGCACGAAGCAGGCGGCAGCCGCCAGTGGCTCACGGTTTCGATCAAGCAAATGTATGCGGGACATTCGAAGCAGGCAGGCCTGATCGCCGGGCAATGCCATGCCGGAGCGTATGCGAACAAGTACGTGATCGTGGTCGACGACGACATCGATCCGGCCAACATGAACGAGGTGATCTGGGCGATGTGCACGCGTGTCGATCCGCGCGATGATGTCGATATCCTCAAGGGCTGCTGGAGCACGACGCTCGATCCGACGAGCTATCCGGAGCAAGAACGCCGCCTGAACGCGCGCATGGTGATTGACGCCTGCCGGCCCTGGACACGCCGCGACAGCTTCCCGAAAGTCGCGCGCTCGACTCCGGGGCTGGATGCCAGGATCCGCTCGAAATGGGCGAAGGTTCTGCGCGCCTATTGAGCGTAATGCCGCTATTGTCGTGCCGTGTATCAGGCCTGGCGGTGCTGTTCATGGCGGCATGCGCGAGCGCGCAGCAACCCTACCCCATTAAGCCGATACGTTTGATAGTACCGTTTGCCCCGGGCGGAATCGCCGATTTTGCCGCGCGCAGCGTGTCGCAAAAACTCGCCGAAAACCTGGGCGTAGCGGTAGTTGTGGACAATCGTCCCGGCGCCGCCGGCATTACCGGCAGCGACATCGTCGCCAAGGCTGCGCCTGACGGCTACACAGTGCTCATCACCAGCATCTCGCACACCATCAACCTCAGCGTCAACAAGAACCTGCCGTTCGACACGCGACGCGATTTCACTCCGGTAATGCTGATCGCCGATGCTCCCAACATCCTTGTCACTCATCCTTCGCTGCCGGTGAACTCGGTCAAGGAGTTGATCGCGCTTGCCCGCGCCAAACCGGGGCAGATCGCCTATGCGTCTTCCGGCAGCGGTACTTCGACGCATCTCTCCGGGGAACTGTTCAAAGTTCTCACCAAAACCGACTTCATACACGTGCCATACAAAGGCGGAGGCCCGGCCGTCATCGATCTCCTCGGCGGTCAAGTGCAGTTGATGTTCGCGACCATGCCTACGGTACTGCAACAAATCAGGGCCGGCAAACTACACGCGCTGGCAGTCACCGGCAGCCGCCGTTTCGCAGGCGCGTCGGAATTTCCAACGATTGCCGAGGCAGGCGTAGCGGGTTATGAGGTAAGCGGCTGGACCGGAATGTTCGTGCCCGCCGGCGCGCCGAAGGAAATCGTGAACCGCCTTGCCGACGAATCCGCAAAAATCCTGCGCGCGCCGGGAACCAAGGAACGCTTCCTGATCCAGGGCGCAGAACCCGCGGTCAAGATGCCCGGCGAATTCGCCGCCTTCGTCGAGTCGGAGATCGTCAAGTGGACGAAGGTGGTGGAGTTCAGCGGAGCACGGGCTGATTGAGAATCCGTTGTAGCCGCCGATATTCGGTGGGCTTGATCTTCATTGGTCAGCCGGCCCGGGACACCAGCGCCGGCGAACCGGTCATTCGCATCAACTGCCCAACGTCGTCGCTCCGCTCGCACGCCCATATCGCATCGATCAGGCGGTCCGGCTCGACCTGCGATGCGCCGATTTCCGCGTTGTCGCGAAACTTGGCTTCGAGATCGGCGTCGCTCATCGGACGCGCGACGCTGCCGCGCATATGGAGAACGTGCTCGGTGTAAACCTCTCCGCTTTGCATGCGCACGCTGACATAAGCCGACTCGACCGGAACAGTGGCGTCTTCTTCCAGCGCCACCTTGCCCCGCAGCGCCAGCACGGCCGGCTCGTTGACGCAGGCATCGGTGAACTGACGCACACCCGCGGCGCCATGAATGAACGCGACCGCGCAGCAGTGATGCACGCTGAGCTTTGCTTCGCGTCCGATGTTCGGCCCCGGCCGGTCGGCCCGCTCGCGCAGCAGCGGATGACCCCTCACCTCGATGCGTTCGATCCGGCCGGGTGCGATCGAATAACGGCTGCGCAGTTCGAGACAGGCATCGATCACCGGATGCAGCACGACGCCGGTTGGGTACGGCTTGTATGCGTTTTGCATCAGTTCCCATGTTTCACCCAGCCGTTTCGTGATCTCCGCCAGATTTGGCTTTTCGCCCATCACGTGCGTAAATCCGAACCTGCCCTCGATCGCGCTCTCCGCCGCCTCGAAGTCGCGTTCGGCGAGGAAGGCCGCAATCATGCCGTTGCGCGCCGCGCTGCCGATGTTGATGCTCTTCGACATTGCCGGCAGGCTCTCAACCAAGCCCGAGGCTTGCGTCGCCGCGTTGCCCAGCGCCCACGCGGTGCGCCGCGTGTCGAGGCCTAGCAGCTTGGCCGTCGCGGCGGCCGAGCCGAATACACCGCACGTGCTGGTAATGTGAAAGCCGTGGCTGTAGTGCCAGGGCGAGATCGAATTGCCGATGCGGCATTCGACTTCCACGCCGAGGATGAAAGCGTGCAGCACTTGCGCACCGGTGACGCGCCGGCGTTCGGCCATCGCCAGCAGCGCGGGCGCGACCGGCGCGGTCGGATGAATCACGGTGCGCAGATGCGTGTCGTCGAAATCGAGCAGGTTCGAGCTCACCGCATTGATGTACGCGGCGCTGAGGACGTCGAGGCGTTCGCTGCGGCCGATCACTGTCGCTTCGCGCGGGCCGGAAAACGTGTCGAGCACGCCGAGCGCCCGCCCTGTCACGTCGTCGCGGCAACTCCCCAGAGCGCAGCCAATGTTGTTGAGGATCGCGCGCCTGGCTTCGTGCCGCACCGGCGGCAGAATGCTTTCCCAATGCGAGTCGACGAGAAACTGCGCCAAGCATTTCGTGACGTTGTGCTCAGTCGGAATAGTTTCCAAAGTTTGGTCTCTCACATCGGTTTACTGGACCTCGGCCCCGTATCACGGTACCGGGCAGGCCTGCTTCCGGATGACGAGCGTTCCGCTCGTCAATTGGGCGTAATGCCGGTGGTCTTGATGACCTGCGCCCACTTGGCGATTTCGCTCTTCAGATAGGCTGCGAACTCTGCCTGGGACCCCGCCTGCGGGTCGAATCCCATCGTCATGAGGCGGCTGCGCACATCGGCTTTAAGCAGCGCGTTGTTGATCTCGGCGTTCAGAGTACGGACCACAGCCGCGGGCGCCTTTGCGGGCGCGAAGAATGCGATCCAGGACGCGTTCTCGAAATCGGGGAAGCCGGCTTCGGCGAGCGTCGGCACGTCGGGGAGCACCGCAATGCGCTTGCGGCTCGCCACGGCAAGCACGCGCAGCACGCCCTGCTTGATGTACGGAAAAGCGGTCGGCACCGTGGTCGTCGTGATGTCAACCTGCTGGCCGATCACCGCGGTGACTGGAGCTATGCCGCCCTGGAAAGGCACGTGAGTCGCGTCAAGGCCGGGAACGGCCCTGAAAACGTACTCGGAGGTGAGGTGCTCGGTCGTGCCGACGCCCGCCGTCGAGTAAGTGAAGCGCCCGCCTTTCGCGCCGCGCACGTATTCCATCAGATTTTTTGCGGTCACCGAGCGGTGCACTGCGAATATCGTCGGCGCGCTCGCGGCGAGCGCGATCGGCGTGAGTTGGTTACTCGGATCGACGGCCTCCCTCGATGCGCTGACATTGACCGCGACCGCTGCAGTGATCACGAGCAACGTGTAACCATCGGGCGCCGCGGCGGCAACCAGCTTCGCTCCTACCGTGCCGCCGGCGCCGGCACGGTTATCGACCACGATCGACTGGCCAAAGCGGTCGCTCAGTTTCTGGCCGACCAGTCGTGCGATGGTATCGGCGATGCCGCCCGGCCCGAATGCAACCACGACGCGAATCGGCTTGTTGGGGTAAGTCTGCTGTGCCGCCGTTGTCGTTGCAACGGCTGCCATGAGCAGACTCACCAGTGAACAAAGCAAACGGGACATGGT
>PLYS01000578.1:4494-4910 GCA_003153455.1 Betaproteobacteria bacterium | reverse complement strand
TCCTGCCGCGGCGGCGTTGGCGGCGGATAAACCTCGTTGGACTGAACCGCCTCGCAGGCGGTGATTATGGGGATTGCAAGCGTGCGGGGGCGGGAGTCCATCGTTTAGTATGGCCGAATGTGGGATAATTCGTTCCGGAAACACCAGGTACGAGGTGCCATCATGAGCGACAAAACCGATCATATCCTCCTAACTGGGCAGGAAGCGGCCGCCATGCTTCAACCGCACATGCGCAATAAATCCGCCGTGCATTGGCTCGAGAACGACCGTTTGCAGGAACCCGCCATTCCCTTCCATTTCTTGCAGGGGCAACCCTACTACCTCGAGTTGGATCTGTTTGCGTTTATTACCCGGCTACTCAACCCGGCGGCGCGGTTTGTCCGCATAGACAACCGGCTGCGCACCGATAATCGCAA
>PLYS01000578.1:0-4478 GCA_003153455.1 Betaproteobacteria bacterium | reverse complement strand
CGCTCCCCCAACGCCTTGGACGGGCGTTGTCGTTTTAGTTGCCTGGGTTTGCGTTGCCGATGTGCGCGAGCGCTCCTTATTCAAACCGTTGAGCTTTACCCTTCGGCGGCGTCGATTTGCTCTTCAAATATTGACTTACCTTGGCTGCCGAATCCCCGACTGCAGAGATTGCCTGCCTTAACTGTTGCTCGGTGCAGCCAAATTCTTTGCGCCGATACTTTACTTCCCAAGCCTCATTGACGTTTATACGGCTGCGGTCGGCTGGACCGCGGTTCTTTAGATCGTGTGACATGTCGCTCATTCCTTTAAGATGTGTCTATCGCTTCGGCACCACCATCGGTTGTTCCCCCTGCAGTGAAGTCATCTCTTTGATGGCCTGTTCTATAGCGGCCTGGTCGCCAGACTGTTGGGCTTTTTCAAGCTTCTTGCCGGCCGCCTCCATCCGCTTGCCCCATGCTTCTGCCTTGGCCACATCTACATTGACTGTGCCCCTGGGTGTTTCGATCGATATTTGGCCAGTCGGCGTGCCCACGCCCATCATCGGGCCACCACGGATGGTGCCCAGGATCGTTCCGGCGATCGCGCCCACGACAATCGCGCAGAGCACCAGAACTGCCGTATAGGCTAGAGCCTTTTCCTGGGGCACTTTCATCAGTGTGGGAACGCCCAGGTAAAGCAAGTACAGGGAGTAGAGCGACGCAACGAGGCTTAATACGCCCAACACCGGAATCAGAGCGAAGATGCCACCTACCATAGCAGCGGTGCTGCTGTAGGCCACCAGTTTCAAGGCACTCATCGGATTTTTCTGCCCGCCGAAACTCGGGGCCAGTGCGTCGGCAATCATTGCCACGACATAGACCATCGCCAGCGCCAGGCCATAGCGCAACAACATCTGGACCAGTCCGGTCATCAGTGGGACCCGTACCGAAATGCCGAAGCCGCTGACACCAAACAGTGACATGCCTATGAAACCAGCCACCGCGGGGATGGCGGCGAGGATCATGATGTATTGGGTGTAAATGGCCGCCGTATTGGTTTCTTCGGTCTCAATGACTGACCAAGCCGGTTTCGGCGTGAGCAGGATTTCCTTGACGCGTGCGATGATGTTCATGGCTATCCCGTCATGAGTGAACGGATGGATTATGGTAGAGAATGACGAGCTTCACAAGCTGCTGTTCCAGAAGTATTTCTGCGGCCGAGCGTCGCCGACACAACCAGGAGCTGGGCCGGGACCCGGCCTTCGCGGGCGATGTTATCATCGCGATTGTGTGTTGACGGTGCCACGCAGTCCTGCCCGTTCGACCGCACGATCGACCAGTCCTTCGGACTTCGCGTCCTCGCCGAACTTGCGCACATAGGCCATCCCTTGATCCCGACCTTTCGGGATCGCGACAGCTAAATGCTCCAGACCCCATCGACCATCGAGCATCCGGGAGCCTGGCAATTCATCGGACATTCCGAACAGGACTGCCTTGTTGGTCGCGAACGCGTCCACCTTCCGGAGCGACAGCATCTCGATCGCGCTCTTGATCGTCGGAGCCGGGACCACCGTGGCGTTTTTGAGCTCGCGTGTAAGTGTGCTGTGCGAAGTGCCTCCCTGGCTCACGCCGACTCGAATTCCGGGTCGATCCACATCGGCCAACGTCGAAACCGGGGAGCCGGGAAGGACGAGGTACCCCAGCTCTATTTCCAGCAACGGTGGCGTGAAATCCATATCCTTCGCCCGAACCGCGGTAGCATTGGTGAACGTGAAGTCCACCTGGCCGGACTTCATGGCCTGGAGAACTTCCGCGATTCTCGGGTATACGACCGGCTCGAATGGAACTCCGAGGCGCCTGGCCAGCTCCTTGCCGAGATCAAAACTCACACCTTTAGTCTCGCCCGACGCGGAATCCCGGATCATGGATGTGGGACTGCCAGGGTAAACCCCGACGCGAAGCTTTCCCGTTGGCGCCAAGACCTGTCGCACCTCCGGACTGGGCGCCACAGCAGTGCCGGCGCAGCCAGCGAGCAGCGGCGCGACGATCGCGATTATTTGAATGATTGAGCAACGAATGTTTGTCATTGCGTTTTCCCCTTAACTTGTTGTCGCTATCTAACGAGGGTGTAGAAAAACCCTGGATACTCCGACTCTTGCCGTTCTCGCTCTATCTTGGGTATGCATTTACCCCTCCGAAAAGTTTTGCGTGGATTGTGGAGCGTTCTATGAGGTCGCGTTTTGTAGGCATTGCGCAAAACTCGCGTTCGGGGCCTTTTTCTACAGCCCCAACGGTGCCTTCAGCGGCGCGCCGCTTGCGGCGCATCCGCTGCAAGGGTGCGTTCGGCGCTAGTATGAAAAGAGGCGAGCACCGCTACCCAAACGAAGCCGCACTCTGCATGAGCCATCGCACACTACTCTGCCGTGATCCCGGCCGCCTTAATGATAGGCCACCACTTCTCGATCTCGGCCTTGTGGTAGGCGCCGAGCGCCTCCGGCGTCTGCTGATCACGTGGGAAAATCTCCTGTCCAAGATCAGCGAGCCGCGAACGCACAAGCGGATCGGCCAATGCACCTACGACTGAGGCATTGAGTTTGGCGATGACGCCCTTCGGCGTGCCCTTAGGCGCCCAAAGCGCATGCCACCGCGAAAAGTAGAACCCGGGCAATCCCGCCTCGTCCACTGTCGGGATATCCGGTGCAGCTGCCAAGCGGCTTTTGGCAGTGACGGCAAAGGCCTTGATCCTGCCGGTACGCACCTGCGGCAGGGAACTGGTTGGATCGTCGATAATCATGTCGACTTCCCCGGACATTAGAGCCTGCATCGCCGGGGCGGCGCCGCGATAGGGTACGAACTGAAAGCGGGTGCCAGTGGCGTTCTGAAAAAACACGCCGCTGACGTGCTGTGGACTACCTGCGCCAGCGGTTCCCTCCGACGCCTTGCCCGGATTAGCCTTCAGCCAAGCGATGAAACTCTTCAGGTCATTCGCCGGCACGGCATTCTTTGCGACGATCAGATACGAATTGGTCGCGATCAGTGAGATGGGTTCGAAATCCTTCAGCAGGTCGTACGGGAGTGTGTAGACCGCTCCGGCGACCACGTGGGTGCTCCAGTGGCCGATGCTGATCGTGTAGCCGTCAGGTGCCGCCCGCGCAACGCGACCCACGCCGATGTTGCCGTTTGCGCCGGCCACGTTGTCGATGACGACGCTTTGGCCAAGCGACGCCCGCATGGGCTGAGCCAAGATACGGGCGATCACATCGGTCGGGCCGCCCGCCGCGAATGGTACGACGACTGTGATTGGACGCGTCGGATAGAGCTGCGCCAAGGCAGCCGAGATGCTTCCTAGCGTCGCGGCGAAGGCGACGGCAGCAACCAAACTTTTCATCTTCGGTCCTCCTTTGCGTAACGCGGACTTCAACCCGACATGCTGGCGCGACTCATATCGCCGCGATGGTTATTGTAAAGCCGAACGTGTAGTGAACTTCGTAAATGAAGCCTGATTAGACACCCATTCCGATGACTTTGTCATCCGCCCTCTGAAATCATGCGTTTACTGAATCGTGATCGTACATGATGGACAGGATAGGCTGAATTGCGCGCAGCATTATTTGAAGTGAACTTCCTATATCAGGCACCCAAGCACATGCCTTTGTCATCTATCCCTTAAGTTCAATCGTTCAGTAGCTCGTAGCGGAGTTTCGTTAATTCCAGGGCGTGCTTTTCCAGATCTCGCGCAGCCTTGCATCCATCTCACGCAGCACACGCGCGTATTCATCGCGTTTGATGTAGCGCAGCGGGTGATCGATCGCTTTGGCATTGGCGATGAATTCGGGGTCGGTCATCACTTTATCAATCGTTGATACCAGCGTGTCGATTACGTCTCTGGGCAATCCTTTGGGTGCGGCCAGGCCGCGCAGCGAGCCGCCTTCGATCGGGTATCCCTGCTCGGCAAAGGTCAGAAGGGTGGGCGCCAGATCCGAGCGTTGCGGCGACATCTGCCCGAGTGTCCGCCACGGTTGCCCTTTGGCGTAACCGATCGTCTCGCCGAGATTGGCGAAAGAGGCCGGAATGTCGCGCGACAGCATGGCTGTGCGCGCTGCCGAGTGGCCGCTGAACGGGATGTTGCGGAAATTGAAACCATATTGTTTTTGCATCAGGAGCATCGCAATGTGCCCGGTGGAGCCGATGCCCGAGGTGCCGACCGCTATGCCGCCGGGCATGTTTTTGGAAGCAGCGATCAGTTCGGCGACGTTCCTGATCGGGCTGTCGGAGCGTACCGAGATGGTGCCCGGGTCGTCCACGAGATTCGCGATCAGGTCGAAGCTATCGAGGGTGTAGCGGGACTGACGTTCGATCGGCACCGACAGGACGTTGGGCGTCACGAGGACTACGAGCGTATAGCCGTCGGGTTTGGATTCCGCGGCGGCGATTGCCCCGATTTCTCCGGTCGCACCGGGGCGCGGCGTGATGACGACGCGGGCGCCGGCGAGATGTTTT
>PLYS01000452.1 GCA_003153455.1 Betaproteobacteria bacterium | reverse complement strand
GGTAACTCGTGGAACTGCCGCCACCAGTGAGCGCGATCGGACGCGACTTCCATTAATTACGACCGCACCCGAGCGTCAGCGAGCGGCTTGTGGGAAATGACTGTCCGTGAGGACAGAAATAGAATACACAAGGGGAGGATTTAATGGAGTCGCGTCCGAGGAGGACGCGCGAACTGGTGTGGAAATGTAGGCGAAATGGGCATTGTCAGCTCTTGCACTGTGCCTACACAGAGTACCTACAGAGAGCATCGTCGTAGGCATCGTGGCGGGAAGGAGCGCGGCAGCGTTCTTAAAGGACAATCAGCCCGGATCGAGGCGTCCGCCGTCGATGATCTCGTCGATGTAATCCACGTGCCATACCATACCGATCTGGGCCTCAGCCGGCGCCGCATCGAGGCGGCCTGAATAGATCCCAATAACTCGATCAATTGGGGCATCCGTCATGGCCACATACATATTGGATTCCATGACGTGGTCTGACCAACTGCGAAGGATTGCCGGGGAGCCGGACATGCCGGGGCGTGAAGCAGTATCGACTAGGTAGTAGCCGCCTGTAAGCTTCACGAGGTCGGGCTCGGACGCGATGCTGCCACGCTTCCATACCGGGAATGCCGGAGGGCGCGAGCCGAACGGATACCCGAGTATGAATACGTCCATTCCGACCATGATGGCGAGCTTTCCGTTGGCGAGTTCATTCACCGGAAGAAGGGTCGCTTTTTTCTTTAGGTCTTCCGCATCCAGCGGAATCGCAACGATGTCGATAGGGCTGGTGCCCTGAGCGGGATGGATAAGCCATAATGGGGTGTCGTGCTCGTCCCGTATCGGAATGTCGATAGGCTCGCGCTCGTATTGCCCGACTCTGATAATGAAGTGGCATCGGAACATATTAGGTCGGGCCGCACCCTTCAAAAGATGCATGCCTGACTGAGCGTGTTTCGCGGTCGCCACGTGCCAGTTCGTGATGAGGTAGTAGCGGTCAAGGCGCTTCCATACGAAGCCAGTCGCCTCAGGGAGCGCCGTCTTGTCGAAGAATGGAGATATTGGAACGGTCGAAAGTGACAAGCGATCGAGCGCCATCGGTTATCCTGTCCCTACTCAAAACTCCCAANNAGAAATCCTGGAGTTTCTCCGACATACAGAGTTTTGAGTAGGGACAGTATTACAATCAGGCGCGCACGCAATTGGCATTGCAAAAAGATACGCCTTTGCATCGAGCAGTCCAGCAGTCTGGTGTCATTGTCGTCATTCCGATCTTGGCCGGCCTGCATCATCAATACGCCCGGACGTGATTTTCGGAAAGGGCAGGTGCCAAGATCGGCGACACGCCGGTTGGCATTTGCCCGACAATCGAAGAAAGGCGTTCGACCTTTCGTTGCGGGCCAACCCGCTTAATTCTGCGTCGTCCTCGTCCTCTTGAGTGCTGAGTCCCGCACCTTGGCGAGTTTAGTGCTGGCGGATGAGATCGGCGGCGCGTTCGGCGATCATCANNCCGAGGCGTCGACCACCCGCAGCCCTTCGACACCAATCACTCTGAACGTCGGATCGACCACTGCGTTGGGATCGGATGCGGGCCCCATGCGACACGTTCCCAATGTGTGCCGGAAGGTGACGACCTGCGCCGCGATGAACTCATCCAGCGCCGCGTCGCTGTCGCCGCGGGGCACAGGCCCGGCTGCCGGACCGAGGTGCCACGCCAACGACGGCTGTTTTGTCAAGCGGCCAAGCAGTCGGAGCGCTTCGCGCAGGGGCGCGCGATCGCGGCCCCGGCTCAGAATGTTTGGGCGGATTGCTACCGACTGGCGCTCATCGTTTGAGCGCAGCTGGAGTTCTCCGCGACTCTCGGGCCGGAGCAGCACCGCGCGAAGCACGAAACGATCTTCATAGGGCGGCTTGAACGGTTTCAAATAGGGGCTGGCGTCGTAAGGAGCCGCGACGCTGAGAACCTGGATGTCCGGGATCGGAAGCTCAGGGTTTGTTTTGACGAAGGCGATGCCAGAGCTCGGCACGTCGGTGGCCGGTCCAGTCCCGAAAAGATGCGCGCGCACGAGATTGAAGGCGACGCGGTCCGCCCGCATCTGCCGATGGAACGGCCCGGGCTGGCGCCGGCTCCAGGCGAGCCCGACGCTCACATGGTCCTGCAGATTGCGGCCAACCCCCGGTCGCGGCGCCCTGACTTCAATGCCGTGTGCCGAGAGTCGATCCGGGTCGCCGATACCACTAAGCATCAGGATCTGAGGCGTGTTTATCACGCCCGCGCAAAGAATGATCTCGCGTTCGGCAAAGACCTTGTGCAGTGCATTACCCGCGACATAGTCTAGGCCAACTACATGGTCTCCGGTCATCAATAGGCGCGCGACCTGCGCTCTTGTCTCAACCCTCAAATTGCGCCGTTTAAGCGCCGGACGGAGATAGGCTGTGGCTGCGCTTTCCCGCCGACCTTTGCGGATCGTCATCTGCTGAACCGAGAAGCCTTCTTGCTCCTGCGCGTTGTAGTCGTCGGTGATCTTGTGGCCGAGTGCCGCGCCCGCAGCGGAAAAGCCCTCGCAAATCGGATCACGATAGACGCATTTGCGCACGGCAACGGGGCCGGAACCGCCGCGAAATGCCGTGTTGCCGTGTTCCCAGCTTTCGATCCGCTTGAAATACGGCAGGACGTGATCGAACGACCAGTCGTTCAGCCCGGATCGGGCCCAACGGTCATAATCCGCCTTGTGGCCCCGAACCCACGCCATCGCGTTGACGGATGATGATCCGCCGATCACGCGACCACGCGCGCACTCGATGCGGCGGCCGTTCGCGGCCGGCTCGGGTTCGCTAAAATAGCCCCAGTCATGCTTCTTGCCGGCGATCCGGCCGAAGCCGAGCGGGATATGGATGAGTGGGTCGGTATCCCACGCCCCGGCTTCCAGCAGCAGGACACGGCAGCGCGCATCCTCGCTTAGCCGGTTGGCAAGAACGCAGCCGGCGGAGCCCGCCCCCACAATCACGTAATCGTATGTCGCGTCCATCACTTGAAAACCATCAGCCTATGGCTTGCGTGGCGAGCCGCCTGAGATGAACGTGCCGATCCGATTGCCGCGCGTGATCGGGAGCAGCAGATGAGAGGGGTAAGCGGCATTGTGGTGGATGGTGACGTGCGAGGCACGCACACGCGCGATCGCGCCGCCGCCGAGACGCTCGAGGAATCGCGTGACCCGATCGTTGTCCGCGCACTTGATCACAAGCTTCAGCCGTTCGCCACGGTGCATCAGGATCGCAAACGGTCTGATTTCGATGTCGAATTCGTAGATATCGCCCTGCGTGAGGAGCGCCCGGCGTCTGTGCGTGTGATAGGGTCTCCAAGGCGTCGACTTCGCTTCGTCCAATTCACGCTGCGATCCGCGCAGCCATCCGCGCGTAAGTAGATCTTCCGTCCCGTCCCGCGCGACATGCCAGAGACTGACAAACCACAGCACATCCGAATCGGTTGTCGACCCGTACAGTTTGAGCGCGATAGGACCGCAGATTTCCGTGTTCTCAACGAATTCCGGCGTGGAGAACACGGCGGTACCGCGGCTGAACGGTGAATCTTCGAAAGTTTGCGAGTCCTCGTTCGGCCAATGCTCATGCTCGGACAATAGCCCGCCGGCATGCAGATAGAATGGCGTAAATGTAGTCCCCGGCACAGGCCAGTCCTCTGCCGCCTTCCACTCGTCAGCCCCGCAAATGAACAGGTTGACGGCGGGGCTGTCCATTAGCCCCGTATCGATATCTTTCAGCCAGTGGTCGAACCAGCGCAGCGATTCATAGGCGTACTGGTAGAGCGGCCGATCGAGATAGATCGGCGGCCCGACAGTCATGCGCTTGGGTCCTCGCCAGTTCTCGTAGGTCCTGATATCGCCGGCGAGATGCAGTCCGAAATTGCCCCAGTCGCTACCCAAATACGCCGGCACTTTCGCCGTATTGTGAAAATCGACGGCCCGCTCTTCGTAATACTCACCATACAGTGGATTCAGAACGATTTCTAATATCAGGGGGTTAAAGCCGGACTCCGGATTGCGCAGGGCATCGGCAATGACAGGGACGGAGGTTAACTCTTGGTCCGCCCGGGCGGCCTCGATCGCGTCGCGATAACGCTCCGCTCCCCATCCCTCCCGCAGTCTGTTTCGGAAACGGAAGCCGCTCGCGTAGGTTCGCAGCCAGTGGGTCATGAATCCATGCGCGAGAATGCCACCGCGGTAATAGGCGTCGCGATAGGCGTCGGTCCAGCCATACATCGCAAAGATCGCCGTCAGCGACGGCGGGGCTGCGGCGGCGATTCGCTTCTGCACGACGGAGAAATACGATACGCCGTTCATGGCGACCTTGCCGGTACACCAAGTTTGCGCGGAAAGCCATTCGATTACCACCCCGATATCTCGGATCGTGTCAGTGCCAGGATCAATGTTTTCGAATTCGCCGTCGGAATCGCCAGTGCCTCGTAAGTTCGCGATGACGAATGCGTAGCCGCGCCGTACAAAAAAGTTGAAGTCGCCCACTTCGAGGGAGCCGCGGTCCTCGCGGCGGCCCGGGAAAAACTCCGGAATCATTTCCATCGATTGCTGTGCGCGGTCGTAAGGACTGATCATCAGCAGGGCTGGGAATCGCCCGGGCGCATCTGGCCTGAACACATCCGCACCGAGTTCCAGCCCTTTTTCGATCGGCACGCGAAGGTTACGCTCAATTTTAATGCCATATTGTCGGGGCGAGGTTCGCCATTTCTGAGAGAACACGAAGGCTCCTCCTTGCGGCACGCGGACCGAGAGTCCGGCCGGCTCTGGCGCGAGTTCCTTGCGCCAGCACCGGCAGGTTCGTTTTTGGGGGTTCGGCTTACGCGCCCGGACGCGGCACTAGGCGATCGAAGCCTTCATGCTCGCCCATGATCGTCGCGCCATGGATGGCTGCTTCGTCGTTCAACCGCACGCCGCCGAAGCGCCGTGTGCATAGAGCGGCCAGCACAAGAAACAACAGCGCGCCAAAAACGAGAATCGCCGCGGGCGTCAGGAAAAGTTGGAAATTCGTCAACTTCAGGCCGACGAGATAGGCGCCCAACACCGGGCCGATTAGCGAACCGATTCGTCCGACGGCGAGACCCCAACCGACGCCCTTCGATCGCGCCGCGGTCGGATAAAGCATACCCATGATCGCCTCCATCCCGTTGATGATGCCGATGATGAAGAAGCCGGCACAGGCGGTAAATGCAGAAATCAGCAACGTCGACAGGCCAGAAATGCCGATACAGGCGACTAGCGGGCCTACCACAATAAATCCAAACGCCACCGCAGCCACGCCAAAACGATGCACGAGTGGCGTAAATATGAGCCCGCCAAACACGCCGCCAAGCGCGAAATAGATCGCGCGCACCGCCGCCTGCTGCGGCGTCAGACCGGCCGCCTCTAGCACGACAAGCATCCAGCTCACCGTGAAGTAGAGCGACAGAAGCACCGTCGCGAGACAAAACCAAACCAACGGCGTGATGAATTTCAATTCGCCGGCAAACAGCTTTGCCGGCGACAGATCGGCAGCGAAAAGCGGCTCGGGAATCACAAACCGCGCACCCTTGGGCAGCGCGGCACCGGGCTGTATCGATTGTACAATCCTTCTGACCTCGTCGACCCGGTCTGTCCGAAGAACGAGATACTTGATGGATTCGGGGAGCGTGAACTGGGCGAGCAGGCCGACCAGTATCGGACAGGCCCCCCCGACGATGAGCAGGACATGCCAGCCGTAGGCCGGCACTAGGGAGGCCGTCACAAGGCCCGGCAGGAGCTGTCCGACCGGTACGCCCAGTGTCGCCAGCATGATGAACATAGACCGGTATTTGATCGGCGTGAATTCGGCGGTCAGCGCGATCGCATTCGGGATGAGACCGCCGATACCGATGCCAATGATGAAGCGCATCGCTGTGAACTGCGTCATCGAAGTTGCGGCCAGGGATAGTAAGCTTACGAGCCCGTAGAATACCGAGCAAAGCACGATCATCCGCTTCCGGCCGTACCGGTCACCCAGCCACCCGAACAAGGGTGCGCCCAGGATGATCCCGATCATGCCAATGCCGAACATCGAGCCAAGCTCGGCCGGATTAACATGCCATTGCTTGATCAAGGCGGGAGCGATGAAGCCAGGCACGAAAATATCATAGCCGTCCAAGGCGGTCGACAGCACGATAACAACCAGGACCATAACGTTGAAGGCGTTGATCCCCTGTTTGTCGACAAGCTGGCCGACGTCGATGTCGTGCTTCGGAACCTGCTCAGCGCCAACGCGATTTGAAGTTTGACCGGACAACGTCATAACTTTTCCTTCCCCAGGCCATGAGGGCTCAACAAAGAAAAATATTGAGCGTTCTTTTTTTCTTTGGTTACTAAATTAGGACTGCCGCAAGGCCGGAGTCCAATAAGAAAAGCATGCTCGACCATAACTTTGGCGCATGCTGTGATGCAGCAGTATCTGGGCTGAGTATACCGAGACTATATGAGAATAAGTGGCGCTCGCAGCGGGTCAATTCAATCAATCGCTCGGCAATCCTCGGCGCATATGCCGCCTATTAT
>PLYS01000044.1 GCA_003153455.1 Betaproteobacteria bacterium | reverse complement strand
AGCGCCTTGTTGGCGGTGACGACATGCTTACCGTTTTCGATCGCCTTCAGGATCAGCTGCTGCGCTACCGTAGTGCCGCCGATCAGTTCGACCACGATGTCGATATCCGGATGCTTGACGACTTCGAACGCGTCCGCGGTCACGACTGCAGCCTTGCCGACCAGCGCGCGCGCCTTGTCGACTTCCTTGTCGGCGACCATCGTGATCACGATGCCGCGGCCGGCGCGGCGCGTGATCTCCTCCTGATTGCGCGCCAGCACTTCAAACGTGCCGCGGCCCACCGTGCCGATGCCGAGCAGACCTACGTTGATGGGTTTCATAATAAACCGTCTTTGCGGAACATGTCCTTGATGCCGCGTACCGCTTGCCGCGTGCGGGCTTCATTCTCGATCAGCGCGAAGCGGACATGATCATCGCCGTATTCGCCGAAACCGATGCCGGGAGACACCGCTACCCTGGCGTCATTCAGCAGCTTCTTGGAAAACTCGAGCGATCCCATCTTCTGGTACGGCTCGGGAATCGGCGCCCAGATGTACATCGTCGCTTTGGGCACCTCGACATGCCACCCCGCCGCCTCGAGCCCGGCGCACATCACATCACGGCGTTTCTGGTACATGGCGCGCACCTCTTCAACGCACTCCTGCGGCCCTTCGAGCGCGATGATCGATGCGACCTGGATCGGCGTAAACATGCCGTAGTCATGATAGCTTTTCATGCGCGCGAGCGCAGTCACCAGGTCGCGGTTGCCGACCATGCACCCGACACGCCAGCCGGCCATGTTGTAGCTTTTCGACAGCGTGAAGAATTCGACCGCGATGTCGCGCGCGCCCGGCACTTCCATGATCGACGGCGCGCGATAGCCGTCGAACACGATATCGGCGTAGGCGAGATCGTGCACGACGTAGACATGGTGCTCGCGCGCAATTGCGATCAGGCGCTCAAAAAACGGCAATTCCACGCATTGGGTGGTCGGATTGCTCGGGAAATTGACGATCAGCATCTTCGGCTTTGGATAGGAATCGTGGATCGCTCGCTCCAGGGACTCGAAGAAGTCAACGCTCGCCATCATCGGTATGTGCCGGATGTCGGCGCCGGCAATCACCGGGCCATAGATATGGATCGGATAGCTCGGGTTCGGCACCAGCACGATATCACCGCGGTCCAGCGTCGCGAGCGTGAGGTGCGCGATGCCTTCCTTCGAGCCGATGGTGACGATCGCCTCGGAATCGGGGTCGAACTCGACGTTGAAACGCGTCTGGTACCAGTTGCAGATCGCGCGCCGCAGCCGCGGGATGCCTTTCGACACCGAATAACGGTGCGTGTCGGGGCGCTGCACCGACTCGATCAGCTTGTCGACGATGTGGCGCGGCGTCGGCTGGTCTGGATTGCCCATGCTCAAGTCAATCACATCCTCGCCGCGCCTGCGCGCAGCGGCCTTGAGTTCCCCCGTGATGTTGAATACGTACGGGGGGAGGCGCTTAATACGGGCAAATTCTTCCATGGCAAGCACTTATCGCTTTTTCGAGATACGGCGAAAAAGCATATAATTCTAACGGAGCGTTCTCACTCCGGCAAATTAATCGCGCCGTGAAACTTCATCTCGAAACGCAAAGCGGTCTCAACCTGTTCACCGGTTACGGTGCCGGCTACGTGGCAGTCAACCACGTGCGCTACGAAACGCACCTGATCGTGCTGCCCGACAGCATCATTCAGGACTGGAATGTGCCGGGATTCGCCGCTCTGACCGTACAGCACTTTGAACACCTGGTCAGCCTGAAGCCGGAAATCGTGCTGCTGGGCACCGGGGCAACTCTGCGCTTTCCGCCCCCCGCGTTGTCGCGCTGCCTGACTGCATCGCACATCGGGCTTGAAGTGATGGATACGAGTGCCGCATGCCGCACCTACAACATCCTGTCGGCGGAAGGCAGAAAAGTTCTCGCCGCGCTGCTGGTCTGCCGAACCTAGCAAGACTAAAACCCGCCCAGCGTCTTGATGTGGATTGCGACGCTACGCCCGAGCGCGTGCAGCTCGTAGCCTCCCTCGAGCACCGACACGATGCGGCCGCGCCCATGCTGGTGGGCAACCGTCTTGATCTGCCGCGTGACCCAGGCGTAATCGGCCTCCACCAGTCGCAGCATCGCCATGTCGTCATCGCGGTGCGCATCGAACCCGGCGGAAATAAACAGCATTTCAGGCCTGAAGCGTGCGAGTGCCGGCAGCCAATGCCCCTCCACCGCCGCACGGAACTCTTTGCCCGTGCTGTAAGCGGCAAGCGGGATGTTGACCATGCGCTCGGAACGACCCTCGATCCCGCTGTACGGATAGAACGGGTGCTGGAACGTCGACACCATCAGCACCCGCTCATCGGCACTGAAGATATTCTCGGTGCCGTTGCCGTGATGCACGTCGAAATCGACGATGGCAACGCGCGCCAACTTATGCTGCTCGAGTGCGTGCGCCGCCGCTATAGCAACGTTGTTGAACACGCAGAAACCCATCGCGCGGCCGCGCTCGGCGTGGTGCCCGGGCGGCCGGATGTTGCAAAAGGCGGTCTCAGCCTCACCGCCGATCACCATATCGGTCGCGAGCACCGCGGCGCCCGCCGCGCGCAACGCCGCATTCAGCGTGTGCGGATTCATCGCGGTATCGGGATCGAGGTGGATCAGGCCGGAATCCGGCGCGGCGCGCTCGATCGCGTCGAGATAATGCGCATCGTGCACGCGCTCGAGATGCTCGCGTTTCGCCAGCGGCGCCTCGGCATGGACCAGGAAATTGATCAGGCCCGATGCAATCAACTGGTCCCCGATCGCCCGCATGCGCGCCGGAGACTCGGGATGCCCGGCGCCCATGTCATGCAACAGGCAATCGGTATGCGTGATGAAAGCAGTGCTCAAGCTCGTTCTCATTAGCCTGGATCCCGGGCGACAAACTCATATTATCCGCAGTGCGCACGAATTGTCTAACCCGCGCTGACGCCCATGCTTGATGGGTACCCGGTTAAAATCCGGTGTGGATGCCAAAGACCCAACCCTGACGCGCGTCACCAGGGAAATTGATGAGTAATACGTCACGCATCACCGATCGCCGTTCAGTTACAATCGCGAGTCAAATGACCCAGCAACTCGACAGCGTCGTGCGTCAGGTCGGCACGGTGATCCTCGGCAAGCAGCGGCAAATCCGCCTTGCGATTGCCTGCATCCTGGCGCGCGGCCATTTGCTGATCGAGGACATCCCGGGCGTCGGCAAGACCACGCTCGCGCATGCGCTGGCGACCGCGCTCGGCCTGCAATTCCAGCGCATTCAGTTCACCAGTGATCTGCTGCCGGCCGACATCCTCGGCGTGTCGATCTTCGACCGCGAAGCGGCCGCGTTTCGCTTCCATCCCGGCCCGATTTTCTCGCAGGTGATACTAGCCGATGAGATCAATCGCGCCACGCCTAAGACCCAGAGCGCGCTGTTGGAGGCGATGGAAGAGCACCAGGTCACGGCAGAAGGCGAAACGCGGCCGCTGCCAGAGCCATTTTTCGTGATCGCCACCCAGAACCCATCGCACCAGATCGGCACGTTTCCGCTGCCCGAGTCGCAGCTCGATCGCTTTCTGATGCGCATCGAACTCGGCTATCCTGACGCCGACGCCGAACGCGCGCTGCTGCAGGGCGTCGACCGCCGTGACATGCTGCCGCATCTCACACCGTGCATGCAACCCGAGGATCTGGTCGCTTTACAGCACACTGCGCGCGAAGTGCACGCATCAAGCGCGCTGCTCGACTATCTGCAGGCGCTGGTCGATTACAGCCGCAAGTCGCCTGACTACGTGAACGGGTTGTCGCCGCGCGCCGCGCTTGCGCTGCTCAACGCGGCGCGCGCCTGGGCGATGATGGACGGCCGCAAGCAAGTGCTGCCGGAAGATGTGCAGGTGATCGTGCCCGGTGTGGTCGGCCACCGGCTTTATGTCGCACGCGACAACACGCGAATCAACGGCGCCGCCGTCGCGGACCAATTGATCGAGGCAGTGCCGATTCCGTAGGGCGAGAGTTATGTCTCATGCCTGACGCCCCACGCCTCACGCCTCTCCTCTCTCTCCTCGCAGCGCCCTATCGGGCGCTGCGGTCGCACCTCGACCGCTGGCTGTTCCAGTTGCGCGGCGCCGAATCCGGCAGCATCATGCTGGTGCAGCGGCGCATCTTCATCCTGCCCTCGCCCCACGGCCTGACTTACGTCGTCGCGCTGATGCTGATGTTGGCCGGATCGATCAATTACAACCTGAGTCTCGGTTTGGTGCTGACGTTTCTGCTCACTGCGCTCGGCTTTAACTCGATGCTGCATACGTTTCGTAATCTCGCCGGGCTCAAGATATCGTCGGGACGCGTGCAGCCGGTATACGCCGGCGACCACGCGCACTTCACACTGGTAATCGATAATCCCGGCACGCTCGAGCGCTTCAGCATCGGCGTCACGCGCGGCGGCAAGGACGCGGTGTACACCGATGTACCGGCGCGCCAGGCACCCACTGTCAGCGTTGCGGTGCCGGCGCCACGCCGCGGCATCCTGATGCCCGGGCGCCTGACATTGTTTACGCGTTATCCGCTTGGCTTGTGTTACGCCTGGGCGTATGTCGAGCCGGATGTGCGCTGCCTGGTCTACCCGCGGCCGGAAGCTGAGTACATCCCGCTGCCGCTGCCGCAAGCGCACGCCGGGCTGGGCATCGCGCACGGAGCGGGGCAGGAAGATTTTTCTGGACTGCGTTCCTATCATCCCGGGGATTCGCCGCGGCACATTGCCTGGAAAGCGGCAGCACGCGGCCAGGGGCTGCTCACCAAGCAATTCAGCGGCCGCGCCGACACCGAATTGTGGCTCGATTGGCAGGCAACGCCCGATGCGCTCGGTCTCGAAGGCAGGTTATCACGGCTTACACGCTGGGTAATCGACGCCCATGCAGCCGGCTTGAGCTTCGGCTTGCGCCTGCCCGGTATCACCTTGCCACCGGAGCCGGGCAACGCCCAGCACGACCGCTGTCTCGAAACGCTGGCCATGTTCCAGATTGGAGAGAAGCCGCATGGCAACAACGACCGATAGGCTGCATCCGCGCCACATCGGCTCGCTGGCGCTGGCGCTGGTCATGGTCACCCTGCCGCACTTCGAGCGTGTGCCGTGGTGGGTCACGCTGCTCGCGGTAGTGCTGATCGGGTGGCGGCTTTACATCACGCGGTATGGTCTGCACCTGCCGCGCATTTGGCTGCTGTTGCTGATCGTGGCGGCCACGCTCGGCGGCATTTACATTAGTTACGGCAGGATACTCGGCCGCGATTCAGGCATCGCGCTGCTGGTGATCATGCTGGCGTTGAAGCTGCTCGAAATGGCGACGCTGCGCGACGCAATGATCCTGATTTTCCTCTGCTACTTCCTGGTCATCACCAACTTCCTCTATTCGCAGAGCATACCGACCGCGCTTTACCTGCTGTGCGTGGTGTGGATCGTCACCGCCACGATGATCGGCTTCCAGTTCCGCACGCTGCAGCCCGGCTACAAATACCAGCTGCGCAGCGCCGGCATCATGCTGCTGCAGTCGGTGCCGCTGATGCTGGTGCTGTTCGTGCTGTTCCCGCGCGTGCAGGCGCCGATCTGGAGCATGCCGCAGGATGCCTACTCCGGCAAGACCGGCCTGTCGGATGAAATGGCTCCGGGCAGCCTCAGCCAGCTGATCCTGTCGGACGCGATTGCTTTCCGCGTCAGCTTCGACTCCCAGATACCGCCCGTCAACCGGCTCTACTGGCGCGGGCCGGTGCTGTGGGATTTCGACGGCTACACCTGGACCGCCGCGCGGACTCCCTACAGGTCGTCCTACCCGGGGCCGCGCGAATACCACGCGCTCGGCAACCTGATCGAGTACACGGTGACAATCGAGCCGCACAGCCATCGCTGGTTGTTCGCTCTCGATCTGCCGGCGCGAGTGCCGCCGCGCAGCCAGATGACCAATGACTTTCAGCTGCTGTTCCAGACTCAGGTCAGTAATCGTATCCGCTACGACATGGCGTCCTATCTCAGCTACCGCAACAACGCGGAGCTCGGACGTTATGAACTGCAACGCGCGCTGCATCTGCCCGCCAATTCCAACCCGCGCAGCGCCGAGCTCGCCGCGAAAATGCGCGGAGCGGCGCCCGATGAACGTGCCTACATTACGGCAGTACTCAGCATGTTTCGCAACCAGAATTTCTACTACACCACCACCCCGCCCCTGCTGCTGAGTAGAAACCCCGTCGACGAATTTTTGTTTTCGACGCGCGCCGGCTTCTGCGAGCACTATGCATCCTCGTCTGCGGTGCTGATGCGCATGGCCGGCATTCCGGCACGCATCGTCACCGGCTACCAGGGCGGCGAGCTGAACACGGTCGGCAATTACCTTACCGTGCGTCAGGCCGACGCCCATGCCTGGGTCGAGGTGTGGCTGAAAGACGACGGCTGGGTGCGCGTCGACCCCACTGCTGCAGTATCGCCGGCGCGGATCGAAGCAGGCCTCTCGGCCGCCCTGCCGCAAACGGAAGTGCTGACGCTGCTGCGCGGTGAGTATGCGTGGCTGCGACAAACGCGCATGATCTGGGATTCGATCGCCAACTCCTGGAACCAGGCCGTGCTCGGTTACACGCAGGACCGCCAGCGCCAACTAATGCGGCATATAGGCATCGATGATGCAACGTGGAAAAGTTTGGCGACGGTGATGTTCATCGCGACCGGCGCCATCACGCTGATACTTGCGGCGCTGATGCTGCACAAGCTGCGCGCGGCTCGCCCGGATGCGGTGGTTGCCGCTTATACGCGCTTTTGCAGACAGTTGGCGCGCCGCGGCGTGGCACGGCACCCGAGCGAGGGACCGGATGCGTTTCGCAAGCGCGCCATTGCCTCGCGCCCCGAACTTGCACAGCCGATCAGCTCGATCAGCGCACTCTACATCCGCCTGCGCTATGGCGACAACGCGCACGGCGCGGATGCGCTCCAACTGCAGCGCGAGGTTGCTACATTCCGGCTATGATCCCCGGCCGCGTGTTGTGGTGTCCCCTAGCAGCCTGTCGGCCTTAACAGTTCGCCCAGGCTGCTAAAAGCAAAACCGGCTGACCATTTATAATCAACTCACTCGACGCGGTCGAATTTGGGGAAAAGCGCTGGTAAATTCGCATATCTGTTATCCTCTTCTGCAATTCTACTGGCGCCGGTTTTGCATTAGGAGTTTGTCGGGGCTAAGTCCGACAAACTCCTAGGCGGATCGGATGCTCTACCAAGCCAAGGGCAGCGGGCGCGACAACTGCATGAAATACGCCGACAGCTGAAATCACCGCCGCAGCGCTGTCACGGCGCGTTTTGCGCCGGACCCTCAGGCGGCAGCAACTTGAGCGGGTCGACCGGTTTGCCGAAGCGCCTGATTTCGAAGTGCAGCTTTACCTGGTCTGAATCGGTGCTTCCCATCTCGGCTATTTTCTGCCCTTTGACCACGCTCTGGCCTTCCTTCACCAGCAGATACCTATTATGGGCATACACGCTCAGGTACGCCTTGTTGTGCTTGACGATCACCAATTTGCCGTAACCGCGGATGCCGTCACCGCTGTAGAGCACCTTGCCGGGCGCGCTCGCGATCACCGGCTGGCCAAGCTTGCCGGCGATGCCTATGCCCTTGAGATTGGTGGTTTCATTGAAAGTGCTGAGCATTTTGCCGCCCGCCGGCCAGCCCCAATCGACCTTTTCGTCATCGTCCTCGCTCGCGGCGGGCTTCTCTTCGGAATGCGGATCGACTTTGGCGATAACGGGCGCCACCGGCTTGACCTGCGTTCCTGACAACTGCGCTAACGCCTGATCCGAATACGGGACTTTGACCCCTTTCGGCTGCGACTTGACAGCATCGCCCGCGGCAACGGGCGGCGAACTGCCGACCGGTCTGCCATCGACTGCCGGCGCACTCTTGAGTGGCGTCGAGACCACGGCCGACGCGGGCGCCTCCAGCCGCAGTTGCTGGCCGAGCCGGATCACGTTGGAATTCCCGATATTGTTCCACTCGACAAGATCCTTGTAATCGAGCCCATGGTCGAGCGCGATGGTGAAGAGCGTGTCGCCTTTTTTGATGGTATAGAACTTGGGACGCCGATCGGGCTCACTCGCCGCCGCCGGTGCGCGCTCGGCCTCGGGCTCGGGCATGGAGGGCGTAGGCTCGCTGACCGGCGCCGGGCGAGGCGTCGACGCACAGCCGTAGATCAGCAGCAGCGCCACCGCTGCTGCAAATATGCCGCGACCGCATTGCAACCAGGCTCGCATCAGCTCAATCCTGACAGCATCGGCACAAACTTGACTGCGTCGAGCCTGGACTCGGAGAAGCCGCGGGCAGTGCGCTCGATCACGCACAGATGCTGCTGGCGCGTGCCCATCGGCACCACCATCTTGCCACCCACCGCGAGCTGCTCTTTCAGCGTTTCAGGTACATGCGTTGCCGCCGCCGTGACGAGGATCGCATCGAACGGTGCAGCCTCGGGTATGCCGATATGACCGTCGGCATGCTTGAGCCGGATGTTGGTGATGCGTAACTCGCGCAGGTTTTTGCGCGCCAGGGCAAGCAACGGCAGCAAGCGCTCGACTGAATACACTTCCGTCACAAGCTTGGAGAGTATCGCCGTCTGATAGCCGCAACCGGTGCCGATCTCGAGCACCCTGCCGAGCGGCTTGTCCGCGGTCAGCAGCTCGGTCATGCGCGCAACGACGTACGGCTGTGAGATGGTCTGCCCGAAGCCGAGCGGCAGCGCAAAGTCTTCATAGGCGCGGCTCGCCAGCGCTTCCTCGATGAAGATATGGCGCGGAATCTCGTTCATCACATTGAGCACTGCTTCGTCGACGATGCCCTGCACGCGCAGGCGCTCGATCATGCGCAAGCGCGTGCGCTGCGAGGTCATGCCGATGCCGGAAAGACGCGAACTCATGCCAGCCAGTTCCTGAGCGTTTGCAGTTGCGAGAATTGAGTGAGGTCGACCTGCAGCGGCGTGACCGAAACCGCCGTGCGCGCAACCGCGTTGAAGTCAGTACCCTCGCCCGCGTCCTGCACGCCGCCAGCCGCACCGACCCAGTACACCGTTTCACCGCGCGGCGTGGTCGACCTCACCACCGGCTCGGCCTTGTGACGCCTGCCCAGCCGTGTCACCTCCAGTCCGCGCAGTTTTTCGTACGGCGCATCCGGCACGTTGATGTTGAGCAGCACCGGCTGGCCGAACGGATTGCGCGCGAAGCGTTGCGCCATGTCGGCCGCAATCCGCGCAGCGGTCTCGAAATGATCGCCGCCGTTCGCCACCAGCGACACCGCCAGCGATGGGATGCCGAGCAGGAAGCCTTCGGTCGCGGCAGCCACCGTGCCAGAATAGATCGTGTCGTCACCCATGTTCGCGCCGAGATTCACCCCCGAGATCACGATGTCGGGCAAATCCTCGAGCAGGCCGGTAACCGCAAGGTGCACGCAATCGGTGGGCGTGCCGTTGACGTAGAAAAAGCCGTTGCCCGCGCGGCGCACAGTGAGCGGCCGGTCAAGCGTCAACGAATTGCTGGCGCCGCTGCGGTCGCGCTCCGGCGCGACCACGGTGATTGTCGCGAGGGGGGCGAGAGTTTCGGCCAGAATTGCAAGGCCGGGTGCAAAGTAACCGTCGTCGTTACTTATCAGGATGTGCATGCGCCAGGACCGATAGTGCGGTGGCAACTCAACCTGCACTGCGGATTTTGCAGCCGCTGCGAATCACGCGCCATGAAATGTAAGATATCGAGTGCTGACCGAAGTTTTCCGTGCAAAAAATTATAACACGCACCCCGCTCGCGCCACGCTAGTCACATCGTTCCGGCCCGCCTGCATTAACATCAGCCCGCGCTGTTTGGTGTTAGCATGTCGCCCTACATTCGGATTACCTACTCGGCTTCAGCCGAAATCCTGCGGGAAGGATGCAACCGCATCCAGCGCGCGTGCGCCGTGCTCACCTGACCGGACAGTGCTTTCCCGCTACGCGGGGCGAGACCCGACTCAGCACGTTATACGCGACGTAAATGAAAAACGGCAAGAGCTCAGGCCGGCTCGCCAGTGCCGGCCTGCGGCGCTGTAAAACCGCGGTCGTGCTCGAGCGAAGGCAGCATGCCGCGGACGCGCATAACCTCGTCGGCGTTGATATCGGCGATTGCGACACCCGGCTCAGTGCCGAGCTCGGCCAGGATCTTTCCCCACGGATCAACAATCAGCGAGTGGCCATATGTCGACCGGTTGCCGGGGTGATCGCCGCACATCGCCGGCGCAAACACGTAGCTCAAATTCTCGATCGCACGCGCCCGCAGCAACGTATGCCAGTGCGCAACGCCGGTTTCCCGCTGGAATGACGATGGGACGGCCAGAAACATCGCGCCGGCCTTTGCCAGGGCACGGTAGAGATGAGGAAAGCGCAGGTCATAGCACACCGTCATGCCAAGCGTGCCCCATGGCGTCTGGGCCACAACTGCGCGCGCGCCGGAACGGTAGGCGCTCGACTCGCGTATCACTTTGCCGCTCGGCAGCGTCACGTCGAACATGTGGATCTTGTCATAGCGGGCGACGATCGTGCCGTCGGACGACAGCAGGTACGAGCGGTTCGCCATGCTCTCGTTGTCGATTTTGACGGTGATCGAACCGACCAGCAGCCATGCCTGTGTTTCCCGAGCCAGCGCTTGAAACACCGGCAGCGCCGGATGCTGGTCCTCGGGGTAGGAGTTCTCGCGCATCACGCGACCGCTGCCGTCCAGCAGCGCGGCATATTCGGGCAGCATGATAAGCTGCGCGCCCTGCTCCGCCGCCGCACGCACGCCACCACCCGCCGCACGCAGGTTGGCGGTCATGTCGTTGCCGGAGTTGAGCTGCACGCAGGCAGCCTTGAATATTGCCATCGCTCCCCGCGCTAATATCCTGCTGACAGCCAGCGCATGCTTGATTGTGGCGGCGTTTAAACTCTTTACATCATCTCAGACCAAAGTCCTGATCGAACTACTTGCCAGGACTCGTCGCGGACTCTGCCCGTTTCGCCATTTCCTTCAGTACCTGCTCCGTGATGTCGATATGCGGACTGCCGTAGATTGCCTGCTGCACGATCAGATCATATTTTCCCGCTTCAGCGATGCCCTTGATGATAGCGGTGGTCTCGGCCAGGAAGCGCGCACGCGCTTCGCTCTTGCGCACCTCCAGGTCCTCGGCCACGCTGCGTTGCAACTGCTCAAACTGCTGCGACAACGCCGCCATGCGTTTTTCTTTGGCCTGTTTGTCGGCAGGCCCCATCGTCAGGCCCTCCTTCTCGATCTCCGCCTGCAATTCCAACCCCTGTTTCTGCAATTCCTGTAACCGCTGCTCGCGCGGGGCGAATTCCTTTTTCATCTGCTCGATTTCCCGCGCCGGCAGTGCCGATTCTTTCTCGATGCGTAGGCCATCAACGTAACCGATCTTGAGGCCTTGCGCGGTAACGTGCGCTGCGAACATCGCGAGCAGGATGGCAATCGTATGGATCAGAATCTTCATCAAACGGGTCTCCGCGTATCAACCGGAAATGCTATCACAGAAAGTGTGCCTTCCACGAAAAACGAGTCTGTAGCGCATAGATCACGATACTGCATGTCAAGCCTAATGGTGCCGGAAGCGACTGAGCGTGCCCCCTTTCATGACCTTACCGGGCAGCGGATGGCCGACGAGTTCTTCGGCCAACTTCGCCGCGCCGACCAACGCATCAAGATCGATCCCGGTGTCGATACCCATTTCTTCGCACATGTAAACCAGGTCTTCGGTGCAAACATTGCCTGCTGCACCCTTATGGCCGGCGAACGGGCATCCTCCTAAACCACCAATCGCCGCATCGAAGTTGCATACACCCAGTTCCATTGCGGCCAACGCATTGGCCATCGCCGTACCTCGCGTATCGTGGAGATGCAGTTTCAGCGTCAGATCGGGCCAACGCTCGTGTATTGCACCAACCAACCTGCGAATCTGCCTTGGATTGGCCCATCCCATCGTATCAGCAAGGTCCTGATGCTCGAGTTTGCAGCCGTGGTCAGCCAATACGCTCATTCCGCGTTCGATCAACCCAATAACCTTTTCCTGTGGAATGTCGCCTTCGAAGTTGCAACCGAATGCGGCCATCATGCCCATGCCATTCACTTTTATACCAGCTTCTTTGTAGCGTGTTATCCACTCCGGCATTTCGGCAAACGTCCGGTCGATGGAGCGATTGGTATTGCGTTTCACAAAGGTCTCACTTGCAGTACAAGTCAACCTACCCACCAGGCGCACGCGGCCAACGGCGATTGCACGCTCCAGCCCTTTCGGATTCAACCACAGTGCGCGGTAAGTTACCCCCTCGCGCGGTTCGAGTCGTTTGATCACATCCTCAGTGTCTGCCATCGCCGGAACCGCCTTTGGATTCACGAACGAACCGACCTCAACCTCACGAACTCCCGCCGCGACCAGGGCATCGATCAACCTGACCTTCTCGTCCGTGGTCAGCGTGCGTGACTCAATCTGGAGTCCATCGCGCGGCCCCACTTCCATGATGTGAACGGATTTCGGCAAATCAGACATTGGGTTACGTCACCGCGCCCACTCTGTTGCGCAGGACGCCGATTCCTTCCACCTCGGCTTCCACGACGTCGCCGTCTTTGAGCCACTGCTGCGGCGTCATACCCAACGCCACGCCCGAGGGCGTGCCGGTAGCGATGACATCCCCGGGTTCGAGGGTCACTCCGGCGGACAGGCTTGTCAGGATATGCGTGCAATCGAACAGCATGTCGCTCGTGTTGGAGTCCTGGCGGATCGCGCCATTTACCCGCGTGCTGAGGCGATGGCCGGACGGATCGCCAAACTCGTCGGCAGTCACAATACACGGCCCGATTGGACAGAAGGTGTCGAAGGCTTTTCCTTTGAACCACTGGCCGTGAGCCCTTTGTGCATCGCGCGCCGATACGTCGTTGACGATGGTGTAGCCGAACACCGCATCCAGCGCACCCTCGATTGTCAGATCGCGGCATTGCGTCCCTATCACGATCGCCAGCTCTACCTCATAGTCGAGTTGCTGCGTATGGCGCGCGTCGAGGCGGATCGCGTCGTCGTTGGCAATAATAGCGGTGGGCGGTTTCGAAAAGAACTCCGGTACCTTGGGAAACATGACCTCCCGGCCGTGGGCGCGCGCGCCCTCCTCGATGTGAGCTTTGTAGTTGCGGCCGACACAGAACACGTTCTTACGCATGTTCGGCAGCGGCGCGCGCAGCCGGGTGCCGGCGAGCGGTGTCCATAACGCGGCAACGCGGCTGTCGGCGCCCGCGACTGCGAGCGTCTTTTTCGCGATACCGAGCGCGCTCTTGCCACCCGTGATCAACTCGAGCATGGTCTGTGGCAGTACACCGGTACCGATTACTTGCGCCGCAGCCGCGAGCGCAAGCACCTTGTCCCCATGGAGCGCGCCGAGCGTCTCGCGCCCATCTTTCAGATAAGTTACAAGTTTCATTTGACGATGATCTCCATTTTTACAATATTCACGGCTTCACCGATCCTGAAATCGGCGCTGAGGGTTAGTCATTCCTGGGAATGGACGCTTTTGAGGCATAACACTGACAGTTGCTGCAACGCTGGCGCCCGATTTTACCACGCCCCGAATTCAGGGTTTCCATAAGGGCATCTCTCTATTCGAAGCGCGGCGCTCCAAAGCTATTCAAACCACCAGGACTGCCCGCCCTATAATTTCTCCGGCCTCAAATGCCTGGTGGGCCTTTACGGCATCTTTCAAAGCAAACACCTTGCCCACAACCGGTTTTATTCGTCCGTTTTGGATAAGAGCGATCGCCTCCGCGACATCCTGCCTTCCCGCAGAACGGTTTCCGGTGACCTCCACTTCCTCCGAGAACACCCATGTAGGTGTCTCCAGGACACTACCCCGAGGGAAGTAGCCCATGATGACCAGCCGGCCTGCAGGGGCAAGCGCAGTGAGGCTCGCGCTGAGAGTTTCCCGAGTCGCCACGAAATCGAGCACCACGTCGGCTCCCCACCCGTCCGTGAGGCGACGTACCTCTTCGGACAAGTCGTGCTCCTTAGTTGTGAACACTATATCTGCACCCGATTTCAGAACGGCCTCCGATGTTCGGGTGGAACGGATGGCCGCGATCACTCGTCCCCCACAGGCGCGAGCCATCTGCACGGCATGAAGACCCATTCCCCCTCCCGCTCCGATAATGAGCACATTCTCTCCCGGGTGGATGCGGGCGCGCCCCGCACACGCCTTGACCACGGGTCCGATGGTATTGGGAATAAGGCAAGCTTCCTCGAAGGAGATCGCCTCGGGCAATGTGAGAAGGTTTCGCGCAGGAACGGTAACGAACTCTGCGTAGCCTCCATTTCGATGGGCGCCGATGATTCCGCCCCGATGATTGTTGAGGCCCGAACAAAGGGTCTCGCGGCCGACCCGGCAATATTTGCAAATCCCGCAACTGACATTGTTGCAAACGACGACACGCTGACCGGGGGTGATCCCGTCCACTCCCTGGGCCGCCTCTGCCACTTCACCTGCCGGCCCGTTTCCCATAATTCGGGGAAGTTCAACCTGGAGGGCCCGCCCACTGCGAAATTCCATCTGAAAGAGGTCCACGCTCACCGCGTGTACACGAAGGAGTACCTCGCCTGCCTGAGGCTCCGGTGTCGGTACTGTCTCCCACTTCAGATTTTCCGGAGGCCCGAACTCCCTCAGGACAACTGCGCGCATCCTGACTCTCCCTGAAAAAACATCCTCCACCCCATCGGTTTGGAATCGCTCTTTTAAGGCTTATTGGCTGTGGAACAAATTGGCGCCCCGCACCACGCGCGACCACTTTTCCGTTTCCGCTTTGAGCAACGCGGCGAATTCCTCGGTAGTGCTGCCCACCGCGTCGGCCCCCATGGCGCTCAGACGATCCCGGATCTCGGGCGATGCGAGTTGGCGGGCGATTTCCCGCTGCAGCTTCTGGACTATTTCCGGCGGCGTGCCGGCCGGAGCAAGCATTCCGCCCCATCCGATCGAGACCACCTTGGGAAATCCGGACTCGATCATCGTTGGTGTCTCGGGAAATCCTGTTGAGCGTTTTTCGCCGCAGGTCGCCAGCAGCCGCAGCCTCCCGGTGCGGATATGGGGCGCTACGCCCGCCGAGGGGGAAAACATCATTGCGACCTGACCGCTGATAGTCTCGGTGATGGCGGGCGTCTCGCCCTTGTAAGGTACGTGCAACATCTTGAGCCCGGATTCGATACGGAACAGCTCGGCGGTGAGATGGGTCTGATTACCGATCCCGAACGAACCGTAGAGCAAATCGCCCGGCCGCGAGCGGGCCAGGGCGACCAGTTCCTTTACCGAACGCACAGGCAGGTACGGATTGACCACCAGCGCCATGGTGTTGGTGACCGTGTGGGTGATCGGCGCAAAGTCGCGCAAGGTATCGTAGGGCAGGGACTTGTATACGGAAGGATTGATCGTCAGCATCGATGTAAAACCGTATAGGAGCGTGTAGCCGTCGGGTTTCGATTTGGCGGCCAGGTCCGTGCCGATGATGCCGTTCGCTCCGGCGCGGTTGTCCACGATGACCTGCTGGCCCCAGGCGTCCGTGAGTTTTTGGGCGATGGCGCGCGCGACCACGTCGGTGCCGCCGCCCGCGGGCTGCGGCAGGATGACCCGGATCGTACGGACGGGATACTCGGCCACGCCGTCAGCTGCCTGCGAAGCCGACGGTACGAAAGCGAAAGCCGCAACCGCAGCAAATATCACGCATTGCAGAGTAGCGTGTTTCATGTGCGCCCCCCTAAGTTGTCGGCTATCCAGTCCGCGATGTAATCGACGCCGACCTGCCGGTTGTCGAACTGGACATGTTCGGCGCCGCCTTCTTCGGCAGTGAAGACTTTGAGCGTTTTGCGCTTCGAGCCGACTGCATCATAGAGCTTCTGGGCTGAATCGAGCGGCACGATGCGGTCATTCTCGCCGTGCACGACGAGGAACGGGCAAGCAATGCGCCCTGCCACCTCGGCAAGATTGAAGCGCTTCGCCATTACGACGGCCGCGTCGAGATCCTTGGCGCCGAACACCCAGGGTACCTGGAAATGCGACTGCGCGCTTTTCTTGGCATCAGTGCGCACCGTTTCCCGGATACCTGCGACCCATTGCGCCATATCCCAGAACATGGCGCCGAA
>PLYS01000631.1:8170-21189 GCA_003153455.1 Betaproteobacteria bacterium | reverse complement strand
GCCCGGGGCTCGGTATCGAGGTCGATGAGATTGCGCTGCGGAAGTTCCGGGTGAAACCCGGCTAGACATCACGGTTTCCGGATAGTAACCTTCAATCATGGCCCGTCCGCTCAGAATCGAGTTTCCCGGTGCGATTTACCACATCACCACCCGCGGCAATGCACGCAAGGCGGTTTTTCGCGATGATGTCGACCGCGATCTGTTCCTGGACGCCTTGAGTGAAGTCGTCACGCGTTTCGGCTGGCTTTGTCACGCCTACTGCCTGATGGACAAACACTACCACCTCCTTATCGAGACGCCACGAGGCAATCTGTCGCCGGGCATGCGGCAACTCAACGGCGTCTACACCCTGCGCTACAACCGCCGCCACTCACGCGCCGGCCATGTCTTTCAGGGCCGCTTCAAAGCTATTCTGGTCGAGCGCCGGAGTTATCTGCTGGAACTGGCCCGCTATATCGTGCTCAACCCGATCCGGACCAAAATGGTCAAGAACCCGAATCGCTATCCTTGGAGCAGCTACCCGGCGACCATGGGCGCGGTGACCTCGCCCTCCTGGCTCAGCAGCGACTGGATACTCGGCCAATTCGCCAAGACCCGCTCGGTTGCGCAGCGGCGCTATGCCGAGTTCGTCGCCCAAGGCAGGAACCTGCCCTCGCCCTGGTCTGAACTGAAGGGCCAGGTGCTGCTCGGCTCAGAAGCGTTCGTGGCCAAGATGCGGCCGCTGCTGGAAGGCAAGGGAGCACACAAGGAAATCCTCCGCGCTCAGCGCCGGGCGCATCGGCCCGGATTGAAGAGCCTGTTTTCGGCGCGCGTGCGACAAGACAAGCCGGTGCGCGATGCGGCAATGCGCCGGGCGTACCTGGAATACGGTTACACGATGGCAGCCGTCGCGCGGGAAGCGGGCATACACTATTCGACGGTGAGCAAGGTCATCAAGGGCGAAAGATGAAAACCGTGATGTCAAGGCATGACCCCTTTTTATGAACCTCGGCCCTATCCCCCGCGAGCGCCTGCCCGAACTGCTCCGTCGCATGCCCAAGGCAGAGCTGCACATCCACATCGAAGGCTCGCTCGAACCCGAACTCATATTCGCGCTGGCGCAGCGCAATGGCATCAGCCTCGCGCACCCCAACGTCGAGGCACTGCGCGCAGCCTATGTGCGTGTTCAAAAACATGACCGAGCACAACATCGCGGCATTGCTCGACGCCGGGTTGTGCGTCACCGTCAATTCGGACGACCCGGCCTACTTTGGCGGTTACATGAACCAGAACTTGATCGGGACCTTCGAGGCGCTGCCGGAACTCTCCGCGCGCCACGCCCACCAACTGGCCGCCAACAGCTTCGAGGCGAGCTTTGCGCCGCAAGCTGACAAGGCGCGGTGGCGCACGGCGCTGGATGCCGTATTCGCCGCCGCCTGACTAGCCCGGATACCGGATTTTTCTACCAGTAGTTTTGTCCAGCGGATGGACATCCCGCAGCAGCCGTTCATCGAAGCTCAGGGTCGTAAAAATGCCCGGCTCCTTCTCACCGACGAATACCTGGTTTTCCAGCCGGAAGCCGCCAACGCCCACTTTTCCTGCATACGGCTCGATACTGAAAAGCATGTTCCGCTGCAGCGGCACGATCGCATCCGGGGTTAGATTGGCAACCCACGGCGGCTCCCACGGATTGACCCCTGCACCGTGCCCGCCCGAAAGATCGTCGGAATTGGGATTCGTCTGGGGATGGTTCAGATGTTTGCCAATGTCCGCGTTCGTCTTGCCCACCACCGCCTCCGCGCAGGCATTAAACAGCGTGTCGTAGGCCTCCTGGTGCAGATCGATCTGCGCTTTGGTTGGCCGCACATCGCCGCAGATAAACGTGCGCGTGAAGTCGCCCCAATAGCCGTTGTAGCAGGCGCCGATATCCACGATCACCGGGTCCCCTTCGCGGATCAGACGGTCGGAGGTGAATCTGCGGTAGGGCGCGGTATACGGACCGGAACAGACGATGTTCGCGCATTGCGTCCATTCGCTGCCGAGTTCGGTAAACTTCTGCCACGCAATCGCCAAAAGCTCGCATTCCTTCACGCCGGGTTTCAAATTGTCCAGGAGCGCCTGGAAGCCCGCCTCGGTGATCATGGTGACGATCTTCTGGCATTCGACCTCGTCCTCGGTCTTGATCACTTTTGCCGGGGCCAGAACTTCGCTCCCGTTCACAAACTCGGCTTTGGGAAAACATTTGGGCAGCCATTCGGAGAGGCTGAAGGACCATATGTCCACGCCGATTTTCCCCGCGGCGAGATTGCCGATTTTCGCTTTCACTTCTTCGGCCCACTTCCGCGTGCCGCCCTCGGTCCGGATGAAAGGCGGGCCCAGGATGTCTTCCGGACGCATCCACGGCATGCGAGTGCGGACATGGACGTTATCGAGCAACGGACACAGGATGGGATCCCCTCCCTTGGGCAGAACCACGGCAGCCAGGCCGTGGCTTGCCACCGGGCCGAGGTGAGAGCGAAATCCGGTCAGGTAACGGAGATCCTCGAGGGCAAAGACAATCAGGGCATCGACCCCGGCCTTCGTCATTGCGGCGTGCGCTTTCTGCATCCGCTCGCGGCGCATGCGATCGAAGTTGACCCGTTCCTCCCAATCCACCGCCATCATTCCGAATTCTGACATTTGTTCTCCTGTTCCCCGTTTCGCCAAGGATCGCGCGCTGTTGCGAGCCTGTTCAGTACGCGGTAAGACCGCCGTCCATCATCAACGTATGCCCGGTTATATAGGCTGCCTCGGGACTCACCAGGTAGCGCACTGCGGCCGCCACTTCTTCAGCAGTGCCAAACCGGTGCAGCGGCACTCGATTCAGCATCGTTTCGCGCGTCTTGGGATCGGCCAGAAATACCGCGCGCGAAGGCGTCTCCACCGTGCCCGGCGCGATCGCGTTGACGCGTATGCCGTGTTGCGCCCACTCGATCGCCAGCATCTTCGTCATATGAATGATGGCAGCCTTGGATGTGCCGTAAATCAGGCGTCCGGCCAAACCGACGACGCCATGGGTCGAGGCCATGTTGACGATCGATCCCGGTCGCCCGCCGCCGACCAGGTGCCGGCCCATCTGCTGACACATGAAAAAAGTCCCCGTCACGTTGGTCTGCATCACCGCTTCCCATTCTTCCGGTGTTATGTCGACCGCCGCCTTGCGATTTGAGATGCCCGCGTTGTTGACGAGAACGTCCACCCTGCCGAAAGCATCGATCACGGTCGCCATCGCCTGTTCGATACTGGAATGCGAACCGAGGTTGAGCGCCACCGGCACGACGCGCGTGCCCATGGACGTGAGCTTCGCGACGACGTCCGCAAGGTTTTCGACACGCGTCGCCGCAACCGCAACGTCGAAGCCGTCACGGGCCAGCGCCAGCGCGGTCGCGGCGCCAATTCCGTATGAGGCTCCGGTCACGAACGCCGTGCGCTTGCCGGCCGGACTTTGGTTCTGCATGCATGCTCCTTTATGCGGGGTAGCGGATTTTTCTTCCCGTGGTCTTGTCCAGCGGATGGGTATCCCGCAGCAACCGTTCATCAAAGCTCAGAGTCGTGAAGAGGTCCGGCTCTTTCTCACCGACGAACACCTGGTTCTCCAGCCGGAAACCGCCAATGCCCACCTTCCCCGCGTACGGCTCGATGCTGAACAACATGTTCCGCTGCAAAGGAACGATAGCGTCCGGAGTGAGATTGGCGATCCACGGGGGCTCCCATGGATTGACCCCCGCGCCGTGCCCCCCGGAGAGGCCATCGGAATTGGGGTTGGTCTGGGGATGATTCAGATGCTTGCCGATGTCACCATTGGTCTTCCCCACCACCGCCTCCGCGCAGGCATTGAACAAAGTGTTGTAACTCTGTTGATGCAGATCGATCTGCTCCTTGGTCGGCCGGACATCACCGCAAATGAACGTGCGCGTAAAGTCTCCCCAGTAGCCGTTGTAGCAGGCGCCGATATCCACGATGACGGGATCTCCTTCGCGGATCACGCGGTCGGACGTGAATCTCCGGTACGGAGCGGTATACGGACCCGAACAGACGATGTTGGCGCATTGGGTCCACTCGCTGCCGAGCTCGGTGAACTTTCTCCAGGCAGCGGCCAATAGCTCGCATTCCTTCACTCCCGGTTTCAGCTTATCCAGGAGCGCCTGGAAGCCAGCCTCGGTGATCATCGTTACGATCTTCTGGCATTCAACCTCGTCCCTGGTCTTGATCACCTTGGCGTGATAAAGCACCGCCTTGCCGTCGACAAACTGGGCCTTGGGAAAACACCTGGGCAGCCATTGGGAAAGTCCGAAGGACCATATGTCCACGCCGATTTTCCCTTCGGCGAGTTTGCCGATTCTCCCTTTGATTTCCTCGGCCCACTTGCGGGTGCCGCCCTCCGTGCGGATGAAAGGGCGTCCCATGATGTTGTCGGGATGAATCCAGGGCATCCGCATCCGGGCGTGGCTCATATCCAGCGTACAGAGGATGGGATCCCCTCCTCTGGGCAGAACCGCGGCGGCCACGCCGAGAATTGCGACGGGCCCCAGGTGAGAGCGAAATCCGGTCAGGTAACGGACATCTTCTAGGGAGAACACAAACAGGGCATCGACCCCTGATTTCTCCATGGCGTCTTGAGCTTTTTTCAACCGCTCGCGACGCAGGCGATCGAAATTAACCCGTTCCTCCCAGTCGACTCCCATCATTCCGAATTCTGACATTCCTGCTCCTTCTTCCCGGCTCTGCCGGGATTGCGTTGGAAAACGGATAATTCTTGCGTAACTCTCATCACCTCAGGAGATGACGGCCAGCTTCCCGAATGTGACGGCACCCGTTGTGAGATAGGCGAACAGATCTTTAGCGGTTTGGGAATGCAGCCGGGCGATCGCCTCGGCGGAAGCAAACGCCGTATGCGGGCTGAGCATCACACCGGGACACGAGAGCAGCGGGTCGTCAAGCGGCACCGGCTCGACAGCAAAAACATCGAGACCCGCAGTGGACACGTGGCCCGATCGCAAGCTCTGGATCAGAGCGTCCTGGTCGATCAACTCGCCGCGCGCCACGTTGACGATGCATGCGCCTTTGGGCAGGAGCGCGAGCTCCCGGGCGCCGATCAGGTTGCGCGTCTCGGGCGTGAGCGGCGCGTGCAGCGTAATGGCGTCGCTGCGCTTCAGCAGTTCGTCGAGAGACGTCTCGAGTTCTACACCCGCAGGCACGGATTTGGTGTAAGGATCGTAGACCACGACCTTATCGGCGAGATTGGTCAACCGGTGTACGGTGGCGCGTCCGATCACGCCATAGCCAATGACGCCTACCGTCATCCGATGCAATGGCTTGATGCTAAACAATTGCCTGCGTTCAGGCCATCCGGTCCGCACTATCCTGTCGGAGTCCGCGAGGCGGCGATTGAGCGCGAGCAGCATGGCTACCGCATGGGTGGCGACCTCGTCCGTCGCATACACCGGCTGATACATGACCGCCATGCCGCGCCCTTTCGCGGCGTCGAGATCGATATTGTCCAGCCCTATGCCGCTGCGCGAGATCGCGCGCACACGCGGACCAAGCGCCTCGATTTCCTTGCGATGCAGCCACTGCAGCGCAACGATCACGCCGTGCGCGTCAGCCGTTGCCGCGGCAATCCGTTCGGGTGTGTTGAACGGCGCAAAGCGAACGTCAATCCGATTGCCCCGATAATCATGGGCTCCCGCGGCAATGCTCGAGCTGCCTTCGGCGATGACCACAATGAAGTCAGCCATTTCTGATACCGCTCCCTTCAGTTAGCCGCATGATGCGACCGTCGGACGTTAGCCGGGCTTGGCGCACGTGTCAACGGTGCGTGCAGCGATTTCGGTACGGACATATTTACGCGCGCATCGTGTCACTCGGTGGAGCGAAGCCGAGTGGTCCGCAATCTAAAGGGTTCTTGACTTGGATCAAACTGTCCCCTCAGGGGGTGCTGTTAGATCATCAATCGCAGCGGAATCCTGAATTATCGACGACCTGTTGGAGGAGAGCGATGAAAATGCGATCAGTGCGCCATGTACTGGCGGCAGGGCCTATTTTGGGTCTTATTTGCATGGCTGCCACCGCGCAGCAGTACCCGAACAAACCAATCCGCTTCGTGTCGTTGGGTGGATCGGACGCAGTGCCGCGCATATTGGGGCAGAAAATCACCGAGAACCTGGGACAACAGGTTATCGTAGAGGAGCGGGCGGGCGCCAGTGGCACGCTCGGAGCCGAGTCGGTCGCGCGAGCGCCGGCCGATGGCTATACGATCGTGATCGGAACTTCGTCGCTCATGATGGCGCCAAATTTTTACCGCCTTTCCTACGACGTGGCGAAAGACTTCGCGCCCGTGAGCCTTGTTGCATCCACTCCCTGGATCCTCGCGGTCAATCCTTCCCTGCCCGTGAATTCGGTCCAGGAGCTGATCAAGCTTGCCAAAGCCAAGCCGGGCCAACTGAACTACGGCGCCTCCGCCGCCGGGTCGGCCGGGCACTTGATCGGCGAGATGTTCAAAAACATGGCGGGTGTGAATATCGTGCACGTTCCTTACAAGAACCTCCCGGCGGCGCTCACCGATTTGATTGGCGGTCAGGTGCAGGTAGGAATCAACGTTGCCCCCCTGGTTATACCCCAGATGAAAGCGAACAAAGTTCGCGGACTGGCGGTAACGACGGCGAAACGCTCGGCGGTCGCTCCCGAACTGCCGACAATAGCCGAGTCGGGACTTCCGGAGTTCGCTGCACCTGGCTGGTACGGCCTGATGGCGCCCGCAGGAACGCCGGCGCCAATTATCGCCACGCTGCATGGCGAGGTCGTCAAAGCCCTCAAACTGCCGGATGTGCTCGAGCGTTTCGCCGCTCTTGGGCTCGAACCCGTCGGCAACTCGCCCCAGGAGTTCGGCGCGTATATCCGCAGCGAACTGGCAAAGTGGGCGAAGGTGGTTAAAGACGCGAACATAAAAGTCGATATGCAGGGAAATCCCTGAAGTCGATCTTTACCACCCTCTGGGCTCTTCGCGCAGAGCGGTCAGAGCGCCGAGTTCCGCGGCAAGCTCCTTGTAGCCGACCGCGCTCAACGCATCAAGCGGCGGACGCGGCTGACCGCAATCGCGCCCCATCGCACGCATGGCGCCCTTCAATCCCGCAAATCCTGCCCGCTTCACGCTCTGGCGCAGCGCCGCAAGCTCTTCCTGAACCTTGCGCGCCTCGAAATACTTTTCCTTGCGGCAGATGTCATAGAGCTGCCGCACCAGCCCCGGAGCAACCCCCGCAAGTGAAGAAAACATGCTCGTCGCGCCGACGGCGCCGGCCGAGACCATGTATTCCGTTCCTGAAACCAGCTGGAAGTCCGGACGCACCCGCCACGCATTGGACACAATATTGATCATGAACTGCCAGTCAAGGCTCGCGTCAACCACACCCGCAAAGTTGCCAAGCCGATTGATGAGCTTTAGCACAAGGTCCGTGTCCAGCTTCGTCGCACCCAGTTCTTCGGGTGTGTAGAAAATGAAAAACGGAATGCTTACGGCCGAGCCGATTTGCGCGAAGTGCTCCAGCACCATCGCCGGCGGAGGTGTCCAATAGTAGGGCGTGGTCGCAACGACTGCGGCAGCTCCCGCGTCCTGGGCTTGGCGGGCACGATCGGCGGCGATGGCCGTGCCCGAATCGCTGACATGTGCGATAACCGGCACGCGGCCCTTGACCTGTTTGATGGTATACGCGATCAGTTCGCGCTGTTCCGCGTCGGAAAGACTGACGGACTCGCCCGTATGCATGGGCAGCGCGAGTGCTTGTGCGCCGTTGCGTAGATGAAACTCGAGCAGCTTCTCGAACAGGCCGAAATCAATCTCTAGTCCGGCCGTAAATGGTGTGACCGGGGTGTGTACTAAACCTGGGGTAAAGATGGGCATCTTAGATAACCTCTTCGAATTTCTGAATCACCAGCCGTGGGGTTCGCTCTCGATGATGCCGAGTTCCTCGAGTTGGGTGGCGATGTATGCCTGACGCTCCTTGCTGGCGGTCGGCAGCGGCGGCCGGGTGGGCCCAACCGGGCGTCCCATGATAACCATCCCTCCCTTGAGCGATGACGGATACTGGTCGCGGAACAAATTCCACAGCTGCGCCAGCTTGAACTGCAGCTCGCGCGCACGAACACTTTCTCCGGCGACGCAAGCATCATAGAGCTGCGTGCAGAGATTGGGGCAAATGGCCCCGGCGGACGAATACGATCCGACACACCCGAGCGGCACGGATGGCGCAAGAAACTCCACTCCCGCAATCATTGAGAAAGTCGGCCGCAGCGCGAGCGCCACGCGCGAAATCTCAAGAAACTTCTCACTGTTGAAGCTGGCCTCTTTCATCGCTATCAGGTTAGGCAGCCGCTCGATGAGGCGCCGGGTGAGGTCGCCGGTAAACTCAATGCCCGACAGATAACTGGGAGAGTTGTACGCAATGAGCGGCAGCTCAACCGCGGTGCCGAGCCTGACGAAGTAATCGTAAATGGCATCCGGAGACGGATTCCAGAAATACGGCGTAATCGCGATGATGGCATCCGCTCCGATCTTCTGGGCGTGGCGTGCCAGTTCCATCGAATCCTCCACGGCAAGTGCGCTGACGTGGATCGACACCGGTATCCGCCCCGCGACGACCTTCACCGCCACCTCGGCAAACGCTTTGCGTTCTGCAAGCGTCAGGTTGAGCGACTCGGCCTTGTGATGTGGCCACGAAATGGCGGTGGCGCCGGTGCGCACGTGAAACTCCAGGAGCCGCTCAAAAGTTGCCAGATCGGGGCTGAAGTCCGCCTTAAACGGGGTTACCGTGCTTTGCATTACGCCTTTGAGAATGATCGACATTTTTCCTGTTCCCGTTGTAATCACGCCGCGACTGTGTCGGTATCGCGGCTACCATATGGCTGCCTTCGCCGGCAGCTCGGCGCGTTGCCAGCAATGTGTCGGACTTGTATCAAACGTGCCGCGCGATCATGCGGCCAACGCGGCGCCACTGGCCCCAGCTCCGGCGATCCTGCCAAACACCGTGCCGGAAACCAGCCCGGTGCCTGCCGGGTAGTTGAAGTAGAAAATGCCGCCCACCATCTCCCCAGCGGCATACAGTCCGGGAATCGGCTTGTAGCCAAGGTCGAGGACCTGCCCGGTTTCATGGTCGATGCGCACCCCTCCGAAAGTGAAGGTAATGCCGCAGGTCACGCCGTACGCCTCGAAGGGAGCCGTGTCGAGTGTGTTTGCCCAGTTCGACTTCGGGATGTCTATGCCCACCGTGCCACGCCCATCCCGGACGGCGTGGTTAAACGGCACGTCGGTGCGCACGGCCGCGTTGTACTCGCGCACCGTCCTGAGAAATCCCTGGGGATCCACGCCCTCCAGCTTCCCGGCAAGCTCTTCGAGCGTATTAGCGGTAAAGCGGGTCACATTCCTCCCGCTGTACTCGGACTTGAGCAGCGGCTTTACCTTGGCGTCGAACACCTGGTAGGCGAACTGTCCGGACTGCTTCAGCACTTCGGCGCCATATTTCGCGTAGGTGTAGTTGTAGAAGTCAGCGCCCTCGTCCACGAATCGCTTGCCCTCTGCATTGATCATGATCGACAGCGGATAGCTGTGGCGGTACGGCTCGTGAGAGCGTTCGACCACGCCGAACTCCGGCGCGTGTTGCTCCCAGGACACCGCATGGCGTCCCGACCAGTTGCCGTAGGGGCAGGCGCCGATCTCGAGCGCCATCTTCAAGCCCTCGCCCAGATTGTGCCGCGAGCCGCGGACCTTCGCGAGCTCCCAGCCCGGCCCGAGGTAACGCGTGCGCATTTCCGGATTGGCCTCGAATCCGCCGCACGCGAGTACCACCGAAAGCCCGTGGAACTCGACCAGCTTGCCCTGCTGTTTGGCGCGGACCCCGAGCACGTGCTCCCCGTCATAGATCAGCGAAATCGCGCGCGTCTCGTAGAAGATTTCGATGCCTTTCTTCACCGCGGTCCGCGTCAGGTCGTCGACCAGCCCGGCGCCGCCGCCGTTGACCGTGAGCGGAAAGCGCCCGAAGAACTTGCGCTTGCCGTTGACGATGGCCGACTGCGCACCGTAGTTCGGCACGAAGCTCGCGCCCTGGCCGCGCAGCCACACCATGCCCGCGTGGCTTTGCGTGATCAGGGTTTCACTGAGATTGGGGTCGGTGCGATAGTTCGTGACCCGGTACAGATCTTCGTAAAACTCCTCGATCGAGTTGCTGTCCCAATCGGTGTTTTTCGCCTCGTCCTCCGGGATATCGGTGATCTGCTGGAGATCCTCGACCTTGTCGTATGCGAAGCGCATGACGCCGCCGGCGAAGCGGCTGTTGCCGCCGGATTCGTCTTCCGTTGCGGCTTCCAGCATCGCCACGCTGGCGCCCTTGTCTCTTGCAGTGAGCGCGGCGCACAGTGCCGCGTTACCCTTGCCAACCACGATCACATCGAATTGTTGCACGGGGATTGTCCTAGCTTTTGGGGAGACTTTGATTCTAGGTGCGGGGCTTCCAGAGTGTCAAGATCGGTCTGCCCTTTATTCGTGAATGCCGGCATCCTTGATCACCTTGCCCAACCTCGCCATGTCGGATTTGATCGTGGCCGCAAACTCCTCCGGCGAACTGCCGACGACCTCTGCTCCGGAGTTGAAAAACAGCTCTTTCACATCTGCCCTGTTAAGGGCCCGCACGATTTCCTGGTGCAGTAGATTGATGATTGCCGCGGGCGTCTTGGCCGGCGCAAACATGCCTATGATCGATGCCGCTTCGTACCCCGGCACACCCGCTGCCGCCACCGTGGGCAAACGCGGTACCAGCGCGGATGGCCGCGAAGTGGCAACCGCGAGGGCCCGCAATCTGCCCGACTTGAGATGCGGCGCCACCGAACCCAGACCCGAGAACATCAGGTGCACTTCGCCGCCGACCAGAGCAATGACTGACGGGCCGGTGCCTTTGTACGGGACACGCACCAGATTGATGCCCGCCATGGCCTTGAACAACTCCGTCGCGAGATGGGGTGAAGCGCCTATCGTACCCGCGGCATAATTAAGCTCTCCCGGTCTCGCTTTGGCCAAAGCGATCAACTCCTTGAGGGACTTCACAGGCAACGATGGGTGCACCACGATAACGATGGGCGAGGTCACCGCCAATGTAATCGTCGAGAAATCCCTCACCGGATCGTAGGGCACGTTGTCTCGCAGAAACGGCAGCAGCCAAACGGTGTTGCCGTAGAAAAGCAGGGTATAACCGTCAGGCGGCGCTTTGGCTACCTGCTCCACTCCCAGGCCTCCACGATTTTCCACTATTACCGACTGACCCAAGGTCTTGGTAATCTCTTGCGCGATCAGACGCGCCCCCCAATCGTTGTTGCTTCCAGGCGAAGAGGTGACGATGCGAATGAGTTTGTTCGGATAATTCTGGCCGGACGCCACACCCGCGCAGAGCATCATCATGGCAACCGGCAACGACCTTGCAACAAAACGCGACAACGGCATGGATCCTCCCCGATCGGGTATTTTATCGCCCTTTTGTTCGGGGTGGTTTTGACTAAGGAGTTTGTCGGAACCAAGTCCGACAAACTCCTGGCCGCGAATACAGCGAGAGAACTCTTCGGGAGAGCTTGCCGCGGGTTATTGCGAAGCAGCCCCTAACTATCCAATAAGGGACCGCCTACGAAGGGCCGTGGGCGACGGCGCAGGCGCGAGAAATCGCGCGTGGACAGAATATCCGCCAGATAGCCAAGGTTGCGCTGGATCGCTTCCTGGTAAGGATTGGCGCCAGAATAATATGAGTCCATGAGGCGATGCACGCCGCAAAACTCTGCTTCGAGGCGTGTGAGAACCAGCTTGGAATAGAAACCGGAGGTCTTGGCCATCAGGGTTTCCCGGTCCGGGTAGGTACTATCAGGTGTACCGGCGAGTCCGAAGGCGCTGAATTCCAGGAAGAGGAAGTTCCAGCATTTTTCAAGATAGCAGCAGTCGGCCAGCTGGCTGAGCAAGTCAGCCGACGCCACCATGCTGGCAAGCTTGCGGTCCAGCGGGGACCAGGTGTCCGGAATCTTGAAGACGAGCTTGGTTGGCATGATGCATTCGGCTTTCTCAGCGAGCGGCGCCAGCGTCGTTTCCGAGAGATGGCGCCGCATGAATTCCACTCCGCGCTCCTCGTGGATCGGTGTGAACACCGCGCCCCACGATTGTGCCTCGGTCTCGCGTCTCAACAAACCGACGTCGTGAAATAGTGCGAGCAGAACTCCAAGCAGCGCGTGCCTGCCATCAATGTTGTCCACGCTGCCGGAAGTCAGTGACTTTGCGTGAGCATCAAGAAGACGCGCCATGGTCAGGCCGGTCTCGAGAGCATGGCGCAGGTCATGATAGAGAGTGTCGCAACGAAGCAGGCCGGGATAGCGGCCTCGATAGACCTGGACCAGGACTTCGATCCCCTGCGTGAGCAGCGCCGAGTCGTAGCTCTCGCCGTAAAGCCGGTCCAGGATCGACTTGGTGGCCATCTCGACGGCAACGGGATTTTCGAGATCGACCTCGCCCGTGGGATCGAATCGAGACAATTGAAATTCGCGCTTTCTCACATTCGCTAAATAGCTTATTCATTCAAGGATTTCCAGGCAATATGTCACATGTGTCAGGGATTTCCAGCTCTACCATGCACCGGCAGCGGTTATGTCACGGCAATTTCCGGCCTTGACCCCGCGCGTACCGTGCGCTTAGGATGCCTGTGGCTCGATCAGCCCTCATTCTGGAGGGGTAATTCCACATCGCAATGCACCCGTTGCACCTGATTTGCTTATGGGGTGCGGGCCCGAAGAATAAGGGAGGGGAAGATGCAGCAGTTGACTCGTCAGTTATTGTGGTGGACCGCGCTATCGATGAGCTTGGCCGGACCTGTTCTGGCCCAGCGTTCCGCGGTCCCAGCCAAAAATTACCCGTCGAAACCGATTCGTATTGTGGTGCCGTTCCCGCCGGGAGGGCCCGTCGATTTTATCGCGCGCACGGTTGGCCA